>NZ_JBEZMA010000011.1:0-162417 GCF_040652415.1 Streptomyces sp. NPDC048255
AGCCCGCGTCGTCTGGTGCGGTGCATCGCAAGGCGGAGGATCGCAGCTCGTACTCGGCCGTACTCGCGCGGTCCGACAACGCGGCGAGGTGCCGTACCAGGCGGCGCGGGCCCGCGAAGATCGCCCGGACAGGGCCCAGGAGGCGGGGCACAGGGACTCACCGGGAGTTCCGCCCCGGGAGCTGCGGCTATATGACGCGGAAGCCGGACTCGGCGGGGTCGCGGTGGAAGGTCAGGCGGTCCCAGGAGGGGAAGGCCAGGTCGGTGACGGCCAGCAGGCGGCCCGAGGAGTCGTGCAGGGTGCGGCGGACGGTCAGTCCGCAGGTCGGCGAGGGGCCCTGGGGATGTGTGGTGCGGGTCATGGTGATGGTCTCGGCCAGCCGGCCGTCCGCCGCGGCCCGTTCGAGCCAGCGGTGCAGCGGGCCGAGGTCCTCGCCGCGCACCGCGGCCGCCCGGTCTCGGTAGCGGGCCAGTTCGGGGGTCCGCGCGACGACCCCCGGACTGAGGTAGGTGACGGCGTGCCGGCGGGCGTCTCCCCCCGGGCCGCTTTCGCGCCGATGGTGGACCAGTGTGCGGTCCCCGCCGCCCATGCCGAGGAGCGCGGCGAGCGAGGGCGGCACGGTGACCAGCGTGAGCCAGCTCTCACCGGGCGCGGAGGCCGGCGGAGCCGGGTGGGCGGCCGGCTGCGCTCCGGCGGCGACCCCGCCGACGGAGCCGACACCGGCGGAGCTGACGCCTGCGGGGCGACTGCCCCTGCGGCCGGTGACGACGAGTCCGTCCTCGCGCAGGTGCTGCAGCGCGGCCCGGATCGTCTGGCGGTTGACCTGGTAGCGCGCGGCCAGGCTCCGTTCGGAGGGCAGCCGGCCGCCGGGGGCGTGCGCGGCGCGCTCGAGATCGCTGCGCAGCGCTGCGGCGATCCGCTGGTACTTGGGCATGGCGGCCGGGCCGCCGCCCCGCGAAGGGGAGGGCATGGCTTCTCCTCTGACGGGTGGTCAAGGACTGCGCGGTCTGCCCGACCAACGTAGCATTGGTCTATACCTCTGGGTGAGAGGGTCGTGAGTACGGGACCCACCTTGGCCGATTCCGCACCCCCGCCCGCACCCCCCTCCCGCCCCGTACGCCCGCCCCGTCCGCCCGTCCGGGGCCCTACTCCCGCAGCGGGTTCGGCAGCGGCAGGTAGCGGGCGGCCGCCCCGTCCGCCCGCGTCCAGCGCAGCAGGAGGTTGGTCTTGGCGGGCAGGGCCGGGGCGGCGAGGAGCGCCGCCGTCTCGGGGAGGCCGCGGGTGGCGTCGTAGCGCAGGAACTCCTCGCGCACGGCGGGCCACACGAGCGGCGAGATGTCCGGATGCCGTTCGGCCAGCGCCCCCGCGATCTCCATCAGGTGGTTGACGACCAGGCAGTAGACCAGGCGCTGCCAGGCGGCCTCCCGGTCCAGGTCCGCCGACAGCTTCACCCCTTCCGCGTCCCGGAAGAGGGCCTGCACCGGCGTGCCCGACGCGTCGAAGGCGACCAGGGTGTTCTGGAGGTGGGCCTCCAGCACCACCCCGTGCCGGGCGAACAGCTCCAGTACCGGCGGCACGACCTGGCGCAGGTACGCCCGCCACCAGCCGGCCGGGTCGGCGGTGCGCGCCAGCGGGTTGCCGGGGTCGCTCTCGGCGAGTGCGGCGGCCAGCAGCGGCGTCGTCCCGGGCAGTACGTGCGCACGCAGGCCGTCGCGGACCAGGACGGCCAGCTCCTCGAAGGCGAAGCCCGCGGTGCGGTAGCCGCGGTCGGCGAGCCAGGCCGCGTCCGATCCGGTGCGGCGCAGGGCGGCGAAGCCGGCCTCGGCCGCGGCGTCGGTGCGGCGCAGCGTCAGCAGGTCGTGCCGCCACAGCCGGCGAACGTCGTTGGTGATGCGGACGTCGAGGCTGAACTTCACGAACAGGTCGGCGGAAGGGTCCGGCACGTGCAGGGTCCGGATCGAGGCGGTGGGCCAGGCGGGCAGCCGGCTCTCGCCGAGCCGCAGCAGCCGCCCGTCGGCGAAGGCCTCGCGGACCGCGCGCCGGGATCCGACCAGGTCGAGCTGCCAGGGGTGGGCGGGCAGCAGCCGGTAACCGGCGGGCGGGCGCGGCCCGTCGAGGAGGTCGGCGAGCGAGTCGAGCGCCGCGGCGGCGGCCGGGCCGCCCTCCTCCACGGCCTGGTCCTCGCGCAGCGCCAGGAAGACCAGCGGGAAGCGGGCGTGCGCCTCGGGTGCGTACGGCAGCCAGCTCGCGGCCGGGGCGCCGCCCCGGGCCTTGGGGGCGGGGTGGTACGGGTGGCCCATGACCAGGGACTGTTCGGAGCGGAGGTACGGGTCCCGCGGAGGCTCGGCCCCGGCGCGGGCGGTCAGCAGTGCGGCGACGGCCTCGCGGCTGTCGGCCATTTCTACGGGGAGTTCGTCGTTGGAGACACCGGTGTACTGGCGCAGTTCGTCGGAGGTGAGTTTGACCAGCTCGGTGTGGCTGAGCGGATGCCAGCCGTCCGTCGTGCGCAGCTCCGGCCGTACGGGGCGGCGCCCGCCCCGCACCCGTAGCAGCCGCCCGCTGCCGCGCAGCCGGTGGGCGCCCAGGCCGTGTTCCGGGGCCGGCTCCGCGGCCTCCCTGAGCAGGCAGTTCAGGAGCGGGGTCGCGGCATATGCGTCTGCGAGGGTAGTGAGGTCCACTGATTCCAATCGGTCGGTCCCGGTGCGCCGGAGATGCGCGGCGTATCACCGGCCATGATCATCAGTATCCGCGATGATGACCTGATCATCACTTCGTGGCGATGTACCCACGTGCCCCCGCCCGTACCCCTGAGAGGAACAGGACCCTGGACCGCAGCAGGCACCCGAGCGCCGACGCGCCCGCTTCCCCCGCCGAGGACACGGTCGCCGCCGGGCTGGCCTCCGTACGCCCCGCGCTGACACCCGCGTACACCGCGGCGCTCGGCGGCGCCCGGGCTGCCGTGCTGACCCGGCTGTGGCGGGCATTGGCCTTCGAGCCCCTGCCCTGGGTGGTGGCCCGGGAGCTCGGGCCCGGCGGTCTGGTACTCACACTGGACGGGGGCAAGCGCCTGGAGGGCCCGCTTCCGGATCCCTGCGCGACCGGGGCGTACGTCGGCGAGCTGCGGTTCGACGGCAGGGCGTACCGGCAGGCAGCCCGGCTGATGGCGGCGCTGGACGTGCCGTACGGGAAGGAGTTCGCCGCCGAGCTGGACGACAGCACGGCCTCGCTGGCGCTCTCCCGGGCCGGCCGGCCCGGCGGCGAGGAGGGGTCGGCGGAGGAGGACGCTCCGCCGACCCCCTGGGGGTGGGAGCAGCGGGTGGTCGACGGGCATCCGTACCATCCCAACTGCCGTTCCCGGCCCGGCTTCTCGGTGGCCGAGCAGCTCGCGTACGCGCCGGAGCACCGGCCCGTGGTGGAGCTCGGGCTGCTCGCCGTACCGGCTGCTGAGTGCGTGGTCACCGGCGACTGGCCGGACCGGCTCCGGGACGGGGGGCGGCTGCTGCTCCCGGTGCATCCCTGGCAGGCGGAGCACGTGCTCACCCACGAGCGGGTCCGGGCCGGTTTCCCGGCGCATCCGCTGATGTCCCTGCGCACCCTCGCGCCGGCGCCGGGCGGGGCAGGCGATGCGGGCAGTACCAGTGGGGCGGACCGGCTCGGCGGGGCGCACGTGAAGACCGCGCTGAGCACCCGGCTGACCTCCTCCGTACGGGACATCTCCGTCTACTCCGTCGAAACGGCGGCGGCCGTCTCCGCCTTCGCCGAGACCCTGTGCGAGCGGCTCGACGGCCGGCTGCACATCACCCGCACCCTGGGCGCGGCGAGCGCGCACAGCCCGGACCTGGCGGCCGTGCTGCGCGAGCCCCCGGAGGTGTACGCGGACGCCTCCGCCGGTGAGCGGGTGCTCCCGGTGGCGGCGCTGGCCGCCTTCCCGCCTGCCCGTTCGGCCGCCTGGCAGGCCGCCTTCGCCCGCCTCGCGCTCTCGGTGTGCCTGCGCGCCCTGGACCTCGGGGTGGCCCTGGAGGCCCACGGGCAGAACCTCCTGGTCGTGGTCGCCGCGACCGGGGCGCCGGTCCGGCTGGTGTACCGCGACCTCGCCGACATCCGGATCAGCCCGGCCCGGCTCAAGCGGCACGGCCTGCCGGTGCCGCCCCTGTCGGGCCGGCTGGTGACCGACGACGTGCGCACCCTGCGGCGCAAGCTGTTCGGGTCGCTGGTGACGGGGGCGCTCGGCGCCACGGCGGGCTCGGCCGACGCCTTCGCCGAACTCCTCGCCCAGGCGGCCGGACTCTCCCCCACCGCGGACACCGAGGCCCTGCTGACCGGTCCGCTGCCCACCAAGGCGCTCACCCTGATGCGGCTGAGCCCGGGCGTCCCGGGCGACCAGTGGGCGGAACTACCCAATCCGCTGGCTGGGGGGTGAGCCGCGGCGCCCGGCGGGCTACTGTTCAGGGGCATGACAGAGACCTCGCGCCTGACCGCCGTCCGGGCCTCCTACGACGCCGTCGCCGCCGACTACGCCCGACTGCTCGGGACGGCTCTCGCCGAAGGGCCCCTGGACCGGGCCATGCTCGCCGCGTTCGCCGAGTACGTGCGCGGCGAGGAGGGCGGCGGGGGCCGGGCGGTCGCCGATCTGGGCTGCGGTCCGGGACGGGTGACGGCACATCTCGACGCGCTCGGGGTACGGACCTTCGGGGTCGACCTGTCCCCGGCGATGGTGGCGGTGGCCCGCCGGACCTATCCCGGGCTGCGCTTCGAGGTGGGCTCGATGACCGCGCTGGACGTGGCGGACGGTGTGCTGGGCGGGGTCCTGGCCTGGTACTCGACGGTGCACACCCCGCCCTCGGAACTCCCGCCGGTGTTCGCGGAGTTCGCCCGCGTGCTGGCACCGGGCGGGTACGCGCTGGTCGCGTTCGAGGCGGGCGACGAGCAGATCCGGCTGGAGCACGCGTACGGCCATCCCGTCGACCTCGACGTGTACGGGACCCCGCCCGACCGTATCGCCGCCCTGCTCGCCGGGGCCGGGCTCGCCGAGGTGGCCCGTCTGGTCCGGGAACCCGACGGGTACGAGAGGTCCGCGCAGGGTTTGCTGCTGGCCCGCAAAGCCTGAGCGGGCCGTGGCGGCCGGGGCGGTCCCGGCGGCCTGCTACCAGCGCAGCGGAAGCCGGGTGACACCCCGTACCAGCGTGCCCGGCAGCCAGTCGCGCGGCCCGCCCTCCGGGTCCTCGGCCAGTTCCGGGAAGCGCTCCAACAGGGCGCGGACGGCGATGCGGCCCTCCATCCTGGCCAGCGGGGCGCCGAGGCAGAAGTGGATGCCGTGCCCGAAGGCCAGGTGTCCCGGCCCGGTCCGGCGGATGTCGAAGACGTCGGGCTCGGCGAAGCGGGCCGGGTCGCGGTCGGCGGCGGCGAGGGCGACCAGGACGGAGGAGCCGGCCGGGACGGTGACCCCGCCGAGTTCCAGGTCGGCGAGGGCGAAGCGGTACGTGGCGTGCTGCACCGGGCCGTCGTAGCGCAGCATCTCCTCCACCGCGCCGTCGATCAGCCCTTCGGGGTCGGCGCGCAGGGCCGCGAGCTGTTCCGGGTGCTCCAGCAGGGCCCGTACGCCGTTGCCGATCAGGTTCACCGTCGTCTCGTGTCCCGCGATCAGGAGCAGGAAGGCCATCCCGATCAGTTCGTCCGGGGAGAGCTGGTCGCCGTCCTCGTCGCGGGTCCGGATCAGGGCGCTGAGCAGGTCCTCGCCGGGGTCGGCCGCCTTGGCCTCGACGAGTTCGACCAGGTACGCGGTCAGTTGGCCGATGACGCGGCTGTCCGGGCCCGCCGTGCCCAGCGGGGCCACGATCTCCCCCGACCAGTAGCGGAAGCGCGCGCTGTCCAGGTCGGGGACGCCGAGGAGTTCGCAGATGACGGTCATCGGCAGCGGTACCGCGAAGTCCCGGATCAGGTCGCCCCGGCGGTCGGGGCGGGCCGCCATCGCGTCGAGCAGCTCGTCGGTGACCTGCTGGACGCGGGGCCGCAGTGCCTCGACCCGGCGGGCGGTGAACTCGCGGGAGACCAGTCGGCGCAGCCTGGTGTGGTGGGGCGGGTCCGCCTCCAGCATGTTGGTGTGGGCCGCCGCGGCCGGGAGGGCGAACAGCTCGGAGCCGAGCCAGTTCTTGGCCAGGGCGGGATGGTTGAGGGCCTGCCGGGCCTCGTCGTGGCCGACGACCAGCCAGGAACGGTCGCCTCCGAAGGACAGCTGGTGGACGGGACCGGCGGTGCGCAGGGCGGCGTAGAGGGGGTAGGGGTCGGCGTCGAAGTCTTCGCTGTGCGCGCTGAGGTCCACGAGAGGCATGGGGGCACCCTACGGTCGCCCGCCGCCTGGACCGAACTGCTTATACGACCAGCCGAATCGATTCCGCCGTGGGCCGTTCGGGGGGCAACCCGGTGTGTGTGGGCCCGCCTTCACGCCGATCGGTCCTGGCGGTGGCAGGAAGGAGGCATGAGCCTCCATCGCCGCCAGGTCCTGGGGAGCGCGGCCGCGGCCGTGCTCGCCACCGTCGGCGCGGCATCCCGGGGCCCTGACTACGGCGCCCTCGCCCGCGGGATCGACGGACGGGTGGTGCTCCCGGGCGACGCGGACTACGCCGAGGCACGGCAGCTGTTCCAGCCCCGGTACGACACCGTCGCGCCGGGCGCGGTGGCCTATCCGGCGCACGCGGGCGACGTGGCCGCCTGCCTGGACTTCGCCCGCCGCTCCGGCGCCGCGGTGGTGCCGCGCGGCGGCGGGCACAGCTACGCGGGCTGGTCCACCCGGGCCGCGGGCCTGGTGCTGGACACCGGGGCCATGGCGGCGGTCACGGTCGAGGGGGCCGCCGGGCGCGCGGGTGCACCGGCCGGCGTACGGATCGGCGCGGGAGCCCGGCTGGGCGACGTGAACGCCGCGCTCGCCGGACGGGGTCTGGGCATCCCGACCGGGCTGTGCCCCTCCGTCGGCATCGCCGGGCTCACCCTCGGCGGCGGCCTCGGGCTGGCCTCGCGGGCGTACGGCACCACCGCCGACCGGCTCACGGGCGCCCGGGTGGTCACCCCCGACGGGGTCGTCCGCGAGGTCTCCGCCGACCGGGACCCCGGGCTGTACTGGGCCCTGCGCGGCGGCGGGGGCGGCAACTTCGGGGTGGTCACCGAGTTCCGCTTCGAGACCCATCCGGTCGGCGACTGCGCCTTCGCCGAACTCCACTGGCCCGGCAGTGACTCCGCGGCGGTGCTGCGCGGCTGGCAGCGCTGGCTGGGCGGGCTGCCGGACCCGTTCTGGAGCCAGGTGGAGTTCGTGGTCGAGGCCGGGGCCGCCTCCGCCCCGGCGGTCCGCGTGGTGTCCCTCGACGGGCGCCACGAGCTGGAGGCCCAGCTCACCCGGCTGTCCGATCTGATCGGCCGGCAGCCCCGGGACAGCTGGACCGTCGTCCGCGGCTACGGGGACACCGTACGGGCCATGGCGGGCTGCCTGGAGCGGAGCGCCGCGCAGTGCCGGCTGCCGGGCACGCTGCCCGGCCGGGACCCGCGGGGGCGGCTGGGGCGGGAATCGTACGCCGCCCGCTCCGACTTCTGGGCGGCTGCCGGGCTGCCCGACGCGGCGATCGGAGCGGTGCTCGACGCCGTGCGGCGCTACCCGTCGTCCGTGCCGCGCGGCGGGCGGGGCGTGGTCCAGTTCGACGGGGTCTGCGGCGGCGCCGTCAACCGCGTGCCCGCCACCGCCACCGCCTTCACCCACCGCGACAGCGCCTTCCTCGCCCAGTACCTCGTCCACTGGCCCGAGTCCGCGCCGGCCTCCGAGGCGGCCCGGCACCAGGACTGGCTCGACGGACTCTGGCGGGACCTGCGCCCCTGGGCGAGCGGGCGCGCCTACCAGAACTACGCCGATCCGAAGCTCGCCGGCTGGCGCGAGGCCTACTACGGGCCGAACCTCCCGCGCCTGGAGGAGGTCCGGCGCGGCTACGACCCCGGCCGGCTGTTCCGCTTCCCCCAGGCCGTATAGACCTCCGCCGTCCGGGCCTGCTACGCGGGTGCCCGCCCCAGCTACCGCCACGAGGAGCTCCGCATGCTACGTACGTTGACGATGGCCGCGGCAACGGCAGCGCTGCTGCTGCCCGGAGGGCCGCTGCCCGTCGCCGAGGCCGGGCCCGCCGCCCCTGCGGGTCCTGCCCCCTGGTCCGCCCGCGAGGCGGCGGCCTTCTGGACGCCCGAGCGGATGGCCTCCGCCGTCCTGCTGCCCGGGGATCCGGCACCGGACCCGGCCGCCCCGGTGCCCGCGCCGGACCCGGCCCCGTTGCCCGCGCCGGACCCGGCCGCCACGCCCGACGCGCAGGCCGTGAGCCCGGCCGCCCCCTCGGCCATGCCTACCCCGGCGCCGCCCAGCCCCGTACTCGTCCCCACGCCCGCCGTCACGCCCACGGCCGCCCCCACGCCCACGCCGGCCGGGACGCCGGCGCGGGCGCCCGTCCCGGCCCACCTGCCCTTCGCGGGCCCCGGCGTCGGGCAGGACTTCGACGGAGTCCCCGTCGTCGGCCGGATGTTCGTCATGAAGGGCGCCGGGGCCTACTTCTGCACCGCGAGCGTGGTCTCCTCCCCCGGCCGCAACCTGGTGCTCAGCGCGGGACACTGCCTGCTCGGCTCCGACGCCCGCCAAGTGGCCTTCGTACCGCGGTACACGCGGGCGAAACCGCAGCCGTACGGCCTCTTCCCGGTCCTGCGGAACGCCGCCGGGCGCGCGAAGGTGTGGATCGACCCCCGCTACGTGTCCCAGGGGCCCGACCGGGCCGCCACCCTCGACGTGGCCTTCGCCCAAGTGGGCCCGAACGCCGCCGGCCACCCCGTGGAAGCCGTGGTCGGCGGGAACCGCCTGGTCACCGGCGGCCCGTACGCCCACCCCAAGGTCACGCTCATCGGCTATCCGTCGTCCGCCGCGCGCCCGCGCCTGTGCGTCAACCGGACGACCAAGTTCACCAGCGCCGATCCGAAGATTCCGGGATCGTTCCTGCGGATCGACTGCACGGGCTATCCCGGCGGGACCAGCGGCGGCCCGTTCCTGACCCGCTACGACGCGCGGACCGGGACCGGTGACGTGGTCGGGGTGATCGGCGGCTGGAAGACCGGCGGGGACAAGGTGGACACCTCGTACAGCTCCTACTTCGGCGCCGACATCAGGAAGTTGTACGCGAAGGCGGTTGCCGGGGCAAAGGCGGGGTGAGCACCCGCACCCACCGGGTCCGGCGCGGGTTGCCGACGGTGCGCGGGGTCGCCGGGAGCCCGTCCGCGGTCAGCTGGTCGGCGGGCGGGAGGCCCAGCTGACGGCGCAGGTCGGCCAGGGCGGCGTGGACCGGCGCGAGGACGACCTCGGCCCGCGGGTGGGTGTGCGCGAGGGCGTGCGCGGTGGTCTCGATCGCCTCGGCGGCGTCCTCGGCCGCGGTCCGGCTCCAGCCGGCGGGCGCCGCGCCGCCCCAGGGGGCGACGGCGTCGTAGAGGTGGCAGGCGGCATCGGCCACGGCGTCGGCGCGTTCCCCGACGCCGTGAGCCGCGATGGTCGGCATTTCCATGCCCGGTCAACGAGCGGATCCCGCCGGGGGAACGAGCCGGCGCACCCGCACGGCCGCGGGTCCGGACGGGGTCAGCGGATCCGGCGTGCCGCGGCGTGCGCCGCGGCCGTGGCCACGGCGGCCAGCGCCAGGCCCTGGACCGCGTCGCGCACCCGGGCGGGCCGCAGCACTCCGGCGCGCCGCAGCCGGCCCCGGGCCCAGAGCGTGAAGGGGACGACGACGAGCGGCGAGGTGACCACGCCCGGAGTGTACCCGCGGGTGGCGGCGGCCTGTCCGAGGTGGACGAGGCCGTGCAGGCCGAAGCCGGTCAAAGCGCTCTGGTAGAAGGCGGAACGGCCGCCGGTGCGGTGTCCGTCGGCGGAGGCGGCGGCCACCACCAGGCCCATGAAGCCCACGGCGGTGGCGAACTCGCGCCCGTCGACGCCTTCGAGCCGCCGCCATATCCGGTCGGGGACGCGCGGGTGGCGCTCGCGCAGGACGGGAACCCGGGTACGGGACCAGCGTGCCGTCGTCGCCACTTCCTCCAGGTCGTGCACGGCCCAGGCGGCCAGCAGTCCGAGGGTGGCGAAGGCGAGGGGGACGGTGGGCGTCTTCGGTTCGCTCATGACACGGCAGTCTGCAGCCAGAAGGGCAGCAGCAGGAGGGACACCAGTGAGGTCTTGATCACTATCGAGGCGGAGAGGTCGACGCCCACGTCGTAGCGCTGGGCGAAGACGAAAAGGTTCTGCGGGGTCGGCATGGCGGCGATCAGGACGAGGTGGGCCAGCCACTCGCCCCGGACCCCGAACAGGACCCCGCAGACCGCCCAGGTCAGCAGCGGGAAAGCCAGGCACTTGAAGGCGATGAGGGCCATCTCCTCGCGGGTGGTGCCCCGCAGGTCCAGGCCGAGGCCGCCGAGGTGGAGGCCGAGGGCGAACAGGGCCACCGGGGAGGCGCTGTCGCCGACGAAGGCGGCACCGTCCAGCGCCACCTCCGGGACGTGCACCGAGAGCAGGTTGAGCAGGATCCCGGCGTTGCAGGCGAGGACCAGCGGGGTGGCGAGGGAGGCGCCGAGGGCGCGGGAGAGCCTCCGGCGCGGGCTGCCGCCGGGGCCCGCGCGGCCCAGTTCCATGAGGGCGATGACGACCAGGGAGAGTACGCACACCTGGAAGAGCAGGATCGGGAAGATCGGCGCGGCCGTCCCGAACACGGTGATGAAGACGGGGACGGCGAAGTAGGCGGTGTTCACCTGGACCCCCGCCATCACGCGCAGGGCCACCTCGCGGGGCTCGCGCAGCCCGTGGGCGACGGCTGCCGCGACGACCGCGGCCACGGCGAGGGCGGCCGCCGCGGCGTAGCCGCCGATGGCCCGCCAGTCGAAGAGGGCCGCGAGGTCGCTGGCGTAGATGTTGCCGAAGAGGTAGCAGGGGACGGCGAAGAGGAAGGCGTAGTCGGCGAACACCTTGGAGGCCTCGGCGGGAACGATTTTGCGCCGGGCGAGCAGTACTCCGCCACCGAAGGCCAGCAGGACCGGCACCAGCTTTTCGAGCGCGGCCGCGCCACCCATGACCTGATCCCCCCATGATCGACCGACGAGCAGCCTACCCTCGCCCCTTTCCGGCCCCCCGGACGCACAGGGGTCGTCCCGTAGGCTGGCCGATCATGAGCGACCAACCCCGTGCGCGGCGGCTCGGCCGGACCCGCGCGACTTCCCGCTCCGGTTCCGGCCCGGCCCGCGTGCCCGGCGCTCTGGCCCAGCTGGCCGTGGTCGTGCGTACGCCCGCACGAGCGGCCCAGCCCCTCTTCGCGCACGCTCCCAAGGCCTGGCAGCGGCTGCTGCCGTACGCCGTGATCGGCGTCTTCGTGGTGACACTGCTGCCGGTGACCATCGCGGTCCTCACCAACGACTACAAGGCGGGCGGCGGCTGGTCGGGCGCGCTCGGGGTGGCGCAGACCGTGCCGCTGCTCCTCGCGGTGACCCGGCCGATGGCGGCCTGGGCCGTGATCCTGCTGGCGGACACGTTCGGCGCGGTGCTGCTGCTCCGGGCCGACGGCGTGGCCGGGCACCCCTGGCCGTGGACCCCGATGGTCATCGTCGGCTACCTGGTGCTGATGGCCTGTCTGGGGCTGCGCGAGTCCATCCGGACCCTGGTCGGGGTGTGGCTGGTGACCGGCGGGGTCGGTGCGGTGCTGGGTTTCTTCCCGCCGCAGGGCGTGATGAACACCGCCGCGCTGCTCTTCGTACTCGCCGGGGTCATGCTGGCGCTGACCGGGGCGCTGCGCGGTCTGGGCGACGCCCAGCAGCGGATCGCCGAGCAGGAGAGCATCAGCGAGGCGGAGCGGGCCCGGCGCACGCTGCTGGAGGAACGGGCCCGGATCGCCCGGGAGTTGCACGACGTGGTGGCGCACCACATGTCGGTGATCACCGTGCAGGCCGATTCCGCTCCGTACCGGCTGCCCGGCATGCCGGAGCCGGTGCGGGAGGAGTTCGAGGCGATCGCGGCCAGTGCGCGGGAGTCGCTGGGCGAGATGCGGCGGCTGCTGACGGTCCTGCGGGGCGACGGGGCGAACGGCGGGCCGGGCGCCGACGGCGAGCGGGCCCCGCAGCCGGGGATCGGCCGGCTCCAGCAGCTGGTGGAGGCGACCGTACGGGCCGGGCAGCCGGTGGAGTTGTCCCTGGCGGCGGAGGCGCAGCGGGCGGCGCCGCCCGCCGTGGACCTGTCGGCCTACCGGATCGTGCAGGAGGCCCTCGCCAATGTGGTGCGGCACGCGCCGGGGGCGCCCACCCGGGTCTCGGTGACCGTGGACGAGGACGAGGTCCTCGTGCTCGTGGTCAACGGTCCGGCGCGGGACGCCGTGGTGGAGCTGGAGAGTTCGGGCACGGGCCACGGGCTGGTGGGGATGCGCGAGCGCGTACGGTTGACCGGCGGGACCCTCGACACCGGTCCGCTGCCCGACGGCGGCTTCCGGGTCGCCGCCCGCCTGCCGTTGGACGACCCGACCGAGGAAGCAAGTTGACCATCCGTGTGATCATCGTCGACGACCAGGCCATGGTGCGGGCGGGCTTCGCCGCACTGCTGTCGGCGCAGGCCGACATCGACGTGGTGGGCGAGGCGCCCGACGGGCGGCAGGGCGTGCAGGTGGCGCGTTCCACGCACCCCGACGTGGTGCTGATGGACGTGCGGATGCCGGAGATGGACGGGCTCACGGCGGCCCGGGAGATCCTCGACCCGCCGCCCGGGGTGGTGCACCGGCCGAAGGTGCTGATGCTGACCACCTTCGACATCGACGACTACGTGTACGAGGCGCTGCGCGCGGGCGCCTCCGGCTTCCTGCTGAAGGACGCCCCGCCGGCCGACCTGATCGCGGCGGTACGGGTGGTCGCGTCGGGCGAGGCACTGCTGGCGCCCTCGGTGACCCGGCGGCTGATCGCCGACTTCGTCCAGCAGCGGCCCGCGCCGCGCAAGGACCCGGCGCTGCGGCTGAACGGGCTGACCCCGCGGGAGACCGAGGTGCTGGAGCTCATCGCGCGCGGCCTGTCGAACCAGGAGATCGCCGCTCACCTGGTGGTGGCGGAGCAGACGGTCAAGACGCACATCGGACGGGTCCTGGCCAAGCTCGACCTCCGCGACCGGGCCCAAGCCGTGATCTTCGCCTACGAGGCGGGCCTGGTCCGCCCGGGCGACGGTGCCTGACCTCCCGCCCTGCTTCACCTCACCGCTCGCCTCCCGCCTCCCGCCGTGAGCGGACGGGCGCCGTCTCCTCCACCCCCTACCGGGGTATGACATCCGACTTGGCTCCCCGGTCCGACGTCCGGTCCGGGACATTCTCCCTACCTTCCTCCTCGTCACGAGGAGAGGAGAAGGGGCATGAGCCGCTTCGGAAGGACGCTGGTCACGGCCGCGCTGGCGGTGGCCGCCGTCGCGGGCACCGCGGGATGGGCCTCCGGCGAGAGCCGGTCCGCGGTCACCGGGCCGCCGCCGGGCACCGCCGCCTGGCGGGCCGACACGGCCTCCGGCCGGCCGCTGCCCGACCCGGTGACCGCCGCGCCGCGGGAGGTGGCCCACTTCTTCGCCGGGCTGGACGAGGGCGCGCGGCGGGAACTCCTGGGCCGCCACCCGCTGGTCGTCGGCAATCTGGACGGAGCTCCGCTCCCCCTGCGGTACGAGGCCAACCGGATCGCGGTCGCCGCCACGGGTGAGGCGCGGTACGCCTCGCTGGCCGCGCCCGGCCGGCAGATCCTCGCCTTCGACCCGCGCGGCCGGGGCCAGGTCGCCGAGGTCTTCGGGGACCTGGAACGGGCGGCGCACGTCTCGGTGGTCGTGCCGGGTTCGGACAACGACGCCACCGCCTACGACGGCGGGCGCAAGGCGTACACCGGGCCGGCCGGGATGGCCCGTTCGCTGCGGGCGGCGGCCGGCCCGGCCACCGCGGTGATCGCCTGGACCGGTTACACGACCCCGGTCGGGGTGGGCCCGGACGCGGCCGGCGGACGGCTCGCGCAGGCCGGGGCGGCCCGCCTGGCCCGGTTCACCGCCGGACTCGACGCCGTAGGCGCCCCCGACCCGGCCCTGTTCTGCCACAGCTACGGCTCGGTGGTCTGCGGGCTGGCGGCCCGGCACACCGACGCCGCCGACATCGTCGTGTTCGGCTCGCCGGGGATGCGCGCGGACACCGCCGCCGCCCTGCGCACCGGCGCCCGCGTCTGGGCGGCCCGCGGCCCCTCGGACTGGATCGCCGACGTCCCGAACGTCGAGTTCGCCGGGATCGGCCACGGCGCCGACCCCACCTCCCCGGCCTTCGGCGCCCGCCGGGTGCCCGCCAACGACGTGCGGGGCCACACCGGCTACTTCACGCCCGGCACCCAGTCCCTGGCGGCCTTCGCCGCCATCGCGAAGGGAGAGTCCCGATGAGCGCCTCCGCCACTCTGGCCCCGCTGAAGAAGGCCGCCGAGCGGATCGACCGGCAGACCCCCGCCCACCGCGACCGGGCCGTCGACGGGCTGCGCGCGCTCGCGCTGCTGGCGGTGCCGACGGGCCACTGGCTGCTCGGCGGCTTCACCCTGGACGCCGGGGGCGGGCTGCACAACGCCAGCCCGCTGTCCACCTTCGGCGGGCTCGCCCCGGCCAGCTGGGTGCTCCAGATGCTGGGCATCTTCTTCCTGGTCGGCGGCTACGCCTCCGCGCTCTCCTTCCGGCGCCACGAGGGGTCGGTGACCGCGTGGCTGAAGGGCCGGATGGTCCGGCTGGGGCGGCCGGTGCTGGGGGTCACCGCGGTATGGGCGCTGGCCGCGCCGGTGCTGTACGCGGCCGGGGTGCCGGAGGCCACGCTGCGGACCGGGGCGAAGCTGGTGATCCAGCCGCTGTGGTTCGTCGGGGTGTACGCCGTCGTCACCGCGCTGACCCCGTACTGCGTGCGGGCGGCGCGCAGGCTCGGCGGCTGGGCCGCGCTCCCGCTGATCGGCTCGGTGGCCGTGGTGGACTTCCTGCGCTACGGGCCGCTCGCGGAGTCCGTGCCGTCCTGGCTGGCGCTGCTGAACATCCTCCCGGGCTGGCTGTTCGCGTACCAGTTGGGCGTGGCCTGGGGCGAGCGGCGGACCGGGCGGCTAGGAGCCTGGCTGCTGCTGGCGGGCGGGGGCGCGCTGTTCGCCGTGCTGCTGGTGGTCTTCCACTACCCGGCGTCGATGGTGGGCGTACCGGGCGAGGCCCGGACGAACTCGCACCCGCCGTCGCTGCTGGTGCTGGCCCTGGCCGCCGCGCAGTCGGGGGCGGCGATGCTGCTGCGCGACCGGCTGGCGAAGCTGCTGGCCCGGCCTGCCCTGTGGGCGCCGGTGGTCGTGATCAACCTGTGCGCGATGACGATCTTGTGCTGGCACCAGAGCGCGATGCTGGCCGCGGCCGTTCCCGCTTCGTTCGTGGGTGAGCTGGCGGGGCTGACGACGGCGCCGGACAGCCTGGGCTGGATCGTGGCGCGGGTGGCGTGGATGCCGGTGTTCGCGGCGCTGCTGGTGGTCATCGCCCGGTACACGCGCCGGTTCGAGGGTCCGCCGGTGGAGGGGCGCAGGGCACCGGTGGTGCGCCGGACGGTCGCCGGGGTGCTCGCCGCGGGGTTCGCGGTGTTCGCCCTGGGCCTCGCGTAACGGGCGGCGCGGAATACGCCGAGAGCGCCGCTCCCCGGAGGGAGCGGCGCTCTCGGTGTGTGGCGCGACCGGGGTCGGCTGCCGGTGTCAGGCGATCGAGGCCGCCACGATGGCGGCCACCGCCAGGTTGCAGGAGGCCGTGACCCACACCGCGGGGTGGGGTTCCGGGTCGACGACGATGGCGCCGAGCTTGCCCGGGGTCACCAGGTCGAGCACCAGGAAGGCCACGGCCATCAGGACCAGGCCGAGCACGCCGAAGGCCGCGGTGGAGAGCAGTCCCTTGCCGAAGTCGTCGTACGTCGTCCAGATCGAGGTGAAGACGATGCCGCCGATGCCGAGGAGTGCGGAGCTGAGCAGGAGGGCGGCGTTGCGGTTGCGCTCCTCCCAGATCTGCTTCGGGAGCTTCCCGGGCGTCAGTACGTCCACGAGGACGATGCCGAGGATCAGCAGCACCAGGCCGAGGGCGCCGAAGGCGCTGGTGCGGCCAAGTCCGTTGATGATGTCGCTCATTGAGAAGCCTGTCTCCGCGTGGGTGGGAAAAGATGTGCCGTGGGGAGGCCGAATCTATCGCACGGCCGTGCGGCGGACCATGGGGAGGTCAGGAAATGGCAAAGGTCAGGGCCGCGCGGGCGGACGAGGCGGAGGCCCTGACGGGGCTCGTGATGCGGTCGAAGGCCCACTGGGGCTACGACGCCGCGTTCCTGGCCGCGTGCGCGGAGGAACTGCGGATCCGTCCCACCGACGTGACGGGACGCCGGATCGTGGTGGCCGAGAACGGACGCGGGGAGGTCCTCGGACTCGCCTCGCTGGAGGGCGCGCCTCCGCTGGCGACCCTGGGGCTGCTGTTCGTGGAGCCCTCGGTCATCGGGCGGGGCGTGGGGCGGCTGCTCTACCGCGACGTGCTGCGCCGGGCGGTGGAGCTGGGGGTCCGCAGGCTGCTGATCGACGCCGATCCGCACGCGGCCGGGTTCTACCGGGCGATGGGGGCGGTCGCGGTGCGCGTGGCGGCGGGGGCCGAGGCCGGTGGGGGCGGCGGCCCGGGCCGGGACGGGGACGGCGAGGGCAGGGGCGACGGCATCAGCAACGGCCGGGGCCAGTGCGAGGGCGAAGGGCGGGGCCGCGGCGAAAGTGAAGGCCGCGGCCAGGGCCAGGGCGACGGCATCGGCTACGGCGAGGGCGACGGCATCGGCTACGGCGAGGGCGACGGCATCGGCTACGGCGAGGGCCAGGGCCGGAACAGCGAGGGCGACAGCCAAGGCGAGGGCCGGGGCAGCGAGGGCCAAGGCGGTGAGGGCCAGGGCCGGGGCGGCGAGCACGACGGCCCTCCTGGGGCTCTGGTGCGGTTCGAGGTCGCCCCCGCCCCGCTCGCCGGCTGGGCGCGGGCGTGGACCGGTGGCGGGCGGGCCGTGCACCTGGGCAATGTCGCCGAGTTCAACGCCCAGTTCGCCGACGCCTCGCTGGACCGGGAGCAGCGGCCCGCGCACCACTACGCCGCCCTGGCCGCGTTCTACAGCCCGTACCCGGCGGCGCTGGTGCTGCCCCGTTCCGTACCGGAGGGCTGGGCCGGGCTGGTCTGCCGCCAACTGGGCTGGACCGGGGTGGAGGTGTACGACGGCCTCGTGGACCGGGGTCCGGGTCTCGTGGACGCCGTACGGGCCCGCCCGGCACTGGCCGCGCTGCTGACCGGGGCCGGGCTGCCCCTCGTACCGTGGGGGCGGACGCGCCCGTTCGCGGAGCTGGCGGGGCTGCCGTGGCGGCCCGGGGAGCTGCGGTACGAGTCGAAGTCCGCGTCGCACGCGCTCTTCGGGCGGATCCTGGCGGCGGGCGGGCATCCGGGGATCGTGCTGCCTGCGCAGTGGAGGGCTGACGGCCGGTGGGCCGCGGTGCGGCTGCTGGCGGCCCGGGCCAAGGCGGGCGAGAGCAGTGTTCTGAAATCGGAGCACGGCGTCGGGGGTTCGGGTACCACCGTGGTGACGCCGGAGCAGGTCCGGGCGGCGGGCGGGGCCCGCGCCGTACTGCGCCGGCTGCCGCGCGGGCCGCTCCTGGTGGAGGAGTACGTGCCCGGCCCGGCCGAGGGGCCGCGCGACCTGACGTACGACGGGTTCGTGGACCCGCGGGGCCGGGTGCACGAGGTCGGCGGGGCGGTGATGGACGTGGACGGCGCCGCCTACCAGGGGGCCACGGTCGGGCCGGGGGTGGTGCCCGCCTGGGCGGAGCGGGCGCTGTTGGGCTTCGGGGCGGCGGTGGGGCGGGAGCTGGCGGCCTCCGGCTACCGGGGCTGGTTCGACGTGGACTTCGTGGCGGACGGCGCGGGGCGGCTCGCGCCGACCGAGACGAACCTGCGGCTGACCGGGCCCTCGGTGGCCTTCATGGTGGCGGCCCGGCTCGACGCGCTGAGGGGCGCGGGGCACCTCGTACGGATCGCCGACCGGGTGGAGCTGGGGGCCCGGCTGCCGGACGCCCAGCTGGACGAGGTGTGCGGGGCGCTGGCCCGGGACTGCGCGGAGTTCGGGGCGGTGTTCGTCCCCGCGATCCCCACGGGCGCCTTCGACCCCCGGCCCTGGCTGGGCGTGCTGGTGGCCGCGCACAGCCGGGAGGTACTGGACGCGGCCGAGGCGCTGGTCCGGGAGCGGGCCCTGGCGGTGGGGGCGGGGTTCGACGGCCCCCCGCACCCTCAGCCCCAGCCGACGCCGACGCCGCGACCCCGCCCGCATCCAGCGCAGCCATAGCCGACACCGACACCGCCACCGCCCGATCAGTCCTCGAAGTCGAAGGGCGAGGCCCGCCTGCGGGAGACGTAGAAGGCGAGGACCGCGGCCGCGATCATCAGCGGGACGTTGAAGGTGTAGACGAGCGCGGCCTGGCGCGGCCAGTCCTGTTTGGCCGCCAGCCGGTAGAGGTTGTCCTGCGGCCACCAGGACACCAGCAGGTACACCACGGCCAGGTGGGCCGCGGTGGTGAGCGCGCGGCCCCGGCCGTGGCTCAGCATCCGCGAGCGTCCCGTGAAGAGGAAGCCCACCCCGAGGCCGAAGGCCAGACACTCGAACAGGTAGAGGGTGCCGAAGAGGAACGCCCACGGGTTCGGCACCCCGGTGAGATCGGTCGATCCGGGCCAGATGACGTCCGTGAGCAGCCGGGCGACGAAGGCCAGCACGATCGCCCCGCAGCCGATGGCGCACGAGGCGGAGCTCTCTCCCGCACTCGCGCCTCCGTACTTGCCTCCGCCGCGGGCCACTCCCGCGGTGGCGTGTCCGCGGACGGCCTGCGGCGGTTGGGGCAGGCCCGCCCGGTCCTCCTGGCCGGCCCGGTTGCGGGGCAGGGTGCGCAGCCGTACCACGGCGCGGGGCCGGTCCTCGGAGGGCACCTTGTCCGCGAGGTGCGCGCGTACCTCGTCGATGTCGGGCAGGAGGGAGCCGGGGGGCCATGAGGTGTCGTCGGCGGGCGGGGCGACGTAGGCGACGAGGCGGCGGACGCCCTGGAAGCCCGGCACGGCGGCCACCATCGCCGAGCCGATGCCCTCGTGGCCGCGGAGTGCGGATTCCAGGGCGTGCGGGTCGAGGGTGCGCCCGTCCACGGTGATCCGGTCGCGGATCCGCCCGCCGAACTCCAGCAGCCCGTCCTCGCGCAGCCGCGCGAGGTCGCCGGTGGGGATCGCGTCGCCGCCGTCGGGCGGGGTGAGGCGGATCTCCCCGGCGCGGAGGTCGACGCGGCAGCCCGGGAAGGGGGTGCCGATGAGGGAGAGCTGTTCCGGGTCGTCGACCGGGCCGGGCAGCTGCGGCAGCCCGAACCAGGCGCCGGTGCCCGCGGTCTCGGTGAGCCCGTACACGTTGATCAGCCGTACGCCGGTCCGCAGGCGGCTCTGGAGGGCGGCCTGTTCGTCGAGGTAGAGCCGGTCGCCGGTGACGGTGAGCAGCCGTACCGCCCGCAACTGCGGGTCGGCTTCGCGGCGGGGCCCGGGTACGCCCGGCCGCTGGGCGCCGTCCTTCGGTCCGGGGTCCCGCAGGAGCAGCCGGGCGGCGCCGGCCGGGTCGGTGTGCACGACGGTGACATGCTCGGCTTCGATCGCCTCGCGGATCTCCTCCGGCCGCCAGGGCGCCAGGACGGGCACGACGAGGGCGCCGCCCGAGCACAGGGCCCGGGTCCAGCCCGCGGCGAAGGCGGTGACGGACGTTCCGGCGGTGATCAGGTGGCGGTCGCCCGGGTGCAGCCGGGCGACCTCCGCCCAGCTCTCGTAGGCGGCGAGCAGCCGGGGGTGGCTGACGGAGACGGCGCGCGGAACCGCTCCCCCGGCGCAGAGGACGGCCGCGGTCCGTTTGGGTCCGGTGCGCGGGCGCGGCGGCGGGCCGGTGGGGCGGGCGGATATCGCGGCGGACTCCGAGCCGAGGCGGATCACCCGCCGTCCGCTGCCGTCGTCGAGGCGGGCCTCGTGGGGGGCGTGCGTGAGCAGCGCGAACGGCTCCACGGCGGCGAGCAGTTGCCGGGCGGCGCGCGGGGCTTCGACGTCTACGACGGTGTAGGCGGCGCCGGCCTTGAGGGCGGCCAGGACGGCGACGAGCAGTTCTGCCTGCCGGGCGGTGCCGACGGCCACGAGCGCATCGGCCGGCAGGCCGGCGTCGAGCAGGTGGTGCGCCAACTGGTTGGCGCGGGCGTCGAGTTGTCCGTAGGTGAGGCTGTCGGCCCCGGCGATGACGGCGCGGGCGGCGGGGGTGTCCCGGGCCCATCGCTCGAAGCGGTGCAGGACGGTGTCGGTGCCGTCGGCGGACGGCCGGTCTGAGCGGGTGGACTCGGATCCCTGCGTCATGTCCCGATGATGCCACCGGGCACCGACACTGGAGGAGGCTCGCGAAATTCCCACCCCAGTAGGGGAGTTGGGGTTCCGCCCGGCGGCCCGCCCGGCAGCCCCGCACGCACACCGGCGCGGCGGCCCCGGGTGCCACTGACGGGTGGTCCGGGAGCGGACCATTGACCTCAAGGTTGGTTGAGGTCCTACGGTTCGGTTCATGGACATGGAAGTCACCGCTTGGACATCGCTGCACAGCGCGATCAACGCCCAGCAGGACCGTCGGCCGCTCTCGCGGGCGAGCCTGCGCCGGATCGCCGCCTTCGCCCGCCCGCACCGCCGCGGGCTCACCTTCTTCCTGCTGCTCAGTGTGGTGACCGCACTGCTCGCGGTGGCCACCCCGGTGCTCGCCAGCCGGATCGTGGACTCCATCGTGAGCGGCCGTGACAGCGGTACCGTCACCCGCCTCGCCCTCCTGATCGCGCTGATCGCGGTCGCCGAGGCGGCGCTGGGGCTGCTGACCCGCAGACTCTCCGCCACACTCGGCGAGGGGCTGATCCTGGACCTGCGCACGGCGGTCTTCGACCACGTGCAGCGGATGCCGGTGGCCTTCTTCACCCGCACCCGCACCGGGGCCCTGGTCAGCCGGCTCAACAACGACGTGATCGGCGCCCAGCGGGCCTTCAGCAACACCCTGTCCGGGGTGGTCGCCAACACCGTGACCCTGCTGCTGACCCTGGCCGTGATGCTGAGCATCTCCTGGCAGATCACCCTGCTGGCGCTGGTGCTGCTGCCGGTGTTCGTGCTGCCGGCCCGCCGGATGGGTGCGCGGATGGCCGCCATGCAGCGGGAGGCCTCCGCGCTGAACGCCGCGATGGGCACCCAGATGACGGAACGCTTCTCCGCCCCGGGCGCGACCCTCGTCAAGCTCTTCGGCCGGCCCGCCGACGAGTCCGCGGAGTTCGCCGCCCGCGCGGCGCGGGTCAGGGACATCGGGATCCGCACGGCGATGGCCCAGTCGGCCTTCATCACCGCCCTCACCCTGGTCTCGGCGCTGGCCCTGGCGCTCGTCTACGGGCTGGGCGGCTTCTACGCCCTGCGCGGGACCCTGGACGCCGGTTCCGTCGTCGCCCTCGCCCTGCTCCTGACCCGGCTCTACGCCCCGCTCACCGCGCTCGCCGGAGCCCGCGTCGAGGTGATGAGCGCCATGGTGAGCTTCGAGCGGGTCTTCGAGATCCTCGACCTTAAGCCGCTGATCGCCCAGAAGCCGGACGCCCGCCGGGTGCCGGACGGGCCGGTGACCGTCGAGTTCGACGGGGTCTCCTTCGGCTACCCCTCCCCCGACAAGGTCTCGCTCGCCTCCCTGGAGGAGGTCGCCACCCTCGACGCGCGGGGCGGCACCCAGGTGTTGCACGAGGTGTCCTTCCGGGCCGAACCCGGCCAGATGATCGCCCTGGTCGGCTCGTCCGGCGCCGGGAAGTCCACCATCGCGCAGCTGCTGCCGCGGCTGTACGACGCGGACGCGGGCGCGGTCCGCCTGGGCGGGGTCGACGTACGCGACCTCACGGCCGACTCGATCCGCGAGACGCTCGGCATGGTCACCCAGGACGGGCACCTCTTCCACGAGTCGGTACGGGCCAACCTGCTGCTGGCCAGGCCGGACGCGGCCGAGGAGGAGATCTGGGAGGCCCTGCGCCGCTCCCGCCTGGACGGGCTGGTCGCCTCGCTGCCGGACGGGCTGGACACGGTCGTCGGGGAGCGCGGCTACCGGCTGTCGGGCGGCGAACGGCAACGGCTGACCATCGCGCGGCTGCTGCTGGCCCGGCAGCGGGTGGTGATCCTCGACGAGGCCACCGCCCACCTGGACTCCACCTCCGAGGCGGCGGTGCAGGAGGCGCTCGGCGAGGCCCTGGCGGGCCGGACCGCGGTGGTGATCGCGCACCGGCTGTCGACCGTACAGGCCGCCGACCAGATCCTCGTGGTCGAGGAGGGCCGGATCGTGGAACGCGGCACCCACACCGAGCTGCTGGCCGCGGGCGGCCGGTACGAGGAGCTGTACCGCACCCAGTTCGCGGCGGCGGAAGCGCATTCGAGCGGCGCGGTCCCGGCGCCGGGAGCATGATGGCCGACAGGTCCCCTCGCCCCGCCGGGCAACTTCCGATCTTGGAGCATCAGATGGACATCAAGCTGGAACTGGTCGCGGTCCCCGTCACCGATGTGGACCGGGCCAAGGCCTTCTACGAGCGGATCGGCTTCAACGCCGACCACGACGTCACGGTGAGCGAGGACATCCGCTTCGTGCAGCTCACCCCGCCGGGGTCGGCCTGCTCGATCGCCCTGGGCAAGGGACTCACCCGGATGACTCCGGGCTCCCTGGACAACATGCAGGTCGTCGTCACCGACATCGAGGAGGCGTACGCCGACCTCAGGGGCCGCGGCATCGAGGTGACCGAGATCCAGGACATGCCGTGGGGGTCCTTCGTCTACTTCTCGGACCCGGACGGCAACGGCTGGGCGGTCCAGCAGACCACCCCGCGCACCTCGTCCGGCTCCGGGACGGGGACGGGAGCCGGGGCCGGAGCCGGAGCCGAGGGCTAGGCCCTGTCCGGGCGATCTTCGCGGGCCCGCGCCGCCTGGTACGGCGCCTCGCCGCGTTGTCGGACCGCGCGAGTACAGCCGAGTACGAACTGCGATCCTCCGCCTTGCGATGCACCGCACCAGACGACGCGGGCTGATCCACGAAGATCGCCCGGACAGGACCTAGAGGCGGCTCCCCGGTCCGGGTCGGGGGGCGCCCCCGGCGCTGTGCGATGGTGGTCCCGTGACACTGGAAGACCTCGTCCGACTGCGCCGGGCCCGTGACCGGATGGACCGCGACTACGCGGAGCCGCTCGACGTCCCGGCGCTGGCGCGCACCGCCCTCATGTCGCCGGGCCATTTCTCCCGCAGCTTCCGCGCCGCCTTCGGGGAGACCCCGTACAGCTACCTGATGACGCGCAGGGTCGAGCGGGCCAAGGCGCTGCTGCGCCGGGGCGACCTGTCGGTGACGGAGGTCTGCTTCGCGGTCGGATGTACCTCGCTGGGCTCGTTCAGCTCGCGGTTCACCGAGCTGGTGGGCGAGAGCCCGAGCGCCTACCGGGCGCGCAACCACGAGCAGGGCGCGGACATCCCGGCGTGCGTCGCCAAGATCTTCACCCGACCGGTCAGGAACGGAGAAGCCAGGCCCTTCGCCCAGCCGTAGCGTGTACGGCATGGACATCAAGCTTTCGCAGTGCTTCATCGCCGTCGACGACCACGACAAGGCGCTCGCCTTCTACCGCGACGCGCTCGGCCTGGAGGTGCGCAACGACGTCGGGTTCGAGGGCATGCGCTGGGTGACCGTCGGTTCGCCGTCGCAGCCCGATGTGGCCATCGTCCTCGAACCGCCGCTCGCGAACCCGAACGCCTCCCCCGAGGACAAGCAGGCCATGGCGGAGCTGCTGGCCAAGGGCATGCTGCGCGGGGTCATCCTCGCGACCGACGACTGCGACGCCACCTTCGAGCGGGTCCGCGCGGCCGGTGGCGAGGTGCTCCAGGAGCCGATCGACCAGCCGTACGGCGTCCGCGACTGCGCCTTCCGCGACCCCTCCGGCAACATGCTGCGCATCTCCCAGTCCCGCAAGCAGTGACCCGCGCTCCCGCGCGCTGAACCGACTCCCGCCCCGCTCGCCCCGAGCGGGGCGGACCTGCGTCCGGACCCGTTACGGGGCGAGGACGTCCAGCTCCTCCAGGGCGCCCACCGCGATCTGCCGGGTCAGCGCCTCGGCGCGGGCCGCGTCGCCCTCCCGTACCGCCTCGGCCACCTGGACGTGGAGGGTCACGGCTGCGGGATCGGGGTCGTGGAACATCACCGCGTGTTCGGTGCGGCCGGTCAGGACCTCCGCCACGACGTCCCCGAGCCGGGCGAACATCTCGTTGCCGGAGGCGTTCAGCACGACGCGGTGGAAGGCGATGTCGTGGCGCAGGTACCCCTCCAGCTGGTGGCCGCGCGAGGTGCGGACCATGCCGAGGGCCGCCTCCGTGAGCTCGGCGCACTGGTCGGGGGTGGCCCGGGCCGCCGCCAGTCCGGCGGCGACGGGCTCGATGGCGGAGCGGAGCACCGTGAGGGAGCGCAGCTGGCGTGGGCGGTCGGCGCCGGCCAGGCGCCAGCGGATGACCCGCGGGTCGTAGACGTTCCACTCCTCGGTGGGGCGGACGGTGACCCCGACCCGGCGGCGGGACTCGACCAGGCGCATGGACTCCAGGACGCGTACGACTTCGCGCACGACGGTGCGGGAGGCGTCGAAGCGTTCGGCGATCTCGTCCGTGCGCAGGACGCTGCCCGGCGGGTACTCCCCCGCGGTGATCGCGAGGCCGAGGGTGTCCAGCACATGGGAGTGGAGGCCCTGTCCAGGACTGCCTTCGGTGGTCATGGCGTAAGCGTACGGTGACGCCCCGGCGAACAAAAGATGCGATGTTTTCTGCTTGACCCTTGAATAAGTACTACTTAATAGGCTTCAGTGGTGCCCACGAACACGGACCGATGTCGATGAGGACAGCGAGGTACGACGTGAGCACCCAGCGCGTCATTGTGGTGATGGGCGTGGCCGGCACGGGCAAGACGACCGTGGGCCGGCTGCTCGCGGAGGCGCTCGGGATCCCGTACGCCGAGGGCGACGCCTTCCACCCGGCGGCCAACGTCGCCAAGATGTCGGCCGGCACCCCGCTGGACGACACGGACCGCCGGCCGTGGCTGGACGCCATCGGCGCATGGATCCGCGAACGTGCGGGAACCGGCGGCGGGGTGGTCTCGGCCTCGGCGCTCAAGCGCGCCTACCGCGACCGGCTG
Source organism: Streptomyces sp. NPDC048255 (assembly GCF_040652415.1). Lineage (NCBI taxonomy): Bacteria > Bacillati > Actinomycetota > Actinomycetes > Kitasatosporales > Streptomycetaceae > Streptomyces > Streptomyces sp. NPDC048255. Next base: position 25,332 of record NZ_JBEZMA010000011.1, read on the forward strand.
CGCGCCTCGGCCTCCCGTACGGTCTTCGTCCACCTCACCGGTGAGCGCCCGCTGATCGAGCAGCGGATGGCCGCCCGCACCGGCCACTTCATGCCCACGACCCTGCTGGATTCGCAGTTCGCCATCCTGGAGCCGCTCCAGGACGACGAACCCGGCGTCGTCGTCGACGTGTCCGGGTCCCCCGAGGGCATCACCGCACGGGCGCTGGCCGCCCTGCGGGAGTTCCTCACGGCCGGGAACAGCGCACCCGAGAACAGCGTGCCCGAGCACACCGCACCCGAGAACACCACGCCCCCGAACAGCACACCCGAGAACTAAGGAATCGTCACCGTGACCAGTCTCAGCGTCGAGACACTGGCAGCGGCCGGCACCGGACCGATCACCACGGCCGGGAACACCCAGCTGGGCATCGCCGTCCTCGCGGGAATCGCCGTCATCGTCCTGCTCATCACCCGCCTCAAGATGCACGCCTTCCTGGCGCTGACGGTCGGCTCGCTCGCCCTCGGGGCCTTCGCGGGCGCGCCGCTCGCCAAGACCATCGCCAGTTTCACGGCCGGCCTCGGCTCGACCGTCGCGGGCGTGGGCATGCTGATCGCGCTCGGCGCGATCCTCGGCAGACTGCTGGCGGACTCCGGCGGCGCGGACGAGATCGTCGACACGATCCTGGCCCGGGCCAAGGGGCGGGCCATGCCCTGGGCGATGGTGCTGATCGCCTCGGTGATCGGGCTGCCGCTCTTCTTCGAGGTCGGCATCGTGCTGCTGATCCCGGTGGTCCTGCTGGTGGCCAAGCGGGGCAACTACTCCTTGATGCGCATCGGGATCCCGGCACTGGCCGGCCTGTCCGTGATGCACGGGCTGGTCCCGCCGCACCCCGGCCCGCTCGTCGCCATCGACGCGCTCGACGCGAACCTGGGCGTCACCCTCGCACTCGGCGTGCTCGTGGCCGTCCCGACCGTGATCATCGCCGGGCCGCTGTTCTCCCGGTACGCGGCGCGGTGGGTGGACATCCCGGCCCCCGAGCGCATGATCGCGCAGCGGCCCTCCGCGGAGCTGGAGCACCGCCCCCGGTTCGGGGCGACCGTCTTCACCGTGCTGCTGCCGGTGGCCCTGATGCTGGTCAAGGCCCTGGTCGACATCGTCGTCAACGACCCCGCCAACGCGGTGCAGCGGGTCACCGACGTCATCGGCTCGCCGCTGATCGCCCTGCTCGCGTCCGTGCTGGTGGGCATGTTCACCCTCGGCCGGGCGGCCGGCTTCACCAAGGAGCGGCTCTCGACCACGGTGGAGAAGTCCCTGGCCCCGATCGCCGGCATCCTGCTGATCGTGGGCGCGGGCGGCGGCTTCAAGCAGACCCTCATCGACGTGGGCGTCGGCCAGATGATCCTGGACCTGTCGAAGAACTGGGCGATACCGACCCTGCTGCTGGCCTGGCTGATCGCCGTGGCCATCCGGCTGGCCACGGGATCGGCCACCGTGGCGACCATCTCCGCGGCCGGTCTGGTGGCCCCGCTCGCCGCGGGGATGTCCACCACCGAGACCGCTCTGCTGGTCCTCGCCATCGGGTCCGGCTCGCTGTTCTTCAGCCACGTCAACGACGCCGGGTTCTGGCTGGTCAAGGAGTACTTCGGCATGACCGTCGGTCAGACCCTGAAGACGTGGTCGGTGATGGAGACCATCATCTCGGTGGTCGGCCTCGGCTTCGTCCTGCTGCTGTCGCTGGTCCTGTAGCGGCGCTCAGCGCGGCCGGCGCGCCTCTCCGAGCTGCGCCGCCGCCAGATTGAAGCCGTCCGCCGCGATGGCGCAGCGGCCCGCGAGGGTCCTGACCTCGGTGCGCAGTACGTCGGCCCCCCGGCCCCGCCAGGCCGGCGCGGCAGCCGCCGCCCGCAGCCGCACCGCGTGGGAGCGCAGCGCCGCCGCGTGGGAGCGCAGACTGCCGGGCCGTTCCGGGTACCGATCCGGACACGGCCGCGCGTACGAGTGCGCGTACGGGTGCGGGGTCGGTGCCGGTGGCGGGAGCGCCCTCAGGGGGCGGGGATCGGGCGCGGGCGTGGACGGGGGCTGGGGCTGGGGCTGGGGCTGGGGCTGGGGCTGGGGCTGGGGCGATTGGTCGGCGGGCGCCCCGGCACCGCGGTCGCAGAAGGCCCGGAAGGCGGCGCCCAGCCCGAGGAGGGGTTCGGCGGGCACGGCCCGGCCGGTGGCGACCTGCCAGCCGGCGTGGTCGTTGAAGGGGTTCGCGTCGGTCAGGGCGTTCCAGGCCAGGATGTCGGCGAAGGCCGGGGTCAGCAGCGAGAAGGCGGGCCCGGCGCCCCGGTCGCGCACGAGGCCCCGGAACAGCCGGGCGGCCTCCGCCTGCCGGCCCTCCTCGACGGCCTTCAGGACCGCCGCCGCGCCGGGGTCGCCGAGGAGGTCGGGGCGGGCCGCGCTCTCGGCCCGGATCCGGACGCGGAGTCCGCAGACGGCGACGGTGACCGCGAGGCTCTCGCGGCCCGTCAGCATCCCGGCGAGCCTTCCGGCCCGCGCCACCCCCCGGCCGCGCGGGGCCCAGCCGAGGCCCGACGGATCGGTGAGGGTGCGCAGCAGGGTGCGCCAGCCGAGCCTGCGGCGGCCGCCGCGGGCGAGGGCGGTCGCGGGCAGCCGGCCGCCGAGGGCCAGCCCCGAGGCGTAGCGGGCGGCCTCGCCGACCGCGTCGGCGGCCTCGGCGAGTTCACGGCACAGGTCGACGAGCAGGTCGGTGTCCACGTCGGTGGAGGCGGCGTTGGACGCGGCGGTCGCGGCGTCGGGCATGGGATCCTCGCGTGGTTCGGCAGGGGTCGGGGGGCGGTGGACTGGGCCGCGGCGGCTGGGGCGCGGCGGGTACGGGGGCGGCGGCGGTACGGGGTCGGCGGGTCCAGGTCAGCGGCGGGTGAGGGTGAGCCGGATGGCGTGCGGATCGAGCGTCGTGGGCAGCGGTCCCACCGGGTCCAGGACCGGCCGGGACCTCCCGACGCGGTGGCCCCGTAGCACCTCGGCGCAGAACGCGGCCGTGACCAGCAGGCCCAGCTGGTCACCCGGGCAGCGGCCGCCGCCGTGGCCGAAGGGCGCCATCCGGAGGTCCTGGTCGGCGTCCGGGTTCTTCCACCGGCCCGGTACGAAGACGTGCGCGGCCGGGACCCGTTCGGGGTCTCGCTGGTGGAACGCGGCGGGCAGCAGTACGGAGGTGCCGGCCGGGTAGCGCACGCCGCGCCACTCGGTCTCGGTGCGGGTGGTCCGGACCAGGTCGGGCACCACCGGGTACAGGCGCAGTGATTCCCTTACGCACGCCCGCAGTCGGCGCAGTTCGCCCCGGGCCGCGTCACCCGCGGCCTCCGCGGCGGCCGCGTCCTGCTCGGCTGGGTGCGCGCCGAGCAGGAGCAGGGTGCGCAGCAGGGTGGCCGGCAGGGATTCCATGGCCAGCAACCACTGTCGGGCCTGGCCGAAGGGGTCGGCGACGGCGGCGGGCCCGGTGTGCCGGGCGGCCCGCCCCAGGAGGGTGCCGGGGCCGGCGTGGCGGGCGTACTCCCGGATGCGGTGTGCGGCGCGGGCCCGGCTCTTGGCCCGGGACTGCCCGAGCCAGACCGCGAGTTCCTCGTCGCCGGCGGCGGCCTCGCCGAGGACGATCCGGCGGGCGGCGCGGCCCACGGCGTGGCGGGCGCGGGCGAATTCCAGGGTGCCGGAGGCGGTCAGGTGCCGGGCCTCCTCGGCCACGGCCGTCAGGAAGGCGGCGCAGGAGGGGTGTACGGGGACGCCCGCGGCGAGCACCTCCTCGCTGGCCAGCCGCTGCTCGCGGCCGGGTCCGGCGTGGGGGCAGCCGAGGCCGGCGGGCTGCGGCGGGTCGGCCGCGAGGACGCTCACGGGTTCGGCGTAGAACCGGCGCACGTCCCCGGGGGCGAGGAGGACGAGCACCGTCCGGCCGGAGCGGGCGCGTACGAGGACGGGCTCGTCCCCGCGCCGGGCCCGCAGGGCGCGCAGGACGGCGGCGGAGGCGCGGGCCGTGCCGGGGCGGGGGCGGGCGGGCACGAAGCCGCGGACGAGCGCGGCGGCACGCGGAAGCGATTCCTTTACGGATGTCCGCCGGCCGGGAGTTGCCGCGCCCAGCGACGGCACGGCCGGACCGCGGTCCGCGACCGGTGTCCCGCCCCGGGGCGACCGGCCGGCTCCTCCGGCGGCCGGGCGGAAGCGGCCGTACCCGGCGACGGGCGGACCGCTCCCCCGGGCATCCTCGGGCGCGGGCCGCACCGGCAGCCAAGTGCGCTCCGCGAGGGCCCGTACCCGGGCCCTGAGCCCGTCGAGGGCGACCCCTTGGACCGTACGCATCCGTGTACCTCCGCAGCGGGAACATCAACGGTCGGCGACATCGGCATCACCGTACGTCGCTCCCGCGAGCCGCGCGCCCCGAGTGCCGGGCCCCCTCCGAGCGGACAGGAGGGACGGGGCGGACCGGACGGACAGGGCCACAGCACCAGGGAGTGCCGTCAAAGTGGCGTCGGCCGCCCGGAGGGCGGTGCTGGTGGGGTCTGGTGCGTGCGATCGCAAGGCGGAGGAGGGAGTCGATGCGGAGCATCGGCGACCGACGACAACGCGGCGAGCGTGCGTGCCGGACCCCACCAGCCAGACGGCACTTCGACGACACGACCTAGCGCAGGCGCCGGACCTTGAGCACGTTGTCCGGGCGGGTGCCGGCGCTGCCGTCGGGGGCCTTCATGGGCTGTACGTGTTCCTCCGCGAGCAGGACCTCCCAGCCGCCCTCCGGGAGCTCCAGCTGCTCCAGGACCTCCTCGGGGGTGGGGAACGCGAGGCCCGAGTGAGCGTCCGGGGCCCACGACGGGCCGCCCGCGTGGCCGACGACCAGGAGGACCCCGCCGGGGGCCACCGCGGCGGCGGCCGTGCGCAGGATCCGGGGCCGCGGGAACTCCCCGTACGTGTGCAGGAAGCAGGCCGACACGAGGTCGAACTCCCCCTCGGGGAAGGACTCCGCGAAATCGTGCCGCTGCCACTCGACCCGCTCGGCCACCCCCGCCTCGGCGGCGTGCGCGGCCGCCCGGCCCAGGGCCACGCCGGAGATGTCGGTCGCGGTGACCTGCCAGCCCTGCCGGGCCAGCCACACCGCGTCGGCCCCTTCGCCGCACCCGAGGTCCAGGGCGCGGCCGGGGGCCAGGCCCTGGACCTCCCGCACCAGGACGGCGTTGGCGTTGCCGCTCCACATCCGGTCGCTCTCGCGGTAGCGGTCGTCCCAGAACTCCTGGCCCCCCTCGGGCTGGGTCTCGTGCGTGTGCGTGTGCGCGTGCTCGGTCACGGCGGCCTCTTTCCGTCTGCGTGGCTGTGCCGCCGATGCTCCGCCGAGGGGGTCCGGGAGGCAAACATCTTTGCCGTTTCCGCAAAAGCGCCCCCCGGGTCCGGCTATGCCTCCGGCGGCTCGGCGATCAGGGCCGTCGCCACCCGGCGGAAGCCGATGCGGGCGTAGACGCGGGCCACGTCCTCGTCGCCCGCGGAGAGGAAGACCGTACGGATCCCGCTCGTACGGGCCCGCGCGACCAGGGCCGCCGTCACCCCGAGGGCCAGCCCTTGGCGCCGCGCCGCGGGCAGGGTGCCGACGGCCACCACCTCGGCGACGTCGCCGACCGGGTTGTACAGGCCCGAGCACAGCACCACGCCGTCCCGGGCGGCCGCCGCCATGACCGTACGGCCCGACGCCAGCATTCCGGAGACCCGGGCCCGGCGGGCCTGCGCCTCAGGAGCCGCCGTCGCCGCCGCCAGTTCGGTCGGGCCGGCCTCGCCCACCGCCGTTCCCGGGGCCGCGAAGGCAAGGGCGGGGACCGTGACCGCCGCCGTCAGCAGCGGGTCGTCCGCGCCGAGCAGGCGTACGTCCGGATGGGCGGGGACGGCCGCGGCCGCCGGGTCCAGGACCATCAGGGGGTGCGCGTGGACGTGCAGTCCCGCCGCCTCCACCGCGGCCCGGAGCGCCGGGCTGGTTTCGGCCACCCATTCGAAGGCCTCCGGGACCTTCAGCTCCCGCTGGCGGGCCCGCACCCGCTCCACGTCGGCGGCCGTCGCCTCCGGGCCGCCGAGCGCGGGCCGCGCGTAGTACGGCCAGCCCGCGCCCTCCTGGACGAACAGCGTCAGCGGGCCGAAGTCCTCGGCCCGCGCCCCGCCCGCCCGCGGCACCGTGTCGTAGTACCGCTCCAGCTCGGACAGTTTCCCGCCGGCCCCGTTGATCTTGTGGTTGGACATCGGGCCATCCAAGCAAAGCGGTGCCGTCCGGACACCTCCTTTAAGCGCCCGGCCTCTGCGCCCGGTCTCAGTGCCCGGCCCGGCGCCCTGTTCAGCGCCCTTTCAGGCGCCCTCCTTCAGCACGCGCGAGATCAGCGCCCGCTGGGCGTCCGACAGGTGCGGCTCCTGGCAGGACACCGTCCGCCCGTCCACCGTGATCCGGTACGAGAACCCGTCCCGCACCCGGTCCGCCCCGTGCCCCGGCGGACCCGGCCGCAGGGCCAGCTGGGCCAGGGCCCGCCACTCGTCCTCGTCGGGCCGGTCCGAGGTGTCCACCTCGGCCCGGCGCTCGATGCCCGCGAAGCCACCCGTCCTGATCACCAGAATGCGCATGGGGACCGTTTACCCGGCCAGCGGGACGCCCACCGCCGACCACGCCTTCTGGAGGGCCTGGTGCTCCGCGCCCCCGTCCCCGTACCGGGTCACGGCCGCCGCCACCGACAGCCGGGCGAAGTCCGCGAAGTCCGCGTCCGGGGCCAGCTCCCCGCCCGTGAGGGTGTCGTACCAGATCTGGCCCGCCCGCTCCCAGGCCTTGCCGCCCAGCTCGGTCGCGGCGATGTAGAAGGCGTGGTTGGGGATGCCGGAGTTGATGTGCACACCGCCGTTGTCGCGGGAGGTCCGCACGTAGTCGTCCATCGTCGCGGGCTGCGGGTCCTTGCCGAGCTCGTCGTCGTCGTACGCGGTCCCCGGCGCCTTCATCGACCGCAGTGCGACCCCGCTCACCTCGGGCCCCAGCAGCCCCGCCCCGATCAGCCAGTCCGCCTCCTCCGCCGTCTGCTCCAGCGAGTACTGCTTGATCAGTGAGCCGAAGACGTCGGACATCGACTCGTTCAGGGCGCCGGACTGCTGGTAGTACTCGAGGTTCGCCGTGTACTGGGTGACTCCGTGGGTCAGCTCGTGGCCGATGACGTCGAGCGACACCGTGAAGTCGAGGAAGAGGTCCCCGTCCCCGTCGCCGAAGACCATCTGCTGCCCGTCCCAGAAGGCGTTGTTGTAGTCCTCGCCGTAGTGGACGGTCGCGTCCAGGGCCAGCCCGGCATCGTCGATCGAGCGCCGCCCGAACCCCTTCAGGAACAGCTCGAACGTCGCGCCGAGCCCGGCGTACGCGCGGTTGACGGTGGCGTCCTTGCCCGCGGGGTCGCCCTCCGCGCGGACCTTCTTGCCGGGCAGCTGGGTGCGGTGCTGCGCGTCGTAGACCGTGCGGTTCGGATCGTCGGAGCCGGCAGCGCCCAGAGCGGGGGCGATCCCCCGGACGGTGGTGATCCGGCGGCGGGTGCGCAGGAGGGCGTCACGTTCGAGGGTGCGCTGGGCGAGACCGGCGCGCCGGGCGTCCTCGGACCGGGCGATCTTGTCGAGGAGGTGCGGGGGCACGACGGTGCAGAAGACGGGGTGGCGGTGGGTACGGGAGGCATCCATGCCCGGCAATGTGGCAGTGGGTCATGCCGCTGTCACTAGTTGCGACCATGATTCATTCACCTGTCTGAAAGACGTGACATGGAGTTGACGGATCCACCTGACCCGGGCGGGACAGAAGAGGCCTAGCTCACATTCGGTACAAAACGGACGCCTGGGTCTTGCATACTGAAACAGGTCCTCGCGTCACGGCGCGGCTCGGCTAGGCTCGGTCCATCATGCGTTTCGGGCTGCTTCTCCTTAGCTGCCGCGGCGAGGGTCTGTAGTCGTAGGCCGACCCCCTCCCCGCGGAGTTTGGTGTTGCGGTTTTTACGACCGCCGTCGGCCGTCCCAGCGAACTACACGCGGACACGCGAGGAGCCCAACGCCATGAGCCAGCAGCCTTTTGTCGGTCGCCCCACGCCCATCACCAACGCGACCCACACCCAGAAGTCCTCCGGGATGCCGATCCACAAGTACGGCCAGTACGAGCAGGTGGACATCCCGGACCGCACCTGGCCGGACGCCCGCGTCACCAAGGCTCCCCGCTGGCTCTCCACCGACCTGCGCGACGGCAACCAGTCGCTGATCGACCCGATGACCCCCGCCCGCAAGCGCGAGATGTTCGACCTGCTGGTGCGCATGGGCTACAAGGAGATCGAGGTCGGCTTCCCGTCCTCCGGCGAGACCGACTTCGCCTTCGTGCGCTCCATCATCGAAGAGGGCGCGATCCCGGACGACGTCACCATCTCCGTACTGACCCAGGCCCGCGAGGACCTGATCGAGCGGACCGTGGAGTCCCTGGTCGGCGCCAAGCGCGCCACCGTCCACCTGTACAACGCGACCGCGCCGACCTTCCGCCGGGTCGTCTTCCGCGGCTCCAAGGAGCAGATCAAGCAGATCGCCGTCGACGGCACCCGCCTGGTCATGGAGTACGCCGGGAAGCTGCTGGGCCCCGAGACCACCTTCGGCTACCAGTACAGTCCGGAGATCTTCACCGACACCGAGCTGGACTTCGCCCTGGAGGTCTGCGAGGCCGTCTGCGACGTCTGGCAGCCGGCCGAGGGCCGCGAGATCATCCTGAACCTGCCCGCCACCGTGGAGCGCTCGACGCCCTCCACCCACGCGGACCGCTTCGAGTGGATGGCCCGCAACCTGACCCGCCGCGAGCACATCTGCATCTCCGTGCACCCGCACAACGACCGCGGCACCGCCGTCGCCGCCGCCGAGCTGGCCCTGATGGCCGGCGCCGACCGCATCGAGGGCTGCCTGTTCGGCCAGGGCGAGCGCACCGGCAACGTCGACCTGATCACCCTGGGCATGAACCTGTTCTCCCAGGGCATCGACCCGCAGATCGACTTCTCGCAGATCGACGAGATCCGCCGCACCAGCGAGTACTGCAACCAGATGGAGGTCCACCCGCGCCACCCCTACGCGGGCGACCTGGTCTACACCGCCTTCTCCGGCTCCCACCAGGACGCCATCAAGAAGGGCTTCGACGCCATGGAGGCCGACGCGGCCGCCGCGGGCAAGACGGTCGACGACATCGAGTGGGCCGTGCCGTACCTGCCCATCGACCCCAAGGACGTCGGCCGCTCCTACGAGGCCGTCATCCGGGTCAACTCGCAGTCCGGCAAGGGCGGCATCGCGTACGTCCTGAAGAACGACCACAAGCTGGACCTGCCGCGCCGCATGCAGATCGAGTTCTCCCGCATCATCCAGGCCAAGACCGACGCCGAGGGCGGCGAGGTCACGCCGAAGGCGATCTGGGACGTGTTCTCGGACGAGTACCTGCCCAACCCCGAGAACCCGTGGGGCCGCATCCAGCTGCGCTCCGGTTCGACGGCCACCGACAAGGACGGCACGGACACGCTGACCGTCGAGGCGGTCGTCGACGGCGTCGACGCCGTCCTGAACGGCACCGGCAACGGTCCGATCTCCGCCTTCTTCGACGCGCTGGCCGGCATCGGCGTCGACGCCCGCCTGCTGGACTACACCGAGCACACCATGAGCGAGGGCGCCTCCGCCGTGGCCGCCTCGTACATCGAGTGCGCCATCGACGGCCGCGTCCTGTGGGGCATCGGCATCGACGCCAACACCACCCGCGCCTCCCTGAAGGCGGTCATCTCCGCCGTCAACCGCGCGGGCCGCTGAGTCACCCGGCCGCTGCCCCGTCCCTCCACCCGGAGGGGCGGGGCAGCGCCGTTTCCCGGGGGGTGCCCCGTCGGCCGGGCCGGGCGCGGCTCAGCGCGCCAGGTACCCGCCGTCCACCGGGAGCACCACGCCCGTCACGAACGAGGCCGCGTCGGAGGCCAGGAAGGCGATGACCCGGGCCACCTCCTCCGGCTCGCCGAGCCGCCCCATCGGGTGGGCCCCCGCGATCTCCTCCAGGTACTCCGGCCCGCCGGGCTCGTCCTTCAGCGCGAGCACCCGCTCCGTACGGATGGTGCCGGGGGCCACCGCGTTGACCCGGATCCCGTGCGCGGCCCACTCCACCGCGAGGTGCTTGGTCAGCCCCGACGCGACGAACTTCGCCGGCCCGTATGCCGCCTGGCGGGCCTGCCCCGCCACCCCCGAGATCGAGGAGACGCAGACCAGCGCCCCGCCGGGCCGCGGCTGCGCCGTCATCGCCTCGATGGCGTACTTGCAGGTCAGGAACATGCCCCGGCCGTCGATGGCCATGACGTGGTCCCAGTCCTCGGGGCTGGTCTCGCGTACGTCCGAAAGGGGGAGCACCCCGGCGTTCGCCACGGCGACGTCGAGCCGCCCGTACGCGTCGAGGGCGGCGTCGACCATGGCCCGGTTGGCCCGCGGATCGGAGACGTCACCGGTGACCGCGGTGATCCCGTACCCCTCCCCGGCCAGTTGCGCACGCAGGGCCTCGACCCCGGGGCCGTTGACATCGGCGGCGGTCACCCGGGCCCCCGAGCGGGCCAGCAGCAGGGCCGTGGCCCGGCCGATCCCGCTCGCGGCGCCGGTCACCAGACAGGACTTCTCGTTCATGCGGCAGACCCTAGAGAACCGCAGGTCGGGTCGGGGCCGGACGGGGCCGGGGCGGGGGCGCAGTTCGGCCAAGTCCGCGTCGTGGCAGAGGTTGTCTTGTCACACGACTGACGCATCCTCACCGATGTGGCTAACATCACGCCAACCCGGCGATGTTGCCGGAAGGTTACGGAGGTGCGACGTGCTGCCAGTTCGGGGTGGGGACGGCCGGAAGCTGACGGTCTGGGGCATCCGTACCACCTGGAGCACCGTGGGTGACGGGGAGTTCTTCTGCCCCGCCTGCGGTGGGGACCGCAATTACCGCAGGCGGACCGGGCGCCGCCGGTTCACCGTCCTCGGGGTGCCGCTGGTGCCGCGCGGGGAGGCCGGGCCCGTCGTCGAGTGCCAGGGGTGCCGGGAGCGCTTCGGCACCGAGGTCCTCGACCACCTCACGACGACCCGGTTCACGGCGCTGCTGCGCGACGCCGTGCACACCGTGACGCTGGCCGTGCTCGCCGCGGGCGGGACGGCCTCGCAGGGGGCCCTGGAGGCCGCCGTGTGCGCCGTACGGGCCGTGGGCTTCCAGGACTGCACCGAGGAGCAGCTGGAGGCCCTCGTGGAGGCGCTGTCCACCGAGGAGGGCCGGCTCGGCCTGTACGACGTCCCGGAGTGCTGCGGGGCGGCCCTGTCGATAGAGCTCCACGAGGCCCTGGAGCCGCTGGCCCCGCACCTGGCCGGACCGGGCCGCGAATCGATCCTGCTGCAGGGCGCCCGTATCGCGCTCGCGGACGGCCCGTACACCCCGGCGGAGCGCGAGGTCCTCGCCACGGTGGGCGCGGCGCTGCGGATCGGCACGGACGAGGTGGCCCGGCTGCTGTCGGCGGTCCGCGCGCCCTGAGCGCGCGCGGGCGGTGTACGGAGCCTTCCCAGGGCCCGGCGGATCTCCGCCGGGCCCTCGCTCGTGTACGGGCGGGTCCCCGGCGGGCGGCGGCGGACGGTGGCGGGCGCGCCGGAAGCGGCCGAAACGGCCCCGCCGGACGTAACGATCCGGCCGCACGCGACCGGATTCGTACCCTCCGGGCGGGGTGCGGCTGACGGCGGCGGCCGTTTCGGGCCGGGTGCGTCCCACCTGTCGGACAGCCGGAGCGGGGACGGCGGGTTTGCGCACCTGAAGCACATGACCGGGCGTGGCGTGGGCAGTTGGCGTGGGAGTTCGCGACTGCGCGGCCGGAATGCGCCCCTCAGGGGGGTGTCGTGCATACGCCTGTGCGGAAGCCTCCGCAATGGGAGGAATCGACAGATCGAAGATCGCGAAGCGTCAACAATTTGTAGAAGTTGACGATATCTGTGAGTCCCCCCACAGGCGTTCAATTCCGGTCACACGACGAGACGCCGCCCGTAACACAGCGGGGCTTCGATTCACGGTGAACTCCACTGACAACCCTGACGGACCAACGGGTTAGCGACCCACTCCGGCCAGGGACAACCAGATCTCCTCTCACTTACCTACCTCTTTGAAGGGCCAGGCAGAGATGGCACGTGTCGCCGCCCGGCTTTCCGGCAACGGAAAGCAGAGCACCCACCCGGTCGACGAGGTGCTCCCCCTCCCCAAGCTCGCGCTCTACGGCTTCCAGCACGTCCTCGCGTTCTACGCCGGCGCGGTGATCGTCCCGATCATCGTCGGCAACGCGCTGAAACTGAGCCCTGAGCAGCTGGTCTACCTGATCAACGCGGACCTCTTCACCTGCGGTATCGCCTCGATCATCCAGGCCTTCGGCATCGGCCGGATCGGTGCGCGCCTGCCCCTGATCCAGGGCGTGACCTTCACCGCCGTCTCCCCGATGATCGCCATCGGACTCGGCGCGAGCGGCGGGACCGCCGCGCTGCTGGTCATCTACGGCGCGGTCATCACCGCCGGCATCGCGACCTTCGCCTTCGCCTGGCTGCCCGCCAAGGCGTTCCGGGCCGTCATGCGGCTGTTCCCGCCGGTCGTCACCGGCACGGTGATCACCGTGCTCGGCGTGGTCCTGATCCCCGTCGGCCTCAACGACGCGGCGGGCGGCGTCGGCAGCCCCGACTTCGGCGACCCCAAGCACTTCGCCTACGCCGGCGGCACGATGCTCTTCATCCTGATCCTGATGAAGATCGGCAAGCCGTTCCTCTCCAGCATCTCGATCCTCCTCGGCCTGGTCGGCGGCACCGCGGCCGCCTTCCTCCTCGGCGACGCGAAGTTCGGCGACGTCGGCAAGTCGGACTGGATCGGGGTCACCACCCCCTTCCACTTCGGAGTCCCGCAGTTCCAGTGGTTCCCCATCGTCCTGATGCTGATCGTCATGCTGATCACCATGGTCGAGACGACCGGTGACACCTACGCGGTCGGCGAGATCGTCGAGAAGGACATCGACAGCGAGACCGTCGCCCGCGCCCTGCGCGCCGACGGCGCCGCGACCGCCCTCGGCGGCGTCCTCAACTCCTTCCCGTACGTCGCCTTCGCCGAGAACGTCGGCCTGGTGCGGATGACCAAGGTCAAGAGCCGGTTCGTGGTCGTCGCCGCCGGTGTCTTCATGATCGTCCTGGGTCTGCTGCCCAAGGCCGCCGCGATCGTCGCCGCCGTCCCGCACGGGGTCCTCGGCGGCGCCGCGACCGTCATGTTCGGCATGGTCGCCCTGGCAGGCATCCAGACCCTGGGCAAGGTGGACCTCAAGGAGGAGAAGAACGCGCTGATCGTCGGCGTCTCCCTCGCCTTCGCCCTGCTCCCGGCGACCGTCCCGGTCTTCTTCTCCAAGCACCTGGACGCGGACCTGTCCTCGCTGCTCAACAGCGGTGTCACCCTCGGTGCCACGGCGGCCATCGTCCTCAACCTGCTCTTCAACGGCCCGGCCAAGGACGACGCGCACGGCGTGGCCGCCGCCACCGAGGCCGCCACCGGCCTGGCCGTGGAACCCGCCGCCGAGGCCGCCACCGGCCTGGCCGTGGAACCCGCCGCCGAAGCCGAAGCCGACGCGGAATCCGCCGCCGAACCCGACGCCGAGGCGGTCGCCGCGGTGGTCCCCGCCCAGGCTGCGGCCCCCGCGGCCGGAGCCGAGAAAGCGTCCGGTTCCAAGAAGGCGGACGACGCGGAACCGTCCTCCGCCACCTGATCCTCCCAAGGGGTGCTGGCCCCTCGCCCGGACCCCCGTCCCGGGCGAGGGGCCTTCGCTGTCCGCGCGGCAGGCGACAATGGGCCCATGAGTCTGTTCCGCGACGACGGCATCGTGCTGCGCACCCAGAAGCTGGGTGAGGCGGACCGCATCATCACGCTGCTGACCCGGGGCCACGGCCGGGTACGGGCCGTCGCCCGCGGGGTCCGGCGCACCAAATCCAAGTTCGGGGCCGGGCTGGAACCTTTCTCCCACGCCGACGTGCAGTTCTTCGCCCGCGGCAGCGAGCTCATCGGCCGCAGCCTCCCGCTCTGCACCCAGACCGAGATCATCGCCCCGTACGGCAACGGCATCGTCACCGACTACGCCCGCTACACCGCCGGCACCGCCATGCTGGAGACCGCCGAGCGGTTCACCGAGAACGAGGGCGAACCCGCCGTCCAGCAGTACCTGCTCCTCGTAGGGGCGCTGCGGACGCTCTCCCGCGGCGAACACGAACCGCACCTCATCCTCGACGCCTTCCTGCTGCGCTCCCTCGCCGTCAACGGCTACGCGCCCAGCTTCGACGACTGCGCCAAGTGCGGGATCCACGGTCCCAACCGGCACTTCTCCGTCGCCGCGGGCGGGGTCATATGCGGGGACTGCCGGGTACCGGGCAGCGTCGTACCCTCGTCGGAGGCCATCGCCCTGCTGAGCGCACTGCTGACGGGCGACTGGGGCCATGCCGACGCGTGCGAGGCGCGTCACGTGCGGGAGGGCAGCGGGCTGGTCTCCGCCTATTTGCACTGGCATCTGGAGCGCGGGCTACGCTCCCTGCGATACGTCGAGAAATAGGAGCTGGGCACATGGCACGACGCGGGATTCTGGGACGCTCTCGCCGCGAGTACAAGGTTCCCGAGCCGCACCCGTCCGGTGAGCGCCCGCCGAAGATCCCCGGCGAGCTCGTCCCCAACCACGTCGCCGTGGTCATGGACGGCAACGGCCGCTGGGCCAAGGAGCGCGGCCTGCCGCGCACCGAGGGCCACAAGGTCGGCGAAGGCGTCGTGCTGGACGTGCTCAAGGGCTGCCTGGAGATGGGCGTCAAGAACCTCTCCCTGTACGCCTTCTCGACGGAGAACTGGAAGCGCTCGCCCGACGAGGTGCGCTTCCTGATGAACTTCAACCGCGACGTGATCCGGCGCCGCCGCGACGAGATGAACGAGCTGGGCATCCGCATCCGCTGGGTCGGCCGCATGCCGAAGATGTGGAAGTCGGTCGTCCAGGAGCTCCAGGTCGCGCAGGAGCAGACCGTCGACAACGACGCCATGACCCTGTACTTCTGCGTGAACTACGGCGGCCGCGCGGAGATCGCGGACGCGGCGCAGGCCATCGCCCGCGACGTGGCGGCGGGCCGGCTGGACCCGTCGAAGGTCAACGAGAAGACCTTCGCGAAGTACATGTACTACCCGGACATGCCGGACGTGGACCTGTTCCTGCGTCCGAGCGGTGAGCAGCGCACGTCCAACTACCTGCTCTGGCAGAGCGCGTACGCCGAGATGGTCTTCCAGGACGTGCTGTGGCCGGACTTCGACCGGCGCAACCTGTGGGCGGCCTGCCTGGAGTACGCCCAGCGCGACCGCCGCTTCGGCGGCGCGGTCCCGAACCAGGCCGAGGGCTCCAAGGGCTGACCCTGTCGCTATCCTCGCCGGATGAACACGGGTGGGGATCACAGACAGCAGGCAGAACAGGGCGAACAGGCCGAGCCGGCCGGGCAGACGGAGGAGCAGGTCGCCTTCGTCTACCGGCCGACGCTCGCCGACATCCAGGGGGCCGTGCAGGCCCGGGCCCGCCGTACGGCTGCGGGCCGGGCGGAGACGCTCCTGCTCCCGGTGCTGACGGTCCTCGCCGTGGTGGGGCTCTGCCTGTTCCGGGGGACGCTGCCGGTCGTGACCGCGGTCTCGGTGGTGCCGGCCCTGGCCGTCGCGCTCTGCGGTGTCGTGTGGATCCGGCGCACCATGGCCCGCCAGATGTACTCCGTGGTGGGGCAGTACGGCCAGTGCCGCACGGTGGCCGACGAACGGGGCACCGCGACCACGGGCGAGACCATGTCCTTCACGACCGACTGGAAGCTCTTCCCGCACTACATCGAGACCCCGGAGCTGTTCGTCCTCGTCGGGGGCACGCGCGCGGCCGCCGTGGGGGTGCTGCCGAAGCGCGGCGCCCAGCAGCCCGCCGACGTCGACCGCCTGCGGGCGATCCTGGACCGGAACCTGCGCAGGCTCTAGGGAGCGTCGGCATAGGGGCGCAGGCCGCCCGGCGCAAGAGTGTCAGTGGGGGCCGTTAGCCTGCGGGGATGATCAGCACCACCGGCGACGACCGCCGCTTTCCCCCCGCCCTGGCCGAGGTGTCCCGGGTCGAGTTCGACTACGGCGACGAGGGCGAGGGCGTCGACTTCTCGCCCTACGAGGCCTTCGAGTCCGCCGAGGAGACCACCGACTGGCTGCGCCACTGGACGGCGAACCACGAGCTCGACGGCGACGCCTACCGGGTCTTCGGCCAGGACGGCTCCGGCGGGCTCGCCGCCGTCTGGTGCGTGCGGGCGGGGCGGCCCCTCGCCGAGCAGCCCGTGGTGTTCCTGGGGTCGGAGGG
Organism: Streptomyces sp. NPDC048255; assembly: GCF_040652415.1. Taxonomy (NCBI): domain Bacteria; kingdom Bacillati; phylum Actinomycetota; class Actinomycetes; order Kitasatosporales; family Streptomycetaceae; genus Streptomyces; species Streptomyces sp. NPDC048255. The sequence goes on from NZ_JBEZMA010000011.1 coordinate 41,759, forward strand.
CGAGTGCGGGGTGGTGGCCGGGGACCTGTCCGGCTTCCTGTGGGTGCTGGCCGACGGCTTCGGGCCGCGGGAGGCCGCCCTGCACGCGGAGCGTGAGGCACGCCCGGACGCGGCCCTGACCGCGATCGCCGAGCGGCACGCGACCACCCCGCGCCGGCCGGCCCGGGAGATCATCACCGAGGCGCAGGCGGAGTTCGCGACCTTCGAGGACGACCTCTTCGAGCTCTGCCGCTGAGGCGCGGCCCCGGCTGCCGGCCGGTGCGGGAGCCGGCCGGTCGCCGTATGCGGCGGAGCCGGTGCGGGAGCCCCCTGGGGACTCCCTACGCGGCGGCCGCGCAGTCCGCGCAGGTGCCGAAGATCTCCACCGTGTGGCCCACGTTCACGTAGCCGTGCTCGGCCGCGATGGACTCCGCCCACTTCTCCACGGCCGGGCCCTCCACCTCGACGGCCTTGCCGCACTTGCGGCAGACCAGGTGGTGGTGGTGGTCCTCGGTGGAGCAGCGGCGGTAGACGGACTCGCCGTCACTGGTCCGCAGTACGTCGACCTCTCCGGCGTCGGCGAGCGACTGGAGGGTGCGGTAGACGGTGGTCAGGCCCACGGAATCGCCCCGGTGCCGGAGCATGTCGTGCAGTTCCTGGGCACTGCGGAACTCGTCCACCTCGTCCAGCGCCGCCGCCACGGCTGCCCGCTGCCGGGTGGATCGCCCTCGTACTGGCGCGGTATTCATCTCGCCAGGCGCAGTCGCCACCGGTTCCTCCTCGTATCGGCCTTGGCCCATTGTGCCAGGCGGCCGGTCTCTCTATACCTTCACATCGTCTCGCGTGCAGACCTCTTCGGCCGCGCTCGCGGCCTTGGCGCGGCGCCGGGCCAGCGGTGCCGACAGGGCCGTCATGATCATGAAGACGGCGATGGCGAGCAGAACGATGGTCGCGCCGGAGGGGGCGTCGATGTAGTACGTGGTGGCCGTGCCGGTCAGGGAGACCAGCAGCGCGATCGCCATGGCCAGGGACAACGTCGCCGTGAACCCGCGCGTGACCCGCTGGGCGGCCGCGACCGGGATCACCATCATGGCGCTGACCAGCAGCAGGCCCACGATGCGCATGGCGACGGTGACGGTCACCGCGGCCGTGACCGCGATCAGCAGGTTGAGCAGGCGCACCGGCAGGCCGGTGACCCGGGCGAACTCCTCGTCCTGGCAGACGGCGAAGAGCTGCCGGCGCAGGCCGAGGGTGACGGCGAGGACGAAGGCGGCGAGGATCGCCATCGCGGTGACGTCCTCGGACGCGACCGTGGTGATCGATCCGAACATGGCGCTGAGCAGGTTGGTCGTGGAGCCGCCCGGAGCCATGTTGATGATCATGACTCCGCCGGCCAGGCCGCCGTAGAAGAGCATGGCGAGCGCGACGTCGCCGCTGGTGCGGCCCCGGGAGCGGATGAGCTCCATGCCGATGGCGCCGATGGACGCGACCAGGGTGGCCATCCACACCGGGCTCGTGTTGAGCAGGAAGCCGAGCGCGACACCGGTCATGGCCACGTGGCCGAGACCGTCGCCCATGACCGCCTGGCGGCGCTGGACGAGGTACGTGCCGATCGCGGGTGCGGTGATGCCCACCAGACCGGCGGCGATCAGCGCCCGCACCATGAAGGGGTAGTCGAGGAGGTCCATCAGCTCAGCAGTCCCGTCCGCAGGGGCTCGGCGTCGTGCGCCGCGTGGGGGTGTACGTGGTCGTGGCCGGGCAGGGCGTGCTGGCCGACGGCCTCCGGGGGCGGGCCGTCGTGCACGACGCAGCCGTCGCGCAGTACGACGGCCCGGCCGATCAGCGGCTCCAGCGGGCCCAGCTCGTGCAGGACGAGCAGGACGGCGGAGCCCTCGGCGACCTGCCGGCGCAGGGCGTTCGCCAGGACCTCCTGGTTGGCGAGGTCCACGCCGGCCATCGGCTCGTCCATGATCAGCAGCTCGGGCTCGACGGCGAGCGCCCGGGCGATGAGCACGCGCTGGTGCTGGCCGCCGGAGAGGGCGTTGACCGAGGCGTCGGCGTAGGTCTCCATGTCGACGAGGGCCAGGGCGCGCTCGACGGCCGCCTTGTCGGCCTTGCGCAGCAGACCGAACCGGGCGCGGGCCAGCCGGCCGGAGGAGACGACCTCCCGGACGGTGGCGGGGACGCCGCTGGCGGCGGTCGTGCGCTGCGGGACGTAGCCGATGCGCGACCAGTCCCGGAAGCGCTTGAGGTCGGTGCCGAAGAGGGACAGCGAGCCGCCGGTCAGCGGGACCTGGCCGACGACGGCGCGGACGGCGGTGGACTTGCCTGAACCGTTGGCTCCGAGAAGCGCGACGACCTCACCGGAGTGGACGGTGAGGTCGATCCCGCGCAGCACGGGGCGCGAGCCGAGCGAGGCCGTGGCCCCGCGCAGGGATATGACGGGCTGGTCCGCTGCCTGTCGGGGCGTGGACTGCATGGCTCGCGCCTCCGTTGCTGCTGCTGTCATTACTTGGCTCCGAGCGCCTTCTGGAGGTTCTTCAGGTTGGACCGCATGACCTCGAAGTAGTCAGCGCCCTGGGACTTGTCGGTGATTCCCTCGAGCGGGTCGAGGACGTCGGTCTTCAGGCCGGTGTCCGCCGCGAGGGTCTTGGCCGTCTTGTCGCTGGCCAGGGTCTCGAAGAACACGGTGGAGACATTGTCCTTCTTGGCGACCTCCTGGAGCTCCTTCATCCGGGCCGGGCTGGGCTCGGACTCGGGGTCGACGCCGGAGATGCCCTCCTGGTCCAGGCCGTAGCGCTCGGCGAGGTAGCCGAAGGCGGCGTGGGTGGTGATGAAGGTCTTGGTGGCCGTGTTCTTCAGGCCGTCCTTGAACTCGGTGTCGAGCCCGGTCAGCTTGGCGACCAGCTCTTCGGTGTTCTTCTTGTAGTCGGCGGCGTGGTCGGGGTCCGCCTTCTCCAGCGCCTTGCCGACGCCCTGGGCGATCTCGGCGTACTTGGCCGGGTCGAGCCAGACGTGCGGGTCGGTGGTGGCCTCGCCCTCCTTGGCGTGCTCCTCCTTGCCGTGCTCCTCCTTGCCGTGCTCCTCCTCGGAGTGGCCCGCCTCGCCCTCGTGGCCGTGCTCGTGGTCGTGGCCGGAGGCGCCGTGGGACTCCAGCGTGGTGAGGGTGGCGGCGTCGACGATGTTCTTCACGTCGGACTGGGCGACGGCCTTGTCGACGGCGGGCTGCAGGCTCTTGAGGTAGAGGATCACGTCGGCCTCGCCCAGCTGGGCGGTCTGCTTCGGGGTGATCTCCAGGTCGTGCGGTTCGACGCCCGGCTCGGTCAGGCTGCTGACCTTCACGTGGTCCTTGCCGATCTGCTCGGCGAGGAACTGCATCGGGTAGAACGACGCCGTCACGTCGAGCTTGCCGTCCGTCCCACCGGTGGCAGCGGCTCCGGAGCAGGCGGTGAGGGCCGTGGCGCCGAGGGCGACGGCTCCGGCGAGGGCGGCTGTGGGTATGAGGCGTCGTACGTTCATGACATCCATTTTCATCAAAAATGGAAACGATTGTCAAAAACCCAGGTGGGCGGCCCCGGTCCGGGCCGTAGAAGGGGATCCGATTTGAAAGGGGGGGTGCGGGCGCCGGTAACCTAAAGACTTCGCCGTTCGTCCTCGTAATGAAGAGAGCACCGTGGCCGCCGACAAGATCGAAACCATCGTCAGCCTGAGCAAGCGCCGTGGCTTCGTTTTCCCGTGCAGTGAGATCTACGGCGGCTCCAAGGCCGCCTGGGACTACGGCCCGCTCGGTGTCGAGCTCAAGGAGAACATCAAGCGCCAGTGGTGGAAGGCGATGGTCACCGGGCGTGAGGACATCGTCGGCCTCGACTCCTCCGTGATCCTGGCTCCCGAGGTGTGGGTGGCCTCCGGTCACGTCGCCACCTTCTCCGACCCGCTCACCGAGTGCACCTCCTGTCACAAGCGTCACCGCGCCGACCACCTGGAAGAGGCGTACGAGGCCAAGCACGGCCGTGTGCCCGCCAACGGCCTCGCCGACATCAACTGCCCCAACTGCGGTGTGAAGGGCCAGTTCACCGAGCCCAAGCAGTTCTCCGGCATGCTGGAGACCCACCTCGGCCCGACCCAGGACACCGGCTCCAAGGCGTACCTGCGCCCCGAGACCGCCCAGGGCATCTTCACCAACTTCGCCCAGGTGCAGGTCACTTCGCGCAAGAAGCCCCCCTTCGGCATCGCGCAGATGGGCAAGTCCTTCCGCAACGAGATCACCCCCGGCAACTTCATCTTCCGCACGCGCGAGTTCGAGCAGATGGAGATGGAGTTCTTCGTCAAGCCGGGCGAGGACGAGCAGTGGCAGGAGTACTGGATGGCCGAGCGGTGGAACTGGTACCGCGACCTCGGCATCCGCGAGGAGAACATCCGCTGGTTCGACCACCCGAAGGAGAAGCTGTCCCACTACTCGAAGCGCACCGCCGACATCGAGTACCGCTTCAACTTCGGTGGTAACGAGTTCTCCGAGCTCGAGGGCATCGCCAACCGCACCGACTACGACCTCAAGGCCCACTCGGCGGCCTCGGGTGCGAGCCTGACCTACCACGACCAGGAGTCCGGCGAGCGCTACACCCCGTTCGTCATCGAGCCGGCAGCCGGTGTCAACCGCGCCATGCTCGCCTTCATGCTCGACGCGTACAACGAGGACGAGGCCCCCAACGCCAAGGGCATCATGGAGAAGCGCACCGTGATGCGCCTCGACCCGCGCCTGGCCCCGGTCAAGGTCGCCGTCCTGCCGCTGTCCCGCAACGCGCAGCTGTCGCCGAAGGCCAAGGGCCTCGCCGCCGACCTGCGCAAGAACTGGAACATCGAGTTCGACGACGCGGGCGCCATCGGCCGCCGCTACCGCCGCCAGGACGAGATCGGTACGCCGTTCTGCGTCACCGTCGACTTCGACACCCTGGACGACAACGCGGTGACCGTGCGCGAGCGCGACACCATGAAGCAGGAGCGCGTCTCCCTGGACCAGATCCAGAGCTACCTCGGCAGCCGCCTGCTCGGCTGCTAGTACCTGCCGTACCAAGACCGGTGGCCCGGTGCGCACGCTGCGCACCGGGCCACCGGTCTTTCGCCGGCAAGCCCGGTCCGCTTCGGACGGCGCGGACCCCCGTCAGGCGCGCAGGCCCCGGATGACGAGGGAGGTGACCGCCTCGAACTCCGTGGTGATCGTGGGCGAGAGCCAGTCGGCCGCGTACTGCGGATCGTGGAAGCGGCCGGTGGCGTCGAACACCGCGCGCGCGGCGCCAGGCACGTCCTCGGCGGCCAGCGTGCCCGCCGCGACTCCCTCGGCGATGATCCGGGCCAACTGCGCGATCAGCTCGGTGAGGTGGGCGTCCACCACGTCACTGTTCTCGGCGAGCAGCACGGTGTAGGTGGCGAACAGTTCCGGGTCGTCCCCCGCCTTGTGGCGCTTGGCCTCGAAGAGGGCCTCCAGCCACGCTTCGAGCTTGGAGGGGGCGCTCGCTGCGGGGGCCGAGGCGATCTCCTCCAGCATGACGACGCTCTTGGCGAGCCAGCGGTCCGTGACGGCCTCGCGCAGCGCCGCCTTCGACGGGAAGTGGCGGTACACGCTGCCGTGGCTGACACCCAGGGCGCGCGCCACGTCCACCACGGTCGCCTTGGTGGGGCCGAAGCGGCGCAGCACCTCCTCGGTGGTCTCGAGGATGCGCTCGGACGTCAGGGGCTCGGCAGCTGCGGGAGGCATGAGTACGACCGTACCGCCAGCTCAGTGCTCGCTGTCGAGGTGGGCCATCTGCGCGGCGGGGTACCGCTCGCCGGCCGCCGCGCCGACGGGCACGGCCTCCTCGACGGCGGCCAGGTCGGCGGCGTCGAGCTCTATGTCCAGGGCGCCCAGTGCCTCGGCGAGGCGGTCGCGGCGGCGGGCGCCCACCAGCGGCACGATGTCGACGCCGTGCCGCGGCCCCTGCGCGAGCACCCAGGCGATGGCCGTCTGGGCCACGCTCACGCCCTTGCCCTCCGCGACCTTGCGCAGGGCGTCCACCAGGTCCAGGTTGCGGTCGAGGTTGTCGCCCTGGAAGCGGGGGCTCATACCGCGGAAGTCGCCCGGGGCCAGCGCGCGGTCGCGGGTGAAGTGGCCGCTGATCAGGCCGCGGGACAGCACCCCGTACGCCGTGACGCCTATGCCGAGCTCGCGGGCGGTCGGCAGGATCTCCTCCTCGATGCCGCGGGAGATCAGCGAGTACTCGATCTGGAGGTCCGAGATCGGGGCCACGGCGGCGGCCCGGCGCATGGTGTCCGCGCCGACCTCGGAGAGCCCGATGTGGCGGACGTGCCCGGCCTCGACGGCCTCGGCGATCGCACCGATCGTCTCCTCGATCGGCACGTCCGGGTCCACGCGGGCGATCCGGTAGATGTCGATGTGGTCCCGGCCGAGCCGCTGGAGCGAGTAGGCCAGGAAGTTCTTGACGGCCTCGGGCCGGCCGTCGTAGCCGGTGAAGCCGCCCTCGACGGTGCGCAGTGCGCCGAACTTGACGCTGGTCAGCGCCTTCTCGCGGGCCGCGGCGGGCGCGGTGCGCAGGGCTTCGTTGATCAGCAGTTCGTTGTGGCCCATGCCGTAGAAGTCGCCCGTGTCCAGCAGGGTGACCCCCGCGTCGAGCGCGGCGTGGATGGTCGCGAGGGACTCGGCCCGGTCCGCCTCCCCGTAGAGGGCGGACATCCCCATGCAGCCGAGGCCGAGCGGGAAGACGGACGGCCCGGTGGCGCCGAGCCTGCGGTAGGCGGTCGTGTCGCGGTGGGTGGTGCCGACGGTGCTGGTGACGTTCTCGTTCGTAGCCATGAAACGAGAATGGCATGACGGATGACAGATTTCAATATCTGTCACTCGTCAGTGTGAGCGGGTCCGGTCGGGGTCCGGGTCCGTGGTCGCCTCCAGGGTGCGGGCCGTCCGTTCGGCCGTCGCCATGGCCCAGCGCCCACTGCTCGCCACGCCCACCACCAGGACGGCCAGCCCGCAGAGCGTGATGAACCACCAGGCCGGCCGGGCCGCCGCGGTGAACTCCGCGCCGCCCGCCAGCCCGGCCGACAGGACCGCACCGGCGATCGCGACGCCCAGCGCCCCGCCGGTCTGCCGGCTGGTGGAGGCGATCGCGGCCGCGACACCCGCCTGGGAACGGGGCATGCCGGAGACAGCCGTATTGGTGATGGGCGCGTTCACCATGCCGAAGCCGATCCCGAAGAGCACGTACCCGGCGAAGAGGAGGGGCGTGGAGGTCTCGGCCGAGAAGACCGCGAAGAGCAGCCCGCTCACCGCCATCGTCACGCCCGCGATCAGCAGCGGCAGCCGGGGCCCCCGGGAGCCGACCAGCCGCCCCGCCAGCGGCGCGCACAGGAAGGTCAGGGCCGCCATCGGCAGCAGGTAGAGCCCGGCGTCCAGGGCGCTGAGCCCCCGTACGTCCTGGAGGTAGAGGGTGTTCAGGAACAGCACTCCGCTCAGCCCCGCGAAGGCGCTCACCGCGATCACCGTCGCCCCGCTGAAGGGGATGCTGCGGAAGAAGCGCGGATCGATCAGCGGATCCGCCCGCCGGGGCTCGTACAGCAGCAGCGCCACCAGCGAGGCGACGGCCACCAGGACGCAGCCGGTGATCACCGGCGAGCCCCAGCCCGCGGCCGGGGCCTCGATGATCGCGTAGGTGACCGTGCCGAGCGAGGTCATGACGAGCAGCTGGCCGACGGGATCCGGGCGGCGGGCCCGTGCGGCCCGCGACTCCGGGACGTAGCGCAGGGTCAGTACGAGGGCGAGGAGTCCGACCGGCAGGTTCACCCAGAAGATGGACCGCCAGCCCACCGAGTCCACCAGTACGCCGCCGATCAGCGGGCCCGCGGCCATGGAGATGCCCGCCACCGCCCCCCAGATCCCGATGGCGCGGGCGCGCTGCGCGGGGTCCGTGAAGGTGTTGGTGATGATCGACATGGCGACCGGGTTGAGCATCGAGCCGCCGACGGCCTGGATCATCCGGAAGACGATCAGCCACTCCAGGTTCGGCGTCAGCGAGCACAGCAACGAGCCGAGCGTGAAGAGGACCAGGCCCGCGATGAACACCTTCCGGCGCCCGATCCGGTCGGCCGTGGAGCCCGCCAGCATCAGCAGGGAGGCGAGGACCAGCGTGTATGCGTCGATCGTCCACTGCATTCCGGCGACCGAGGCGTTCAGGTCCCGGCGCATGGAGGGGAGCGCGACGTTCAGGACGGTGTTGTCGAGGCTGACGATGAACAGGCTCGTGCAGCAGATCCCCAGCACGAGCAAGCGTCGCCGGTGACTCAAGTCGGACATATCGGGGATAGTACGTCAAACTAACGATCGAGCGGTGCGCGACAATGGGGGAATGACCACGCTCCCTCCGCCTCTCGCGATCGGCCCGCACACCGTGCAGCCCCCGGTGGTGCTCGCGCCCATGGCCGGTATCACCAATGCCCCGTTCCGTACCCTCTGCCGCGAGTTCTCGGGCGGCAAGGGGCTGTTCGTGAGCGAAATGATCACGACCCGCGCCCTGGTCGAGCGCAACGAGAAGACCATGCAGCTGATCCACTTCGACGAGGCCGAGAAGCCCCGCTCGATCCAGCTGTACGGCGTCGACCCCGTGACGGTCGGCAAGGCCGTCCGCATGATCGTGGAAGAGGACCGCGCCGACCACATCGACCTCAACTTCGGCTGCCCGGTCCCCAAGGTGACCCGCAAGGGCGGCGGCTCGGCCCTCCCGTACAAGCGGAACCTGCTGCGCGCGATCCTGCGCGAGGCCGTCGCCGGCGCCGGCGACCTGCCGGTGACCATGAAGATGCGCAAGGGCATCAACGACGAGCACCTCACCTACCTCGACGCCGGCCGGATCGCCGTCGAGGAGGGCGTCACCGCCATCGCCCTGCACGGGCGCACCACCGCCCAGCACTACGGCGGCACCGCCGACTGGGAGGCCATCGCCCGGCTCAAGGAGCACGTGCCGGAGATCCCGGTGCTCGGCAACGGCGACATCTGGTGCGCCGAGGACGCCCTGCGTATGGTCCGCGAGACCGGCTGCGACGGCGTGGTCGTGGGCCGCGGCTGCCTGGGTCGGCCGTGGCTGTTCAACGACCTGGTGGCGGCCTTCGAGGGGCGCCCGGAGGACTTCCGCAAGCCCACGCTGCGCGAGGTCGCGGGCACCATGCACCGGCACGCCCAGCTGCTCGGGGAATGGATCGGCGACGAGGCGCGCGGGGTGATCGACTTCCGTAAGCATGTGGCCTGGTACCTCAAGGGCTTCTCGGTGGGTTCGGAGATGCGCAAGAAGCTGGCGGTCACTTCGTCGCTGGCCGAGCTGGACGCTCATCTGAGCGAGCTGGATCTGGATCAGGCATGGCCCGAGAGTGCGGACGGTCCGCGCGGCCGGACGTCCGGAAACAACCGAGTTGTCCTGCCCGACGGCTGGCTGAAGGACCCGTACGACTGCGCGGGCGTCGGCGAGGAAGCCGAACTGGACACCTCCGGAGGCTGACAAATCGCCCTCCGTGGCGCGTGATATACGCCACGCATGGGTGAGGTTTCGCTCAGATGAGCGCCGACGTCACGGATAAGACTTTCAAAGGGTGGCACTGGGTGCCACCCTTTGTGCGTTCAATACTTGAACGCAAATGTATCGATGATCGCTCATCCGAGCAGGATCAAGCCTCACCAGCCCCCTCACCCTTCGGCTTGTGAACGCTCTTCGTACTTTCTGATTACCCATGAGTTACTTTCGATCTGCTGGCGCACGGGTGGTTACAGCCGTATGACGACCAAGTGGACGTACCCAGAAGCCTTCGATCTGGGTATGTTCCTGGCCGTCAGGGCAGCCAGCCGAGCCTCGAGGAGTCGAGACCCGTGTCGGAAAACAAAGATCAGAAGTTCGTCTACGACTTCACCGAGGGCAACCGCGACCTCAAGGACCTTCTCGGCGGCAAGGGGGCCAACCTCGCCGAGATGACCAACCTGGGTCTGCCGGTCCCTCCCGGCTTCACCATCACCACCGAGGCCTGCAAGGTCTACCTCGACAGCGGTACGGCCCCGGCCGAGCTGCGCGACGAGGTCAGCGCCCACCTGGCGGCCCTCGAGGCGAAGATGGGCAAGAAGCTCGGTCAGTCGGACGACCCGCTGCTGGTCTCCGTGCGTTCCGGCGCCAAGTTCTCGATGCCCGGCATGATGGACACGGTCCTCAACATCGGCCTCTCCGACGAGTCGGTCGCCGGCCTCGCCTCCCAGTCCGGTGACGAGCGCTTCGCGTGGGACTCCTACCGCCGCCTCATCCAGATGTTCGGCAAGACCGTCCTCGGCGTCGACGGCGAGCTCTTCGAGGAAGCCCTCGAAGAGGCCAAGGCCGCCAAGAAGGTCACCGTCGACACCGACCTCGACGCCGCTGACCTGAAGAAGCTGGTCAAGCTCTTCAAGAAGATCGTGGCGAAGGAGGCGGGCCGCGAGTTCCCGCAGGACGCCCGCGACCAGATGGACCTCGCCGTCGAGGCGGTCTTCAACTCCTGGAACACCGACCGCGCCAAGCTGTACCGCCGCCAGGAGCGCATCCCCGGCGACCTCGGCACCGCCGTCAACATCTGCTCCATGGTCTTCGGCAACCTCGGCCCCGACTCCGGCACCGGCGTCGCCTTCACCCGCGACCCCGCCAGCGGCCACCAGGGCGTCTACGGCGACTACCTGCAGAACGCGCAGGGCGAGGACGTCGTCGCGGGCATCCGCAACACCGTGCCGCTCGCCGATCTGGAGCAGATCGACAAGAAGTCGTACGACCAGCTCATGGGCATCATGGAGACCCTCGAGACGCACTACAAGGACCTGTGCGACATCGAGTTCACCATCGAGCGCGGCCAGCTGTGGATGCTCCAGACCCGCGTCGGCAAGCGCACCGCCGGCGCCGCCTTCCGTATCGCCACGCAGCTCGTGGACCAGGGCCTGATCGACGAGGCCGAGGCCCTCCAGCGAGTCACCGGCCACCAGCTCGCGCAGCTGATGTTCCCGCGCTTCGACGAGGACGCGAAGACCACGCTGCTGGGCCGCGGCATCGCCGCCTCCCCGGGCGCGGCCGTCGGCAAGGCCGTCTTCGACTCGTACACGGCCGTCAAGTGGTCCCGCTCCGGCGAGAAGGTCATCCTGATCCGCCGCGAGACCAACCCGGACGACCTCGACGGAATGATCGCCTCCGAGGGCATCCTGACCTCGCGCGGCGGCAAGACCTCGCACGCCGCCGTCGTCGCCCGCGGCATGGGCAAGACCTGTGTCTGCGGCGCCGAGGAGCTCGACGTCGACACCAAGCGCCGCCGGATGACGGTCGGCGACACGGTCATCGAAGAGGGCGACGTCGTCTCCATCGACGGCTCCACCGGCAAGGTGTACCTCGGTGAGGTACCCGTCGTACCGTCCCCGGTCGTCGAGTACTTCGAGGGCCGCATGCACGCCGGCGCCGACGACGCCGACGAGCTGGTCGCCGCCGTGCACCGGATCATGGCCTACGCGGACCGCGTCCGCCGGCTGCGCGTGCGCGCCAACGCCGACAACGCCGAGGACGCGCTGCGTGCCCGCCGCTTCGGCGCCCAGGGCATCGGCCTGTGCCGCACCGAGCACATGTTCCTCGGTGAGCGCCGCGAACTGGTGGAGCGACTGATCCTCGCGGACACCGACGAAGAGCGCGAGGCGGCACTCAGTGCCCTCCTGCCGCTGCAGAAGAAGGACTTCGTCGAGCTGTTCGAGGCGATGGACGGCCTGCCCGTCACCGTCCGCCTCCTCGACCCGCCGCTGCACGAGTTCCTGCCCGACATCACCGAGCTGTCGGTGCGCGTCGCCCTCGCCGAGTCCCGCAAGGACGCCAACGAGAACGACCTGCGCCTGCTCCAGGCCGTGCACAAGCTGCACGAGCAGAACCCGATGCTGGGTCTGCGCGGCGTCCGCCTCGGTCTGGTCATCCCCGGCCTGTTCAAGATGCAGGTACGGGCGATCGCCGAGGCCGCGGCCGAGCGCAAGAACGCCAAGGGCGACCCGCGCGCCGAGATCATGGTCCCGCTCGTCGGCACCGTCCAGGAGCTGGAGATCGTCCGCGACGAGGCCGACCAGGTCATCGCCGAGGTCGAGGCCGCCACCGGCACCAGCCTCAAGCTGACCATCGGCACCATGATCGAGCTGCCCCGCGCCGCGCTGACGGCCGGGCAGATCGCCGAGGCCGCGCAGTTCTTCTCCTTCGGCACGAACGACCTGACCCAGACGGTGTGGGGCTTCTCCCGCGACGACGTCGAGGCCAGCTTCTTCACCGCGTACCTGGAGAAGGGCATCTTCGGGGTCTCGCCCTTCGAGACCATCGACAAGGACGGCGTCGGCGCCCTCGTCCGCAGCGCGGTCCAGGCCGGCCGGGCCACCCGCCCCGACCTCAAGCTCGGCATCTGCGGCGAGCACGGCGGTGACCCCGAGTCCGTCCACTTCTTCCACGAGGTCGGCCTCGACTACGTCTCCTGCTCGCCCTTCCGGATCCCGGTGGCGCGCCTGGAGGCCGGCCGTGCCGCCGCCGAGGCGAAGGGCAGCGACAGCCGCTGACCCCCCGGCCCGCGAAGGGCCCCACAGACCGCGCCTGCCCCCGGGTTCCCTGACGCCCTGGGGGCGGGCGCGCCTATTTTTGTTCGTTCAACAAGTCTTTACGTCAGCAGGCGGTGGACGGATCCCCACCCGTCCACCGCCTGCTGTCATTCTGCCGGGCACGTCGGCGCTTCCCGTGCGACCGACCGCCAGGCCCCGCAAAGCCCCCCACGGCCTTCACGGAGCGTTTCGGTCGCATCGGAGTGTGCCCGGCGGAGTACAGGATTTCGGTTGTCACGCCCCTGCCGAAAGGGGTTTCAACTGTGGCCGAAAGGGCGTGGTGACCACGTGTGACGGCATGCATACTCATGGGGCGGGGGGATTGCGGTTGCACAGGTGGGGGTTCGGTGCTGCGTATCCATTTCACTGGAGTGGACCTGGCACGCGTACGGATGGCAGGGCGTCCCGATGCGTTGTGGGAAACAGTTCTCAGCTTTCACCGTTTAAGGGACCGGCGTGACGCCCGGTTGTTCGGTGAATGGCGAACGGAAACTCGGAGCAGGTTGAATAGTGAAACACGCGTGCTCGGTATGCTCATACCGAGCCGCGGATATTTTCCGGATTTCCTGACCCCCGTGGAGGGGCAGTACGGGTGGGACGTCGGCGTCGACGCGCTGCGCGGCATCCGCCCGGACCGCATGCGGCAGGAGCTGGCGCTGCTGGGCGCGGGAGCCGGTCTCGGAGCGGCGTTCGGCATGCCCTCCGCCGTGAGCGGGGGCGCCGAGTCCTCCCTCCCGCGGCGGCTCCGGGAGCTCATGGACGGCGGCACCAAGCACCTGCCGCGCCTGCTGGGCGAGCTGCGCGCCTACCACCGGGCGGCCGTCGAACCGTACTGGACGCACATCCAGGCCCAGATCGAGGCCGAGCGGGCCGCACGCGGCCGGGCCCTGCTGGACGGGGGCGCGGACGAGCTGCTGGCCTCGCTGCCGCCGATGCTGCGCTGGCGGGCCCCGGTGCTGGAGTGCGACTACCCCGTGGACCGGGACGTACGTCTGCGCGGGCGCGGGCTGCTGCTCCAGCCCTCCTTCTTCTGCCGGCGGACCGCGGTGACCCTGCACGACCCGGAACTGCCGCCGGTGCTGGTCTACCCGGCCGCCGCGCAGCTGGTCTCCGCGCCGACCGGCGGGGACGTGCGCCCGGTCGTCGAGGAGCAGCGGGTGCGCACCCTGGGCAAGCTCGTCGGCCACACCCGCTCGGTGGTGCTGCGGGCCATCGGCGACGGGGCCACCACCAGCGAACTCGCCCGCCGGGCCGGGGTCTCGCTGGCCTCCGCGAGCCAGCACGCCTGCGTGATGCGCGAGGCGGGCCTGGTCACCACCCTGCGCCACGGCAACGCGGTGCTGCACACGGTGACCCCGCTGGGCGCCGCCCTCCTCAAGGGCGGGGCGGTGGCCTCGTAGAAGGCCGGAAGGGCGCGGCCCCGGGGAAGCCCGGAGCCGCGCCCTCGGCGCTGGAGGTCAGACCCGGAACGGGCCCGTGACCTCGTAGGTGATGCCGCCCGTGGAGCTGCCGCTCGTGCCGCGCTGGCTGGAGAAGTACAGCCGGTTGCCGGCGGGGGAGAAGGCCGGGCCGCAGATTTCCGAGGAGGACTGGCCGGTGATCCGCAGGAACGGGGCGACCACGTCGTCCGGGGTGATCAGGCAGATCTCCATGTTCCCGCCGTCCTCGGCGATGTACAGGTCGCCGTACGAGGACCCGGTGACGTTGTCCACCCCCGTCAGCGGGGCCGAGCCGCCGGGGACGAGCGAGTCGTCGTAGGCCAGCTCGTAGGTGTTGTTCGTGAGGTTGAGCTGCCAGACCCGGTTGTCGCCCTTGGTGGTGAACCAGACGGTGTCGTTGGCGTAGTGGCAGCCCTCGCCGCCGTTGAACTTCTTCGCGCCCGAGACCTGGCTGCGGGTCGCGGTCGGGGAGCCGTCCGGGTCCGGCACGTTGGCCCAGGTGAAGGAGCCGGAGGTGGCCGTACCCGCCTTGAGGACCTGCAGGGTGCCCGAGGAGAGGTTGCCCCAGGTGGTGGGGACGAAGCGGTAGAAGCAGCCGCTGGAGTCGTCTTCGGTGAGGTAGACGACCTTGCGGACCGGGTCGGCGGCCGCCGCCTCGTGGTTGAAGCGGCCCATCGCGGAGCGGCGGACGGCGGCGTTCACTCCCCACGGGTCGGTCTCGTACACGTAGCCGAGGCTGACCTCCTCACAGGACAGCCAGGTGTTCCAGGGGGTCGCGCCGCCCGCGCAGTTGCGGTTGGTGTTGGACAGGATCCGGTAGGCGGAGGTGATCGAGCCGGACGAGTCGAACTTCACCGCGCTCGCGCCGCCGGTGGAGGAGATCTCCGAGTTGGACACGTAGATCCAGCCCGTGCCGTCCGCGAAACACGCCCCGCCGTCGGGGGCGCTGTGCCACTTGTACGAGGTGGAGCCGACGTTCTGGCCGGACCGGGCGATCACCCGGCTGCTGAAGCCGGCGGGCAGCTGGATGCCGTTCGCGTCCGCCGCGCCGAGGGCCCCGTAGGGTCCGGCGCCGGGCTGGGCGGGCGCCGCGTAGGCGGCGCCGTGCATCAGCGTGCCGCCGAAGGCGGCAGCCGAGGAGCCTATGACGGCACCGCGCAGGAAGGTACGACGTTCCACGGTCACTCCTGTGGGAGGAAGTCCCCCCGTGCCCGGCCGGGCGCGGGGGTCGCACGCGTCGAGGAACCTAGGAGCACTGAGTTGACGTGACCTCAATTCCTCATTACGCACGAGCGACCGCTTCGAGTTCAATCCTCGAGGAGGGACTTCAGGACACCGAGACGCTCCTTCCAGAAAGACTTGTAGACCTCCACCGCGTCGGCGTCTGCGAGTTTCGTGTGCCCGAGTCCCACCTGCGTACGGTCCGGGCCTTTGGGGGTGAGATAGACGGAGATACGGCTGCTTCCGCCGTCCCAGTCGGCGGTGAGCGACTTCCCGGGCCGGTGCGTGCGCAGAGCGAAATCCGCGTGCGGCAGCCAGCGCTCGCGCACCGCCGCGTCGGCGAAGGCCTCCGTCACCCGCTCGGGTCCGGCGCCCACGGTGCGGCTGGCCGACGCCTGCCAGTCGCCGTCGCAGGACTGGCCGACCTCGCGCATCCCCCGCTCCTGCTCGTAGCCCACCGTGACCGACTGGGCGTACCAGCCGCTCACCCCGTACGCGTCCACGAGCCGGCGGGCGATCTCGGTGTGGGTGCGCGCGGTGGCGCCCCAGCCGTCGAGCTCGGCGAACCAGCCGGCCCAGTCCCGGCCGGTCTCCGCGACCAGGGCCTCGTCCGACAGCTTCTCGGTGATCTTCTTGACGGCCATGCTCCGACGCTACTGCGGGCGGCGGACCCCGGCACGATGTGACGTACTGCGGGACTTTCTGCCCTGGGGAGGCCCCGGATGGGGAAGGATGGTGGAGCGATGAACCACTTCGCCGCCGATGCCGACATCCGCGGCCGCGCCGACCTCGACGTCGTGCTGCGCCGCTTCTACAGCGCAGCCTTCGCCGACCGCCGGATCGGTCCCTTCTTCACCGAGATCGCGGGCACGGACCTGGAGGTCCACCTGCCCCGCATCACCGACTTCTGGGAGCGGGCCCTGTTCCGCAGCGCCGACTACGGGCGCGACGCCTTCGCCCCGCACGCCGCGCTGCACTCGGCGCGGGCCATGACGGGCGCGGACTTCGGACGCTGGCTCCAGCTGTGGAACGCGACGATCGACGGCCTGCACCGCGGACCGAACGCCGAACGGGCCAAGGCACAGGGCGAGCGGATCGCGCTGGCCCTGCACCGGCGGCTGGCCGGCGCCGACGCCGGACCGCTGCACGGCGAGGGCCGGGTCGGCTTCGTCCCGCTGGCCGCGCTGGAGCTGCGCTCGGTCGCCTGACCCGCGGTTCCCGCAGGTCACCGGGCCGCGGAAAAAATCCTGGAGAAAATCCGGCGGGAGCGATGAGTTTCCCCGGAGCCCCCGGTCTACCTCTCGAAAGCACACCACGAGAGAAGAAGAGGGACCGAGATGCCCGCGACCATGATCTTCGTCAACCTGCCCGTCAAGGACCTGGATGCCAGCAAGGCCTTCTGGGGCAAGCTCGGATACTCCTTCAACGCCCAGTTCAGCGACGAGAACTGCGCCTCCATGGTGATCAGCGACACCATCGTCGCGATGCTCCTGACCGAGGCCCGCTACAAGGACTTCACCCACAAGGAGATCGCGGACGCCACCAGGACCTCCGAGGTGCTCCTGTGCCTGAGCGCCGAGAGCCGCGCCAAGGTCGACGAGCTCGTCGACGGGGCCGTCGCCGCCGGGGCCACCGAGCCCCGTCCCGCGCAGGACCACGGCTTCATGTACGGCCGCGCCTTCGACGACCTCGACGGCCACACCTGGGAGATCATGTGGATGGACCCGGCGGCGGTCCAGGGCTGAGCCCCGTGCCTCACGAGGTCGCGGCGGTCCGCACCCGGTAGGTCCGGACCGCCACCTCCTCGTCGTCCAGGCAGCGCCCCGACTCCAGGTCGAAACGCTGCTTGAGCAGCGGCGAGGCCACGAAGGGCCGGCCCTGCGCGCACCCCAGCAGTCCCCGCGAGAGGACCTGCGCGCCGGTGAAGGGGTCCTGGTTGGCGATCGCGTACGTGCGCCCCGAGCGGTCGGTGAACACCGCGGCCTGGCTCCCGTCGGGCAGCAGGGCCGCGACCCCCCGCCCGGGGGTGAGCGCGGACAGCTCGCACACCGTCAGCCAGCCCTCCGGCACCTCGAGTTCGACGGTCATCGTGTGCCTCCCACGGGCTCAAGGGTGAGAACGGCCAGGTCGGGCTTGACCTGGTCCCGCTCGGGGACGAACTTCACGGTCGGGTCGGGGGCGCCGGGCGCGTTGACGAAGGACACGAACCGGCGCAGCCGCTCCGGGTCCTGGAGGGTCTCGGCCCACTCGTCGCGGTAGTGCGACACGTGGTCGGCCATCAGGGACTCCAGCTCGGCGCACAGCCCGAGCGAGTCGTGCACGACGACGTCCCGCAGGTGCTCCAGGCCCCCCTCCAGCCGCTCCAGCCAGGTGGAGGTCCGCTCCAGCCGGTCGGCGGTGCGGATGTAGAACATCAGGAACCGGTCGATGAGCCGCACCAGTTCGGCGTCCGAGAGGTCCTGGGCGAGGAGGTCGGCGTGGCGCGGCGTGGCCCCGCCGTTGCCGCCGACGTACAGGTTCCAGCCGCTCGCCGTCGCGATCACGCCGAAGTCCTTGCTCTGTGCCTCCGCGCACTCGCGGGCGCAGCCGGACACCGCCGACTTGAGCTTGTGGGGGGCGCGCAGGCCCCGGTAGCGCAGCTCCAGGTCGATGGCCATCCGTACGCTGTCCTGGACCCCGTAGCGGCACCAGGTCTGTCCCACGCAGGACTTCACCGTCCGCAGGGCCTTCCCGTACGCGTGCCCGGACTCGAACCCGGCGTCCACGAGCCGGGCCCAGATCCGCGGGAGCTGGTCCACGCTCGCCCCGAACAGGTCGATCCGCTGCCCACCGGTGATCTTCGTGTAGAGCCCGAAGTCGCGGGCCACTTCGCCGATCACGATCAGCTTCTCCGGGGTGATCTCACCTCCGGGAATGCGCGGGACGACCGAGTACGAGCCGTTGCGCTGCAAGTTCGCGAGGAAGTGGTCGTTGGTGTCCTGGAGGGCGGCCTGCTCCCCGTCCAGGACGTAGACGCTCGCGCCGAGCGTCGGGGCGAGGGAGGCGATGATCGAGCCGACGGTGGGCTTGCAGACCTCGCAGCCGTCACCGCCGCGGGCCTCGGGCCGGCCGTGGCCGTCGAGCAGCTGCTCGTACGAGGTCAGGCGGCGGGTGCGGACGATCTCGTAGAGCTCGGCGCGGGTGTGCGGGAAGCAGCCGCACAGCCCCTTGTCGGTGGCGGCGGGCAACAGCTGGCCGATCACCTTGAGGCAGCTGCCGCAGCCGGTGCCCGCCTTGGTGCACTTCTTGACCTCGGGGAGGGTGGCGCAGGCGGCGATGGCCTTCTTGGTGACGTTGTGGCAGGAGCAGATCACCGCGTGGTCGGGCAGGGCGGACGGGCCGAGGGCGACGGGCGCGCCGAGTCCGGCGGGCAGGACCAGCTGCTCGGGCGCGACGGGCGGCACGCTGCCGGTGAGCGGGCGCAGCACACCGTACGAGTCGGCGTCACCGACCAGGACCCCGCCCAGGAGCACCCCGTCGGGGGAGACGACGAGCTTCTTGTAGACACCGGAGCGGGAGTCGGACCAGACGACGTCCAGGCTGCCCGGGGCGCTGCCGTGGGCGTCGCCGAAGGAGGCCACGTCCACGCCGAGCAGCTTGAGCTTGGTGGAGAGGTCGGCCCCGGTGAACTCCTTCTCCCGGCCCAGGAGGTCGTCGGCGGCGGTCTCGGCCATCTCGTAGCCGGGGGCGACCAGGCCGTAGACGCGGCCGTCGGAAGCCAGGGCGCATTCGCCGATGGCGTAGACCCGCGGGTCGGAGGTGCGGCAGCGGGAGTCGACCTGGATGCCGCCGCGCTCGCCGACGTCCAGGCCGCAGTCGCGGGCGAGCTGGTCGCGGGGGCGGACGCCGGCGGAGAAGACCACGAGGTCGGTGTCGACGGCGGAGCCGTCCGAGAGCCGCATGCCCGACACCCGGCCGTCCTCGCCGGTCAGCACCTCCTGGGTGCCGACGCCGGTGTGGACGGTGAGGCCCATGGACTCGATGGTGCGCAGCAGGGCCGCGCCGCCGCCCTCGTCGACCTGGACGGGCATCAGGCGCGGGGCGAACTCGACGATGCGGGTGGTGAGGCCGAGGCCCTGGAGGGCGCCCGCGGCTTCGAGTCCGAGGAGACCGCCGCCGACGACCGCGCCCGTGGTGCGGCCCTTGGCGTACTCCTCGATGGCCAGGAGGTCCTCGATGGTGCGGTAGACGAAGCAGCCGGGGGCGTCCTTGCCCTGGACGGGCGGCACGAAGGGGTAGCTGCCGGTGGCCAGGACGAGGACGTCGTAGGGGAAGACCTGCCCGGAGCGGGAGGTGACGGTGCGGGCGTCCCGGTCGATGTGCTCGGCCGGGTCGCCGAGGTGCAGGGAGATGCCGTGCTCCGCCATGAACCCCGGGGGAGTCATGGACAGGTCCTCGGCGCTGCTGCCGGAGAAGTACGAGGTCAGGTGCACGCGGTCGTAGGCGGGCCGGGGCTCCTCGCAGAGCACGGTGATCCGGTGCGTGGCGGTGACCCCGTGCTCGGCGAGCGCTTCGAGGTAGCGCTGGCCGACCATGCCGTGCCCGATGAGCACGATCGTGGGCAAGGGCTCGGTCATGTCAGTGGCCTCCGTCGTCGGTGAGCAGGTGGAACAGGTCGGCGGGGTCGGGCAGGGCTGCGTCGCCGTCCCAGGTGCGGGCGAGGGCGCCCACGGTGGAGAGCTCGCCGAGCAGCACCCCGCCGACGAGGCGGTCGCCGCGGACGACGACCTTCCGGTAGGTCCGGCGGGTGGCGTCGGCGAGGCGGACCACGTCGTCGCCGGGGAGCGGGGTGGTCTCGCCGAATGCGGCGAGGTCGAGGGGGCCGGCTCCGGCGCCGCCCAGGGTGAGGCGGGTCAGCGCGCGGGTGCCGCCGTACGGGGTCCCGCGGCCGGTGAGGGCGTCGGCGAGGGCGTCGGCCTGCTCCAGGGCCGGGCCGGCCAGGCCGTACACCTGGCCGGCGTGCTCGGCGCAGTCGCCGATGGCGTGGATCCGGGGGTCGCTGGTGCGCAGCCGGTCGTCGACCACGATGCCCTTGCGTATGGCGAGGCCGGCGGCTTGGGCGAGGCCGGTGCGGGGGCGTACGCCGCAGGCCAGCACGACGAGGTCGGCGTCCAGCCGGTAGCCGTCGGCGAGCTCGACCCCGGTGACCCGGCGGTTGCCCCGTGCGGGGCGGCTGCTGGGGCTCCGCCCCAGACCCCGCTCCTCAAACGCCGGAGGGGCTGGATTTTTGCTGGTGCTGCCCGCCCTGCGCGGCTGGGTTGCCCGCAGGGCAATTCCAGCCTCGCCGGCGTTTGAGGCGCGGGGTCCGGGGCGGAGCCCCGGGAGCGGAGCCGCCGATGTGGTCAGGCCGCGGACCCGGCATTCGGTGTGGATCTCCACGCCGAGATCCTTCAGGTGGGCGTGCAGCAGGGCCGAGGCGTCCGCGTCCAGCTGGCGCTCCATCAGGCGCTCCGCCTGCTGGGCCAGGACCACCTGCGCGCCGCGCTCGGCCAGCGCCCGGGCCGCCGAGACGCCCAGCAGGCCGCCGCCGATCACCACCGCCCGCACGCCGGGACGTACGGCCGCCGAGAGGGCCAGGCAGTCGTCCATGGTGCGGAACGCGTGCACCCCCTCGGGGAGTTCCCCGGCCCCGGGTTCGAACAGCCCGCGCAGCGGCGGCAGGACGGGATTGGACCCGGTGGCCAGGACCAGCGTGTCGTACCGCTCCGTGCTGCCGTCGTCGCAGTGGACCGTGCGGTCGGCGCGGTCCACGCGGACCGCCCGCACACCCCGGCGCAGCGCGGGGCCGGGCGAGGGCAGGGAGGTCACCTCCGGTGCGTACCGGCCGGCCAGTACCTCGGCGAGGAGGACCCGGTTGTACGGGACGTGCACTTCCTCGCCCAGCACGGTCACCGAGGCGTCCGCGCCGGTGTCCGCGCCCGCGCCGAGCCGCTGCGCGAGCCGCAGGCCCGCGAGGCCGCCGCCGATCACCACCACACGCTGGTCCGAGGTCATGCCATGAGGGTGCGCGGCCGCTGTTTCCCCACCGCATCGCCCTTGTTTCCCCGACGGAACGCCCACCTCAGCGTGGGGGTTAAGGGCCGGTGAGGCGTTCCTCAAGGCGGCCTTAAGGATCATCCGGGCCACGGTGGCGGCCCTTAGCGTGACCCGTATGCGAGACGTGGCGGTGCGGGTCAGGGGCGGGATGCTGGGCGGGGCGGGAGCGGTGGCCCTGCTCTGGGCCGCGCAGGTACGCCCCTCCGCCCGGCCCGACGCGCTGTTCGCCACGGCCGCCCACCTGACCGGCCTGCTCGCCGGGTACGGGGCGCTGGTGCTGCTGTTCCTGATGGCCCGGGTCCCCGCCGTCGAGCACGGGGTCGGCACCGACCGGCTCGCCCGCTGGCACGCGCTGGGCGGCCGGTACGTGCTCCTGCTCTGCTTCGGCCACGGGCTGTTCGCCCTGCTCGGGTACGCCGTGCACGAGGGGCTCGACGTGGTCTCCGCAGGCCGGGAGCTCCTCGGCTACCCGGCGCTCGCCGCCGCCGCGCTCGGTACCGCCCTGCTGGCCGCGGTCGGCGTGACCTCCGCCCGGGCCGTACGCCGCCGGCTCTCGCACGAGACCTGGCGCGGGGTGCACCTGCTCGTACACGTCGCGGTCGCCCTCGGCTTCGTGCACCAGCTCGCGGGACCCGACCTGGCCCCGGTCGCCTGGTTCTGGGCCCTCGCCCACAGCGCGGTCGCCGTCCTGCTGGTCTGGTACCGCGCGGTGGTCCCCGTACGGCAGGCTTTGCGGCACGCGCTGCGGGTCGCGGAGGTCCGCGCCGAGGGGCCCGGGGTGGTCTCCGTCGTCATGTACGGGGAGCACCTCGCGGAACTGCGCGCGGAGCCGGGCCAATTCCTGCGCTGGCGGTTCCTCCAGCGGCGGCTGTGGCACACCGCCCTGCCGTTCTCGCTGTCCGCGCCGGTCCGCGGGAACACCCTGCGGATCACGGTCAAGGGGCTGGGCGGCCACTCCCGCCGCATCCGCCGGCTGCGTCCCGGCGCCCGGGTCCTGGCCACCGGGCCGTTCGGGGCGCTGACCGCCGCCCGCCGGACGCGGCCCAAGGTGCTGCTCATCGCGGGCGGCGTCGGCATCACCCCGATGCGGGCCCTGTTCGAGACGCTGCCCGGCGGCCCCGGCGACATCACTCTGCTCTACCGGGCCGGAGCCGAGGAGCACCTCCTCCTGCGCGCCGAACTGGAGGCCATCGCCGCCGAACGGCGGGCCGGGCTGCACTACCTGCTCGGGCCCTCGGGCAGTGCCTACGATCCGCTGGCCCCGCAGGCGCTGGCCGCGCTGGTGCCGGACCTGGCCGAGCACGACGTGTACCTGTGCGGGCCGCCGGGGATGACCGAGGCGACCCGGGCCGCGCTGCTGCGGGCGGGGGTCCCGGCCGGGCGTGTGCACAGCGAGTGCTTCACCTTCTGACGGTCCCTGTCCGAGCCGCCGCCGCAGCCGAGTTCCCGCTGTCCGACTGCCCCGCCCCGTGCCCGCACCCGCCGCCGCCCGCTTCAGCGCCCCGCTCCCGAGAGGTCCCCGCGCCATGCGTCACCCGCTGCACGTCACCCTCCCCGTGTCCGCGCCCGCCGCCGTGGTCCGCCCGGTGGGCACCGCCCGGCACCGCAAGCCGTCCCCCTGGCTGCCGCGGCCGGCCGTACGGGCCGCACTGGCCGCCGTACCGCCCGCGCGGCGGCTGGCGGCCGGGCTGGGGCTGGCCAGCGTGCTGGCGGCGAGTGTCCTCACGGCAGTTGTGGAACCGGCTGCTCCGGTGGCTCCCGACCGGGCTCCGGCCGGGCGAAGCTCAACCTTTGCGCAAGTTTCCGGGCATTGATGGTCCCTGCAAGCGCCAGGTCCATAAGGTCAGGACGTGCCTGACATATCAACGACCATGATCATCATCCTGTGCGTGGCCGCGGCGGCGGCCGGCTGGATCGACGCGGTGGTGGGCGGCGGTGGCCTGCTGCTCCTGCCCGCGCTGCTGCTCGGCCTGCCCGACGCCCACCCCGCCACCGTCCTCGGTACGAACAAGGCCGTGGCCATCGTCGGCACCGGGGGCGCGGCCGTGACCTACGTGCGCAAGGCCCCGGTGG
Source organism: Streptomyces sp. NPDC048255 (assembly GCF_040652415.1). Classification (NCBI taxonomy): domain Bacteria; kingdom Bacillati; phylum Actinomycetota; class Actinomycetes; order Kitasatosporales; family Streptomycetaceae; genus Streptomyces; species Streptomyces sp. NPDC048255. The sequence goes on from NZ_JBEZMA010000011.1 coordinate 65,192, forward strand.
ACGTGAAGCTGGCCGTCCGCATCGGCGCGGCCGCGCTCGCCGGCTCGATGGGCGGCGCCGCCCTCGCCGGAGGCATCAGCAAGGACGCGCTGCGCCCGCTGATCATGGTGGTGCTGGTGGTCGTCGCCGCCTTCGTGCTCTTCCGCCCCGCCTTCGGCACCGCCCCCGCCACCTCGCCCGTCAGCCGTCAGCGGGTGCTGCTGGCCATCGGGCTGGCCGGGCTCGGCATCGGCTTCTACGACGGCCTCATCGGGCCCGGCACCGGCACCTTCCTGGTGCTCGCGCTCACCGCGCTCCTCCACCTCGACCTGGTCACCGCCTCGGCGACCGCCAAGATCGTCAACGTGTGCACCAACGCCGGAGCCCTCGCGATGTTCGCGTACCAGGGCATGGTGCTGTGGCAGCTGGCCGCCCTGATGGCGGTGTTCAACCTGGCCGGCGCCATGGTCGGCGCCCGGATGGCACTGAAGAAGGGCAGCGGCTTCGTCCGCGGCGTCCTGCTGAGCGTGGTGGGCGCCCTGGTGGTGAAGCTCGGCTTCGAGCAATGGGGCTGAGCGCCGGAGCCGGAGCCGGAGCCCGGGCCGGGGCCGGACCCGTACGCATAGCCGTACGCGAGGCCGTACCCGTAGGTCAGTACGTACCGGTCAGGTGGGCGAAGACGACCACGTTGCCCCGGTAGCCGGTGCGCGGCGAGAAGCCGCCCCCACAGGTGATGACCCGCAGCTCCGCGCGCGGTGAAGGGTCGTACACGCGCGCGTCGGGGAAGGCCTTGGCGTCGTAGACCTCGACCGCGTGGACGGTGAACACGGCCGTACGCCCGTCCGCGCGCACCACCTCGACGGCGGCCCCGCGGCGCAGCGCGCCCAGGTGGTAGAAGACCGCCGGGCCGGTGGCGTGGTCCACGTGCCCGGCGATGACGGCGGTGCCCGCGGCCCCCGGGGTGGTGCCCTCGCGGTACCAGCCGGCCAGGTCGCGCCGGGCGGGCGGGGGGACTTCGAGGCTGCCGCCCGGCTGCAGGCCGAGGCCGACCAGCGGGGCGTCGACCCGGATGGAGGGGATCCGGACGCGCGTGGGCGGGGAGCCGGGGAGCGGCGCGATACCGGCGCCCGCCGCGCGGGCTCCGGCGGCGGTGAGGGCCTCGGCCGGGGACGGCAGCGGCGGCCCGACCGGCTCGTGGGAACCGCTGGTCACGAGCCAGACGCCGACGCAGGCAGCAAGTGCCAGGAGGCCCGCGTGGCGGGCGGTGGGCCTGCGCCGGGCCCGGCCCGGTGGGGCGGGTCCGGCTCCGGGGCCACCCCGGACGGCTCGGAATGCGCCACCCATGCGTACCCCCTCGGCTGTCGATTCGGGGTGACTGGCCGTCGCCCGGCCCCGCGAACGGGGGGACCTCGCGGGGCGGGCGACGGGGGACGGTACCGGTCGGACCACGGCCGGAGCCGCGGTGGGCGTCCGTCAGCTCCGCGTGCCGCTCGCCCGGCGACGCAGGAGCCAGGTACCGCCGACGGCGGTCGCGGCCAGCACTGCCGCTCCCGCCGCGATCTTGGCGGGGTCGGTGGAGGTGGTCGTCCCACCACCCACCCCGGTGTGGACGGGGCCCTGCGGGCCGCGTTCGGTGACGGTCAGGTCGCCGGTGGCGAACTTGCCGTTCGCGCAGGTGGCGCCGATGCCGTAGGTGCCCGGGCGGGTGTCGCGGGCGACGTGGAACTGCCCCACGACCACCTCCTTGTGGGTGCCCGGGACCAGCTTGAAGCGGCCGCCGCCGACCGTGGTGGCATCGCCCTCGGCGTGGCTGCCGGGGCCGCAGGCCTTGGTGTTCACGGTGACGGTGGCGCCGGGGGCGGCGGATTTCGGCCACACCTCCAGCGGGGCGAAGTCACCGGGCGCGAAGCTCACCATGCCGAGGTCCACGGCGGCGACCGCACCGGCGACCGGGCCGGTGAACGCGGCGGCGGTCAGCGCGGTGGCAGTGAGCGCGTGAGCGGTGCGTCGGCGCATGGGGGCTCTCCTGAAGACACGGGGTCGTGTCCCCGAGGTAACCCGCCCCGCCGGGCGCGCGCCTGCTGATGTTCCGTCAGGTCCGCCCGTGCGCGACCACCGGACGGGTCGTTCCCGCAGGTCAGAGCCGGTGGATCCGCCGTCCGGGCCGACCGCGCCGTCCGGGTGACCCCGTCCCCCGCGTGGGGGTCGTCCGGGCCGGTCCGTCAGGCCGGCGGGAGCGTCACCGCGGCGCGGGCCCCGCCGGACGCCGGGTTCGACAGGGTGACGCGGGCGCCGATCACCTGGGCCTGGCCGAGGGCGATGGTCAGCCCCAGCCCCGTGCCCTGGCCCCGTTCGGGAGTGCCGGTCAGGAACCGCTGCGGGCCTTCGGCCAGGAGCTCCTCCGGGAAACCGGGCCCCCGGTCCGTCACGGTCACGGTCGTCCCCGACACGGTCACCGTGACCGGGTCCCCGCCGTGCCGCCGGGCGTTGAGCAGCAGGTTCGTCAGGATCCGCTCCAGCCGGCGGACATCGGTCCGCACCCGCACGGGCACCTCCGCGCCGACCACCTCCGCGCCGACCACCTCGGCCGCGACCCCCGAGCGCCGGGTGACCGACTCCACCAGCGGCCCCAGCCGGTGCGCCTCCAGCTGGGCCTCCTCCCGGTTCGCGTCCAGCCGGGCCACCTCCAGCAGGTCCTCGGTCAGCGTCCGCAGGGCCGCCACCCGGTCCCGTACCAGCTCGGTCGGCCGCCCCGCGGGCAGCAGTTCGGCGGCGGTGTGCAGCCCGGTCAGCGGCGTCCGCAGCTCGTGCGCCACGTCCGCGGTGAACCGCTGCTCCGCCTCCAGCCGCCGCTGGAGGCTGGCCGCCATCGTGTCGACCGCCGAGGACAGCGCGGCGACCTCGTCGCGCGTCCCCGGCACGCCCGACGGCCCGATCCGCGCGTCGAGCTCGCCCGCGCTGATCCGGCGGGCCGTCTCCGCCGCCGTCCGCAGGTCCTTGCTCAGGCGGCTGGCCAGCAGCGCCCCGCCGATCGCCGCGAGCGCGACGACGACCGCTCCGTACGCGATCAGCTGACGGTCCAGATCGGCGAGTTCGGCCTGCTCCTCGTCCAGCGGCTGGCGGACGGACAGCACATGGGCCCCGCCGATCGGGCGGGCCGCCCACACCGCCGGGTGCGGTCCGGACAGGTCGAGGTAGGTGGTCCGCAGTCCGGCGAGGGCCGCCGCCCGCAGCGGTTCGGCCAGCTCCGGGCAGTCGATACGCGCATCGGCCTCGCCCACCCGGCCGGGATCGAGCCGGCCGGTGAGCTCGTAGACCTGCCGTACGCGGATCAGCTGGGCGGTGGCGCTCGCCCGCGCCGCGTCGGCCACCTGACGGCCGCGCGCCTCGTGGATCAGCACCCCGATGGCGAGCGCGACGAGCGAGCAGCCGGCGGCGAGCAGGACGGCGATCTTCCAGCGCAGCCCGAGGGACCACAGGAGGTGGCGGTAGCGGATCAGGACCGGCCTCACCGGCAGACCTGCCCGTCCCCGGCGGCGCGGCCGGGCAGTGCGCGCTCCTCGGCGTCACAGCGCCGGGCGGCCTTGTCGAAGCGGCGCTCGTCGCTGACCACCGTCATCCGCTCGCCGTCCCAGTGGTAGCGGACGGCCTGTTCGGAGCCGTCGTCGGCGGCCGTGCGGATCAGCAGGTCCTCGCCCACGGCCTCGGCGGCGATCTGCCGGCCGATGGTGAAGAGGACGGGGTAGATCTTCCCCCGGGCCGTGGTGTACACGGTCAGCGCGGTGCGCCCGGTCGCCACGTCGGCCGCGACGACGAGCTCCGGCTGCCCGTCGCCGGTCAGGTCCCGGTAGACGGGCGGGCGGACCCCGGCCCGGCCCGGCGCGGTGATCGAGGTCCCGCCCAGGGCCTGGCTCATCCGCGGGTCGGCCCGTGCGACCTCCAGCGCGTCCACCGCGCGGAGCCCTCCCGGGCCCACCTCGGGTGCGGATTCGAGGGCCTTCGGCGCGGCCTCCCGCCGGCCCACCGGGGCGCCGGGGGCCCTGGCGGACTCCTGGGCCCAGGCGGGCCAGAGCGCCTCGGGCTGCGGCTGGGCGGACACGGGGGGAGCGGGATCGCCCTCGGCGAGCCCGCCGGGCGCCGCGCAGCCGCCGACGGCCGCCGCGCAGGAGCAGGCGCACAGCAGCGCGGCGGCGATGCGGCGGGTGAATCGAGTCATGGGGAGGGAACCGTGGGGTGGAAGTGGTGGAACTGGTGGGCGGGACCGACGGTAGACGGCGACGGTCACGGCCTTCGGGAGGTTGTGTAACAGGGGTGCGTACGGTGGTGTGGTGCGGCGGAAGTCGGGACCAAGGTCCTGTCCCGCGCCCGCTCGCGTGGCATCCGTCCGTAGCAGCCGTACCAGAGGGAGGGCCCCCGTGACATCGGTCGTTCGGCCACCGGACCGGAGCGTGCAGCTCCCCTTCTTCGTCTACGGGACCCTGCGCCCCGGCGAGGTCAACCACGACCTGTTCCTGCGCGGCCGCACGGTCTCGGAGGAGCCCGGCCTGCTCCCGGACACGGCGCTCTACGAAGGCCCCGGGTACCCGTACGCGCTCCACCGCCCGGGCCCCGGCGCCGTCGGGGAGCTGATCACGGCCGAGCCCGGCGCCTACGGGGAGCTGCTGGTCGCGCTGGACCGGCTGGAGGAGTACGAGGGCCCGGGCCGGCCGGGGAACATGTACGACCGGATGGCCCGCGAGGTGCTCCGCCCCGACGGCTCCTCCGTCCTGGCGTGGGTCTACCTGGCCTCCCCGCTCCTGGCCCGCGAGCTGCGGACCTCGGGCACGGAGATACCGGGCGGCGACTGGCTCAAGCGGTAGCGGCCGGGCGGGATCCGCGGGCCGGGGGAGTCCGGGCCGGGGGAGCTACGGCCCTCGGGGGAGTTACAGCCCCTCGGCGCCGCGGTTGCGCAGGCGCTGACCGTACTGCTGGAGGACCCACAGCTCCTCCTGGACCGCCGCCAGCTGCTCCGGCGGGGCCTGCGGGCCCAGCCGGGACATGGTGCCCTGGATCTCGTGCACCCGGCGGTCCACGGCGCGCAGCCGCACCTGGACCAGCTGCATCCCGGCGTAGATCTCGTCCACCGTCTTGGCGTGGATGGCCTCGACGGCCAGCTCAGTGACGAGCGCACGGACGGTGTCGTTCGGGGCGGCCTCGCGCACGCGGGCCAGGTAGTCGTCGGCGGCGAGCGAGGCACCGCCCGCGTCCGCGATGGCCTGGCGGACCGCCGCGTAGGGCGGCGCGGTGAACTCGTCCATGCCGTAGGCGTCGAAGGCGGGGGAGACCAGGGCCGGGCGCTGGAGGGCCAGCTTGAGCAGCTCGCGCTCGGTGCGGTGGGCGGGGCTGCGCAGGTTCAGCGCCGGACCGCCGGCCGGCCGCTCGGCGGGCGCGGCCTCGTAGGCGGGGCGGCCCCGGCCCTGCTGCGGGGGCTGGCTGCCGCGCTCCCGGGCCCAGCGCGCCAGCTGTGCGACCCGCTTGACCACGAACTGCTCGTCGCGGATGCCCAGCATGCCCGCCAGCTGGACCGCCGACTCGTGCTGGATCGCGATGTTCTTGATGTGGGCGACGACCGGAGCCGCCTCGTCCAGCGCGGCCGCCCGCCCCGCCGGGTTCTCCAGGTTGTGCCGGGCCACGATGTGGCGCAGGGCGAACTCGAAGAGCGGGGTCCGGGACTCCACCAGCCCCGACACGGCCGCGTCCCCCTGCGCCAGGCGCAGGTCGCACGGGTCCATGCCGCCCGGGGTGATCGCGATCGAGGTCTCGGCCGCGAACTTCTGGTCGTCCTCGAAGGCGCGCAGCGCCGCCTTCTGCCCGGCCGCGTCGCCGTCGAAGGTGAAGATCACCTCGGCAGTCGCGTTGTCCATCAGGAGACGGCGCAGGATCTTGATGTGGTCGCCGCCGAAGGCGGTGCCGCAGGTGGCGATCGCGGTGGTGACCCCGGCCATGTGGCAGGCCATCACATCGGTGTAGCCCTCGACCACGACCGCCCGCGAGGTCTTCGCGATCTCCTTCTTGGCCAGGTCGATGCCGTACAGGACCTGGGACTTCTTGTAGATCGCGGTCTCGGGGGTGTTCAGGTACTTCGGGCCGTTGTCGTCCTCGCGCAGCTTGCGCGCGCCGAAGCCGACCACCTCGCCGCTGATGTCGCGGATCGGCCACATCAGCCGGCCGCGGAAGCGGTCGATGGGCTTGCCGCTGCGGCTGTCCTGGGCGAGGCCGGAGGTGATCAGTTCCTTGTCGCTGAAGCCCTTGCCGCGCAGGAAGCGGGTCAGGTGGTCCCAGCCGGCCGGGCTGTAGCCCACGCTGAAGTGGGCGGCCGCGGCCTGGTCGAAGCCGCGCCCGGCCAGGAACTTGCGGCCGATCTCCGCTTCGGGGCTGTCCAGCTGGTCGACGTAGAACTGGGCGGCGGCCTTGTGCGCCTCGACCAGCCGGATCCGCTCGCCGCGGCCGCTGGTGCCGGCGGTGTAGCCGCCCTCCTCGTAGCGCAGGGTGATGCCGGCCTGGCCGGCCAGGCGCTCGACCGCCTCCGAGAAGGAGAGGTGGTCGATCTTCATGATGAAGTCGAGGGTGTCCCCGCCCGCCTGGCAGCCGAAGCAGTGGTACAGGCCCTTGCTGGGGCTGACCTGGAAGGACGGGGACTTCTCGTCGTGGAAGGGGCAGAGGCCCTTGAGGTTGCCGCCGCCCGCGTTGCGCAGTTGGAGGTAGTCGGAGACGACGGCGTCGATCGGGACCGCGTCCCGTACCGCCTTCACGTCGTCGTCATTGATCCGTCCTGCCACCCGTGAAGTCTACGGCCGGGCGCGGGCAAACCTGTCAGGCACCTTCCGCCGTGACCAGCGACGCGAGCGGAATGGACGGGTCCGCCAGGGCCTCGCGGTCCACCGGCGCCTTCGACCTGATCAGGGCCTGGATGTGCCCTGTGACGTCCCACACATTCACGTTCATCCCGGCCAGCACCCGGCCCTCCGAGAGCCAGAAGGCGATGAACTCCCGCTTCCCCGCGTCCCCGCGGATCAGCACCTGGTCGTAGCCGCCCGGCGGGGCGTAACCCGAGTACTCCAGCCCCACGTCGTACTGGTCGGAGAAGAAGTACGGCACCCGGTCGTAACTGACCTCCTGCCCCAGCATCGCCCGCGCCGCGGCCGGACCGCCGTTGAGCGCGTTGGCCCAGTGCTCCACCCGCAGCCGGGTCCCGAGCACCGGATGGTGGGCGGCGGCCACGTCCCCGACCGCGAAGACGTCCGGATCGGAGGTGCGCAGCGAGGCGTCCACGGCGATCCCGCCGCCGTGCTCCCGGTCGACCAGGGCCAGTCCGGAGGTCTCGGCGAGCGCGGTCCGCGGCGCCGCCCCGATCGCCGCCAGCACCGCGTGTGCCGGGTGCTCCTCCCCGTCGTCCGTACGGGCGGCCAGCACCATGCCGTCGTGGCCCACGATCTCGGTCAGCCGGGACCCGAAGTGGAACCGCACCCCGTGGTCGGCGTGCAGGTCCCCGAAGAGACGGCCGATCTCCGGGCCGAGCACCGCGTGCAGCGGGGTGGCCTCCGGCTCGACCACGGTGACCTCCGCGCCGTACCCGCGGGCCGCGGCGGCCACCTCCAGCCCGATCCACCCGGCGCCCGCGATCAGCAGGTGGCCGTTGTCCCGGCCGAGACCGGCCAGGACGCGCCGCAGCCGCTCGGCGTGGGCGAGGCGGCGCAGGTGGTGCACCCCGGCCAGGCCCGTGCCCGGGACGTCCAGGCGGCGCGGCTCGGCGCCGGTGGCCAGCAGCAGCTTGTCGTAGTGCAGCGCGGTGCCGTCGCCGAGGACCACCTTCTTGGCGTCCCGGTCCAGGTGCACCGCCGGCTGGCCCAGGTGGAGCTCGACGTCGGCGCGCGCGTACCAGGACGGCTCGTGGACGAAGACGCTGTCGCGCTCCTCCTTCCCCGTCAGGTACCCCTTGGACAGCGGGGGCCGTTCGTAGGGATGCTCGCGCTCGTCGCCGATCAGGATCACCCGCCCCGTGAACCCCTCGGCCCTCAGCGTTTCGGCCGCCTTTGCCCCGGCGAGCCCCGCGCCGACGATGACGAATGTCCGGTGTGCGTCGACCACCTGATGCCTCCTCATAACCTCACCGCCACATGCGACCACATGCGAGCGTCCCGCACTGAGCCTGCCGCGTGAAGGGGGAGTGGCCCGATCAGCTCACCCCTCGGCGCGTCGCGTGCGCCGGGTGAGGCGCGCGTGCAGGGAACGGGCGGCTGCGTCGGTCAGGCACGCGATCTGGTCGATGACCGCGCGTTTCCTGGCCCGGTCGTCCGCGGCCGCGTCGAAGATCGCCCGGAACTGGGGGTCCAGTCCCTCCGGGGCTCGGGCGCTCAGCGCCTCGGCGAGTTCGGCCAGGACGATGCGCTGGTCGGCCCGGATCCGCTCCTGTTCGTCGCGCTGCATGACGTAGAGGTCGGCGACCGCCTTGAGCACCGCGCACTCGTTGCGCGCCTCGCGCGGGACCACCAGCTCCGCCCCGTACCGGGTGAGGCGGCCGGAACCGTACGCCTCGCGGGTGGCGCCCTCGGCGGCCAGGCAGAACCGGCCGATCAGCTGGCTGGTGGCGTCCTTCAGCCGGGCCTGCGCCACGGCCGAACCGTCGTAACCGTGCGGCCACCACTCCTGCTCCATCAGCCGGTCGAGGGCCTCGCGCAGCTCCTCCGGATCGGTGTCCGAGGGCACGTACCGGCCGATCGCGACCCGCCAGATCGCCGCGCGCTCGGGCTCGGAGAAGAGGAGGTTGGGGTCGAGGTGGCCGGCGTGCAGACCGTCCTCGAAGTCGTGGACGGAGTACGCGACGTCGTCCGCCCAGTCCATGACCTGGGCCTCGAAGCACTTGCGGTCCGCGGGCGCGCCGAGTCGCAGCCACTCGAAGACGGGCAGGTCGTCCTCGTACGCGCCGAACTTCACCGAGCCGGGGTCCGTGGGGTGGCCCCCGCGGGCCCAGGGGTACTTGGTGGCGGCGTCCAGGCAGGCCCGGGTGAGGTTGAGGCCGACACTGACGAGCTCGCCCGACGCGGGATCGGGCACGAACCGCTTGGGCTCCAGCCTGGTCAGCAGGCGTAGGGACTGGGCGTTGCCCTCGAAGCCGCCGCAGTCCTTGGCGAACTCGTTGAGCGCCTCCTCGCCGTTGTGCCCGAAGGGCGGGTGGCCCATGTCGTGCGAGAGACAGGCGGCCTCGACGAGATCGGGGTCGCAGCCGAGCGCGGCGCCGAGCTCGCGGCCGACCTGCGCGCACTCCAGCGAGTGCGTCAGGCGGGTCCGCGGGCTCGCGTCCCAGTCGTACGAGCGGGTGCCGGGGGTGACCACCTGGGTCTTCCCGGCGAGCCGGCGCAGGGCGGCGGAATGCAGCACGCGGGCGCGGTCGCGCTGGAAGGCGGTGCGCCCGGGCTGTTTGTCCGGTTCGGCGGACCAGCGCTCGGTGGCGTCCGGGCCGTAGGGCTGGTCGGGGGTGGAGGAGTGTGCGGGGGCGGGTGCGGTGCCTTCCATGCTGAGACGTTAACCGGAGACACCGACAATCCGAGCAATCCGAACGAACTCGTTGCTTATGCGGTGGCCAGTTCCCGGTGGCTCCGGCGCGCCACGGCGAGGGCCTCGTCGTAGCGCTGGAGGACCAGGCGGGCCAGCGCCGGGTGCGCGCCGAGCGGGGCGGCGGCCGGGCCGGGCGCGGCGGCGGCGCACTGCGAGGCGAACCGGCCGGGGCAGGCGAAGTACGAGGCGACGGCGGCCCGGTGGTGGCCGCGCGCGGCCAGCGCCCGGACGGCTTCGGGGACGGTGGGGGCGGCGGCGGAGGCGTAGGCGGGTACGACGGGCACCCCGCCGAGGCGTTCGGACAGCTGCGCGGCCGTACGGCGGGTGTCGGCGGCGGAGTCGGGGTCGCGGGACCCGGCGGCGGCCAGGACCACGGCCGGCCTCCCCTCCCCGGCCGAACCCCAGCCGGCCTCCACGAGCCGTTCGTACAGGGCCTCGACGAGCAGCGGATGCGGGCCGAGCGGGGCGGCGACGAGGGTCCTCAGATGGGTGGCCCGGGCGGCCGCCGCGGGGAGGTCGCGCTTGACGTGGTGACCGCGCCCGAGGAGCAGCGGTACGAGTACGGCCTCCCCGGAGGCGGCGCGCAGGGTGTCCGCGAGCAGCGGCTGGTTCAGCTCGATGTGCCCGAGCCGGACGTCGAGCCGGGGGCGGAGCTCGCGGACCAGTTCCAGGAGGGCTCCGGCGGTATGCAGGGCGAGCGGGTCGCGGCTGCCGTGGGCCACGGCGACGAGGGTGGGGTGCATGGGGCGGCTCCTGGGGCGAGCGCGTGGCGGGCGCGGGGCGGGCGCAGCCCGCTGAGCTGCGTGCCGAGCTGGGCGGTGAACCGGGTCAGCAGCTCGGCCGCGGTGTCGAGGGGGAGGGAAAGGGCTTCGGGAGGGTGCACCGGCTCCGTCATGAACCGATCCTGCGCGCCGGAGGTTGCCTGGGCGTTGCGGCGGGGTGACGGGTGTTTACCGGGTGCTCACTCGCTCATTCGTACGGGTGAAAGGTGGTGGGGGTGGAACTGGGGGCCGGGGCGGTTCGTCAATGCGTGCGAACGACTTGTGTGTGAGGTGTGGGGTGCGAGGGGGGACGGGACCATGAAGATGCCGGACTGGGCGAGGTGGGCGGCGCGCGCGGGGCGTGCGGCGAGGTCGGTGCGGGTGGCGCGGGCGGTACGTCGATGGCCGAGGGGGCTGAAGGGGCTGAGGCGTCTGAGGGCGGCGCTGCGGAGCGTGCGGGGCAGACGGCGCGCCGTGCAGCTCGTGATGGCGGGCTGTGTGCTGGCACTGCTGCCGTCGGCGTGGACGCACGCGACGGCCGCGGACCGCCTGCGCACCACGGCCGACGCGCCCGCCGCCGAGGTGGCGGTGGTGTTCGGGGCGGGCCTGTGGCAGGGGCGGCCCACCCCGTACCTGGCCGACCGGCTCGACGCCGCCGCCGAGCTGTACCGCACCGGCAAGGTCAAGGTCGTGCTGGTCACCGGAGACAACAGCCGCACGGAGTACGACGAGCCCGACGCGATGCGCACCTACCTCACCGGGCAGGGGGTGCCGGACGGACGGATCGTCAGTGACTACGCGGGCTTCGACACCTGGGACTCGTGCGTCCGGGCCAAGCGGATATTCGGGGTCGACCGCGCCGTGCTGATCAGCCAGGGCTTCCACATACGCCGGGCCGTGGCCCTGTGCCAGGCGGCGGGCGTGGAGGCGTACGGGGTCGGGGTGGCCGATGTGCACGACGCCACCTGGTACTACGGCGGTGCCCGCGAGGTCTTCGCGGCGGGCAAGGCGGCGGTGGACGCGGCCTTCAAGCCCGCGCCGCGGTTCCTGGGGCCGAAGGAGGAAGGGGTGTCGCGGGCGCTGGCCGCTCTGGCAGACTGACGCGGCCATCGGCCTATGCCGATTAGTCATATGCCGGTCTGTCCGTATCGAGATCAGGGGTGTGCACCGTGGCGGTTGTGGATCTGAGCGGCAAGGTCGTCGTCATCACCGGGGGAGCCCGGGGCCTGGGCGCGGCTGCGGCGCGGGCCGTGGTCGACGGCGGCGGACAGGTGCTGATCACCGACGTGCTGGAGGCGGAGGGCGCCGGGACCGCCGCCGAGCTCGGCGGCGCGGCGCGGTTCATCCGGCACGACGTGACGAGCGAGGCCGACTGGCAGGCGGCGCTGGAGTACGCGGTCGCCGAGTTCGGCCGCGTCGACGGCCTGGTGAACAACGCCGGGATAGCCACCGGCCAGTTCCTGGAGCACGAGAGCGTCGAGCACTTCCGCCGGGTCGTGGAGGTCAACCTGGTCGGCGTGTTCATCGGCCTCAAGGCCGCGATCCCGCTGCTGCGGGCCGGCGGAGGCGGCTCCGTCGTCAACATCTCCTCCGCCGCCGGTCTGACCGGCCTCGCGCTCACCGCGGGGTACGGCGCCTCCAAGTGGGGGGTGCGCGGCCTGTCGAAGATCGGTGCGGTCGAGCTCGCCGAGGCCAGGATCCGCGTCAACTCGGTGCACCCCGGCATGACCCTGACCCCGATGACCGCCCCCATTGGCATCCAGGCCGGCGAGGGCAACTACCCCGGCGCCCCCCTCGGCCGCGTGGGCGCCCCGGAGGAGATAGCCGCCGCCGTCGCGTTCCTGCTCTCGGACGCCGCCTCCTACATGACGGGCGCGGAACTCGCGGTCGACGGCGGCTGGACCGCAGGCCTGACCGTGAAGCACCTGACGGGCCAGTGACCCCGCCGTAAGGCGCGGCCTCCGCAGCGTGCCCCCGCTTCCGGAGCGGGCATGCGGCCGCCGATTTCGACGTCGGCGACGGCGAGGCGGGCACGGCGGGCGGCGGGCGGATCGTGTACGCCGAGATCCTCGACCGCCCCGCGACGGGCCCGGCCTCACCGGGGCCGGGGGATGGCGCTGAGGCCGAACACCCTCACCTGTAACGCGGGGCGGCGGCCGGCGTAACACCCCTGTCGCACGGTGGGGCGTATGCACACCCCGGACGCCACCGCCACCGCCACGCACTGCCCGTACTGCGCGCTGCAGTGCGGGATGCTGCTCCGCCCCGAGCCGGGCGGCGGCACCGTGACGGTGGAGGAGCGTGCCGACTTCCCCGTGAACCGGGGCGCGCTGTGCGGCAAGGGCCGCACCGCCCCCGCCGTGCTCTCCTCCCGGGTGCGCCTGACCGAGCCGCTCATCCGCACCCACGCCGGGCAGCTGGAGCCGGCCACCTGGGAGGAGGCCCTCGACGCCGTGGCCGAGGGCCTCGCCCGCACGGGACGCGCGTACGGCCCGGACGCCGTCGGGGTCTTCGGCGGCGGCGGGCTGACCAACGAGAAGGCGTACGCGCTCGGCAAGTTCGCCCGGGTCGCCCTGCGCACCTCGCAGATCGACTACAACGGCCGCTTCTGCATGTCCTCGGCCGCCGCCGCCCACCAGCGGGCCTTCGGCCTCGACCGCGGGCTGCCCTTCCCTCTGGAGGACATCCCGCGCACCGGCTGCGTGATCCTCGTCGGCTCGAACCTCGCCGAGACCATGCCCCCCGCCCTGCGCTACCTCACCGAGCTGAAGGCCAACGGCGGCACCCTCATCGTCATCGACCCCCGCCGCACCCGCACCGCGGAACAGGCCGATCTCCACCTGGCCCCCCGCCCCGGCACCGACCTCGCGCTCGCCCTCGGCATGCTGCACCTGATCGTGGCGGAGGGGCGCACGGACGAGGAGTTCATCGCCGCCCGGACCACCGGCTGGGAGGAGGCCCGGGCCGCCGCCATGGCCCACTGGCCCGAGCTGGTGGAACGCATCACCGGGATCCCCGTCCCCCGCCTCCGCGAGGCCGTCGCCATGTTCTGCGCGCCGTCCTCCGCGATGGTCCTCACCGCCCGGGGCCCGGAGCAGCAGTCCAAGGGCACCGACACCGTCGGCGCCTGGATCAACCTGTGCCTGGCCACCGGCCGGGCCGGCCGCCCCCTCTCCGGCTACGGCTGCCTCACCGGCCAGGGCAACGGCCAGGGCGGCCGCGAGCACGGGCAGAAGGCCGACCAGCTCCCCGGCTACCGCAAGCTGACCGACCCGCAGGCCCGGGCGCACGTGGCCGGGGTCTGGGGCGTCGACCCCGACTCCCTCCCGGGGCCGGGCCGCAGCGCGTACGAACTCCTCGACGCCCTCGGAACGGACGTACGGGCCCTGCTGCTGATGGGTTCCAACCCGGTGGTCTCGGCGCCCCGGGCCGCGCACATCGAGGAGCGGATCCGCTCGCTGGACTTCCTCGCGGTGGCCGACGTGGTGCTCTCCGAGACGGCCGCCCTCGCGGACGTGGTCCTGCCCGTCACCCAGTGGGCGGAGGAGACGGGCACGACCACGAACCTGGAGGGCCGCGTCCTGCTGCGCCGCCGGGCCCTGACCCCGCCGCCCGGTGTCCGCACCGACCTGGAGGTCCTGCACGGGCTGGCCGGCCGCCTCGGCGTCGAGAAGGGCTTCCCCACCGACCCCGAGGAGGTCTTCGAGGAACTGCGCCGCGCCTCGGCCGGCGGCCCCGCGGACTACTCGGGCATCTCCTACGCCCGCATCGAGTCGGAGCAGGGCGTCTTCTGGCCCTGCCCCGAAACCCCGCCGACCCCCGAAACGTCCCCCGCCACCTCGGCCCCCGCCGGCGCTTCGGCCCTCGCTACGACCGCTGCCGGTGCCCCGGCCCCCGCGCCCGCCCCGGGCCCCGCCACCACGACCCCCGCCGGCACCACGGCCCCCGCCGGCACCACGACCCCTGCCGGCACCACGGCCCCCGCGCCCGCCCCGGGCCCCGCAGGCACGCCCCGTCTCTTCCTCGACCGGTTCGCCACCCCCGACGGCCGGGCCCGCTTCGTGGCCGTCTCGCACCGGGACGCCGCCGAGGTCCCCGACGCGCTGTACCCGATCCTGCTCACCACGGGCCGGGTGGTGGCCCAGTACCAGTCCGGAGCGCAGACCCGTCGCGTGGACGAGCTCAACGCGGCGGCCCCCGGCCCCTTCGTGGAGCTCCACCCCCGCCTCGCCGCCCGCATCGGCGCGGTCGACGGCAGCCCCCTGGCCGTCGTCTCCCGCCGGGGCCGCGCGGTCGCCCCGGCCCGGATCACGGACGCCATCCGCGCGGACACGGTCTTCATGCCCTTCCACTGGCCCGGCGAGGGCCGCGCCAACACCCTGACCAACCCGGCCCTCGACCCGGTCTCCCGCATGCCGGAGTTCAAGGTCTGCGCGGTCCGCGTGGAACCGGCCTAGGACCGTCCCGCCCCGCCGAAGGACCGCCCCGCCCCGGCGAAGGTCGGCGCCAGCGCCGCGACCAGGCGGCGTACGTACGCTCCGGGGCCGTCCCCGATCTCCGGGTACTCGCGGGCGAACTCCGGCCACTCGCTCAGGTCGAGGCCCTCGAACGTGCCCAGGGTGAGGGGGTCGAGGACGCCCCCGGTCTGCCACTCGCCGGACTGCCGGAACACCGTCTCCAGCAGCGGATACGGCACGACGCAGTCCTCGGCGAGCAGTACCGCGTCGTAAAGGTCCTTGCCCTGCGGGTACATGTCGGTCGCCAGCCACAGCAGCTTCCAGGCCAGGGAGAGTTCCCGCGTCGCGCCCCGCAGCCCGGTCCCGGCGACTTCGGAGATCTCCGGCGCGACGGGCAGTTCCTCGTGGAAGACGAAGTCCAGCTGCACGTGGCCGCCGGGCAGTCCCGGTGCGGACCACGGAAGGACCAGCCGGTGGCCCGGGACCCGCTCGTACGTCCAGATGTACTCGGAGACCGCCTCCGAAGCCGGCATGACCAGCCCTCCGTGCTCCGCGGCGGCCCGCTCGGCGGCCGAGGCGACCGCGTCCAGCATCAGGCGGGTCCGGGGTTCCTCGATCCGCCAGTCCTGCGGCACCACCACGAAGTCGAGATCGTGCGGATCACGTGCCACCCCGGGGTACCAGCCGGACATCAGCATGCTGCCGCGCAGCACCAGTGATCCGGCCCACCCGGACGAGGCGACCGCCCGCAGGGTCACGGCGAGCGCCGTACGCCGCGCCGCCTGCCAGCGGACCCGCACCGCGGGGTCGGAGACCACCTCGTCGGTGGGCCGGTAGGCCTCGTCGAAGTGTTTGAGCGCGGGATCGAACACCTTGTGCCGGGCGGCGGCCGCTCCCACCCCCGCGGTCAGCGTGCGGGGCAGTTGCCCCTTCCTGTGCAGCCGGTCGGCCTCGGACTCGGCGATGTCGTCCGGCCCGCCCGGAATCGACGGCTTCCACGGTTCGCCGGCAGAGCTCATCGCAGGTTCCCCTCCTCGATCCACCCGTCGTCCACGGACAGGTCACTGTCGTACAGCACGAACTCCCGCTCCTCCGAGCGGATTTCGTACCCCGCCGAGCCGAGCGCAGCGGACAGCGCGTCGCAGGCCGCCCCCGCCCGCTCCGCCGGGACCCCCCGGCAGCGCTGCGTCACGAAGCGCTCGTGAGCGCCGCCCGGCAGGACCCGGCGGGCGTTCCACGAGACGTGCGCCGAGTGCCGTACCGCCAGGTCCTCCAGGGCCGCGCGGTCGTAGTGCGGCGGGAGGCGGAGCTTGAGGTGGTGCTCGAAGTAGCCGCCGCCCGGGCCCGGGCGGTCCGTGGT
The DNA here is from genome assembly GCF_040652415.1 of Streptomyces sp. NPDC048255. Taxonomy (NCBI): domain Bacteria; kingdom Bacillati; phylum Actinomycetota; class Actinomycetes; order Kitasatosporales; family Streptomycetaceae; genus Streptomyces; species Streptomyces sp. NPDC048255. The sequence goes on from NZ_JBEZMA010000011.1 coordinate 81,343, forward strand.
CCACGGGACCGTCTCCACCTTGACCCGCACCGGGTCGAAGCCGGCCGCCCGCAGCTGCGGCACCAGCCGCTCGTGGCCCGTGCGGTCGGGCAGGGTCAGCATCGGCTGCGAGGTCATCCGCCCCCGGGCCAGCAGGATGTGCGTCACCTTCAGCTTCCGCGCCCCGGCCCACGCGTCGAGGCGGGCGAGCGTCGCCGGATCGGCGCAGCGCACCGTCACGTGCGTCTCGTACTCGGACATGAAGTCGATCATCTCGGACATGAGTCCGATCCGCATCGGGGTTCTCCGCTGCGGGTAACCATCCGGTCACGCAGCGGGCTCAGAAAGTGCCCGCACGCCCCTCGTGGCCGCGATGTGTCGTACCCCACACTGAGGTGCGGTGCCCCCGTCCTCGGAGCCCTGGAGGCCGCCCCCGTGCAGACCGAGACCCTGACCGTGAACGTGAACGTGAGCGAGTCCTCGGAGGCCGAAGAGGCCGGGACAGAGGCCGAAGCCGTGGACGAAGAGCCCGAGGTGCCGGAGCTGATCGAGCAGGTTCCCGTGCAGCGCAGGCGCAGCGGCGACAGCGGGGGCGGAGCCGGTCCTTCCGCGGACCTGTTCCGGCAGTACCTGCGTGAGATAGGCAGGATCCCGCTGCTCACGGCCGAGGAGGAGGTCGACCTCGCGCGCCGCGTCGAAGCCGGCCTGTTCGCCGAGGAGAAGCTCGCGGGAGCCAGTGACCTCGACTCGCAGCTCGCCCTCGATCTCGACAAGCTCGTCGTCATGGGGCGGATGGCCAAACGCCGGCTCATCGAGTCGAACCTGCGGCTCGTCGTCTCCGTCGCGAAGCGGTACGTGGGCCGCGGGCTCACCATGCTCGACCTCGTGCAGGAGGGGAACCTCGGGCTCATCAGGGCCGTTGAGAAGTTCGACTACGCCCGCGGGTACAAGTTCTCCACCTACGCCACCTGGTGGATCCGGCAGGCGATGTCCCGGGCCCTCGCCGACCAGGCCCGGACCATCCGCGTGCCCGTCCATGTCGTCGAGCTGATCAACCGCGTCGTCCGTGTCCAGCGCCGCATGCTCCAGGAGCGCGGTTACGAGCCCACGGCCGAAGAGGTCGCCGTACACCTCGAACTGACCCCCGAGCGGGTCATGGAGGTGCTCCGCCTCGCGCAGGAGCCGGTCTCGCTGCACGCCCCCGTGGGCGAGGAGGACGACGTGGCGCTCGGCGACCTGATCGAGGACGGCGACGCCGCGTCCCCGGTGGAGTCCGCCGCGTTCTTCCTGCTGCGCGAGCACCTGGAAGCGGTGCTCTCGACGCTCGGTGAGCGGGAGCGCAAGGTGGTCCAGCTCCGGTACGGGCTCGCCGACGGGCGCCCCCGCACCCTGGAGGAGATCGGGCGGATCTTCGGCGTGACCCGTGAGCGGATCCGGCAGATCGAGTCCAAGACCCTCAACAAACTGCGGGACCACGCCTTCGCCGACCAGCTCCGGGGATATCTCGACTGACGGCGAGGGGCGCCCCGCAGCCGGCCGGCCCGGTGACGCGGGCCTACACGAAACCAGGCTGCCCGGACTCGTTGAAACGGTGGACCGAGCGTCGCAGGAGGTCGAGGAACTCGCCGAGGTCGTTCGTGATCCGGTCGAACCCGGCTTCCTCGGAAGCACCCCGCGAGCGCCACACGGCACCGTCCGAGCCGACCGCGAACAGGATCCCGCCACCGTCGGAGCCGATCAGTACGGCGGGGGCGGTGCCGCCCGCCCCGGGCAGGTCGATGCGTTCGCCGAGGGCCCGGGCCCCGGAGTGCAGGAAGTAGGCGTTGCCGACGTCGCTCATGTGCACGGCGCCGATCTCGCTGTAGTACACAGCGAGATCGGTGAAGGCCGCGGATTGCGCAGCCAGGCGCCCTGCAGCGGCCCGGTCGCCCGCCTCCGGGGGGTGAATCGCGTTCTCCCCCGGGCCATAGCCGTACTTCTCCTCGAAGCCGCAGGTCATGGCGCAGAGGGCCGCCGAGACCTCCTCGCGCCAAGAGGCGAGGGAGGCAGCCGTGAGAGGGACGGGTTCGTACGGAGCGCGCATGGCGCCATCCTCACATCCCGCCCCTCCACTCCGGTGACCGGCAGATCCGGAGGAAACGGCCTAGTCGACCTCGGCGACCGCCTGCGCGAACTGCGCCGCGTACAGCCGCGCGTACGCACCGCCCGACGCCAGCAGCACCTCGTGGCTGCCCTGCTCCACGATCGAGCCGTTCTCCATGACCAGGATCACGTCCGCGTCGCGGATCGTGGACAGACGGTGCGCGATCACGAAGGACGTACGGCCGTGCGCCAGGCGCGCCATCGCCTTCTGGATCAGCACCTCGGTACGGGTGTCCACCGAACTCGTCGCCTCGTCGAGCACCAGGATCACCGGGTCCGACAAGAACGCCCGGGCGATCGTGATCAGCTGCTTCTCGCCCGCGCTGACCCCCGCGCCCTCGTCGTCCAGCACGGTGTCGTAGCCGTCCGGCAGCGTGCGGATGAAGCGGTCCGCGTGCGCCGCCCGGGCCGCCTCCTCGATCTCGGCGCGCGTGACCTTGCGGGAGGCCCCGTACGCGATGTTCTCCGCGATCGTGCCGCCGAACAGCCAGGTGTCCTGGAGCACCATGCCGATGCCGGAGCGCAGCTCCTCGCGGGTCATCTTCGCGATGTCCACCCCGTCGAGGGCGATCTCGCCGCCCGTGACCTCGTAGAACCGCATCAGCAGGTTGACCAGGGTGGTCTTGCCCGCGCCCGTCGGGCCGACGATCGCGACGGTCTGGCCCGGCTCGACGCTCAGCGAGAGGTTCTCGATGAGCGGCTTGTCCGGCTCGTAGCGGAAGGCCACCTTGTCGAGCGTGACCTGGCCGCGCACCGTCTCGGGGCGCTCCGGGACCTCGGCGTCCGGCTCCTGCTCAGGGGCGTCCAGCAGCTCGTAGACCCGCTCCGCCGAGGCGACGCCGGACTGCACCAGGTTCGCCATCGAGGCGACCTGCGTCAGCGGCATCGAGAACTGGCGCGAGTACTGGATGAAGGCCTGCACGTCACCGATCGACAGGGTGCCCGAGGCGACCCGCAGTCCGCCGACGACCGCCACCAGCACGTAGTTGATGTTCGACAGGAAGGCCATCACCGGCTGCATGAGGCCGCTGACCAGCTGCGCCTTGAACGAGGCCCGGAACAGCGCCTCGTTCTGCTCGGCGAAGAGGGCCGCGGACTCCTTCTGCCGCCCGAACACCTTGACCAGCGTGTGGCCCGAGTACATCTCCTCGATGTGCGCGTTGAGGGTGCCGGTGCTCTTCCACTGCGCCACGAAGTGCGGCTGGGACTTCTTGCCGATCTTCGCCGCGACGTAGACCGAGACCGGTACGGTCACCAGCGCGACCAGCGCCAGCAGCGGCGAGATCCAGAACATCATCGCCAGCACGCCGACGATGGTCAGCAGGGAGTTCAGCAGCTGCCCCATCGTCTGCTGGAGCGTCTGGCCGATGTTGTCGATGTCGTTGGTGGCGCGGCTGAGCACCTCACCGCGCTTCTGCTGGTCGAAGTACGACAGCGGCAGCCGCGACAGCTTCGCCTGCAACTCCTCGCGCATCCGGTACACGGTGCCGTTCATGACGTGGTTCGACAGCCGCGTCGCGACCAGCATCAGCAGGCCGGCCAGGGAGAAGACCACCAGCGCCCAGACCGCCACGACCCCGACCGCGCCGAAGTCGATGCCCTGGCCCGGGGTGAAGTCGGTGCCGGCCAGCATGTCGGCCGTGCCGTCCCTGCCGTCGGCGCGCAGCCCGTCCAGCGCCTGCTGCTTGGTGATCCCGGCCGGCATCTGGCGGCCCACGATCCCCGCGAAGACGAGGTCGGTGGCCCGGCCGAGGATCTTGGGTCCGATCACGGTGAAGGCGACGCTGCCGACGACGGCGACGACCATGCCCCACAGCTTGACCCGGTCCTGCGCGATCTGGCCCAGCAGCCGTCCGCCCGAGCCCTTGAAGTCCAGGGACCGTTGCGCCGGCCCCATCATCATCCGTCCTCCGGGCCCGCTCATCCGGCCTCCGCCTCCGTCAGCTGGGAGAGCACGATCTCCCGGTAGGTCTCGTTCCCGTCCATCAGTTCGCGGTGCCGTCCCACGCCCACGACCCTGCCCTCGTCGAGTACGACGATCCGGTCGGCCTCGCGGATGGTGGACACCCGCTGGGCGACGATGACCACGGTCGCGTCCTCGGTCTCGCGGGCGAGCGCCGCGCGCAGCGCCGCGTCCGTCGCGTAGTCCAGGGCGGAGAAGGAGTCGTCGAAGAGGTAGATCTCCGGGCGCTGCACCAGGGTCCGGGCGATCGCCAGACGCTGGCGCTGGCCGCCGGAGACGTTGGTTCCGCCCTGGGCGATCGGGGCGTCCAGGCCGCCCTCCAGCTCGGTGACGAACTCCTTGGCCTGGGCCACCTCCAGGGCCCGCCACAGCTCCGCGTCGGTCGCCTCGGGGCGCCCGTACCGGAGGTTGGAGGCCACGGTTCCGGAGAACAGGTACGGCTTCTGCGGAACCATGCCGACCGTCCTGGCCAGCAGTTCCGGGTCGAGGCGGCGGACGTCCTCCCCGTCGACCAGCACCTCGCCGCCGGTCGCGTCGAACAGCCGCGGGACCAGGCCCAGCAGGGTGGACTTGCCGCTTCCGGTGGAGCCGATCACCGCCGTGGTCTCGCCGGGGCGGGCCACCAGGTCCACCCCGTGCAGCACCGGGACCTCGGCGCCCGGGTAGCGGAAGTCGGCGCCGCGCAGCTCCAGCTGCCCGTGCCGGGCGAGCTCGCGCACCGGGTCGGTGGGCGGGACCACGCTCGACCCGGTGTCCAGGACCTCCTGGATCCGCTCGGCGCAGACCTCGGCGCGCGGCACCATCATGAACATGAAGGTGGCCATCATCACGGCCATGACGATCTGGAGCAGGTAGGCGAGGAAGGCCGTCAGCTGGCCGATCTCCATGCCGCCGCTGTCGACGCGCATCGCACCGAACCAGATGACGGCGACGCTGGAGATGTTCACGACCACGATGACCGTGGGGAACATCAGGGCGAGGAGCTTGCCGGCGGCCAGCGACACACCCGTCAGCTCGGCGTTGGCCTCGCGGAAACGGTCCTTCTCGTAGGTGTCGCGGACGAAGGCGCGGATCACCCGGTTGCCGGTGATCTGCTCGCGCAGGACCCGGTTCACGGTGTCCAGGCGCTCCTGCATCTGCCGGAACAGCGGCCGCGTCCTGAAGACGATCGCGCCGACGGAGACGCCGAGGACGGGGACGACGGCGAGCAGGACGCCCGACAGCTGCACGTCGAGCGAGAGCGCCATGGCGATGCCGCCGACGCACATGATCGGCGCCGCGACCATCAGGGTGAACGACATCAGCACCAGCATCTGGACCTGCTGGACGTCGTTCGTCGTACGGGTGATCAGCGACGGGGCCCCGAACTGTCCCAGCTCCCGCGCGGAGAAGCTCTGCACCCGGTCGAAGACCCCGGCGCGGACGTCCCGGCCCAGGGCCGCCGAGGTACGGGCGCCGTAGTAGACGGCCCCCGCGTTGCAGACCAGCTGGACCAGCGAGACACCGAGCATCAGCGCGCCGAAGCGCAGGATGTAGCCGGTGTCGCCGTTGACGACACCGTTGTCGATGATGTCCGCGTTGAGCGTGGGCAGGTAGAGGGTCGCGCTGGTCTGCAGCAGTTGCAGCAGGACCAGCAGACCGATGGCTTTCCGGTACGGACCCAGGTGGGTCCGCAGAAGTCGTATGAGCACGCGCAGGCTCCGGTGGGCAAGATCGAGGGGGATCCCTCCATCTTGAGCCACACGGTGGCCCGATCCCCACCGGATTTCGCAAAGCCCGGTCAAAAGGAGTAGCCCCGGGCAACCGCAGGCTTGGTCCCGGGCAATCGCAGGCCTGGACCCGGGCAGCGCAGGCCCGGACCCGGGCAACCGCAGGCCCGGTCCGGGGCCGGAGCCCCTCCGGGTCAGAAGGCCCCGGGGTGGATCTGCTCGCGCGTGGCGATGTACTGCTGGCGGACCGCCTGCCACGCCGGGAACTCCTCGCCCGGCTCGAAGATCTGCGCCGCGGGCGCCGGCCAGAGCGGCGGGGTGTGCGGGGACAGGGTGCCCTGCTGCGCCCCGAGGGCCCACGCGGCCTGGCGCGCCGCGCCGAGCGCCGCGTAGTCGGCCGGCTCCGGCACCACGATCTGCGTGCCGAACAGCCCCGGCGCCGCGGCCTGTACGGCGGGCAGCCCGGCCGCCGCGCCGAGCAGGAACACCCGGCGGATCCCGACCCCGCGCGAGCGCAGCACGTCGAGCGCGTCCACCAGCCCGCACAGCATGCCCTCGAAGGCGGCCCGGGCCAGGTGCTCCGGCTTCATCGAGTCCCGCCGCAGCCCCGAGAGGGTCCCGGCGGTGTGCGGCAGGTTCGGAGTCCGCTCACCCTCCAGGTACGGCAGGAGTACGAGGCCGTGGGCGCCCGGCGTCGACTTCAGGGCGAGGTCGGAGAGTCCCTCCAGGTCGGTGCCCAGCAGCTCGGCCGTGCCGCGCAGGGCCCGTACGGCATTGGAGGTGTTCACCACGGGCAGGTGCATGCCGCCCGCGTCGGCCAGGGAGGTGATCAGGCCGCCCGGCTCCGACAGCGCCTCGTGGTGCACGGCCATCACGGAACCGGAGGCTCCCAGCGAGACCACCGCGTCGCCGGGGCCGACGCCCAGGCCCAGCGCCGCGGCCATCGTCTCGCCCGTGCCCGCGGAGATCAGCAGCCCCTCGGGCGTGGTCCCGGCGCAATCGGAGGGGCCGAGCACCTCCGGCAGCAGCGCCTGGTGCCCGAGCGCCAGCTCGACCAGGTCGGGGCGCCAGGAACCGGTGGCCGCCGACCAGTACCCGGTGCCCGAGGCGCCGCCCCGGTCGGTGGTCCGCCGGGCGGGCCGGCCCAGCAACTGCCAGACCAGCCAGTCGTGCGGGGACATCAGTACGGCCACCCGGCGGGCCGCTTCCGGTTCGGCGCGGGCCAGCCAGGCCAGTTTGGCGATCGGCTGCGCGGAGTGCGGGACCGAACCCACCGCCTCGGCCCATGCCTGCCGCCCGCCGAGCGCGTCGGTGAGGTCGGCGGCGGCGACCTGGCCGCGCTTGTCGTTGCCGACCAGTGCGGGCCGGACGAGCCCGCCCTGCGCGTCCAGCGGCAGCAGGCCGTGCTGCTGCGCCGAGACCCCTATGGCCTGGACCCCTTCGAGGAGCCCGCCCCCGGCGGCCTCGCCGAGCGAGAGCAGCCAGGCCTGCGGATCGGTCTCGTGGGGGTTGGCTCCGGCGGGCTCCCCGGTGGGCTGCGGATGGGGCGCGTAGCCCTGGCGCAGCACGGCACCCGTTTCGGTGTCACAGACGACGATGCGAGTGAAGGCGGAAGAACTGTCCAGCCCGGCGACTATCCCCATACGGAGGATTCTGCCGCACGCCGGGCCGGTCTCCACCGCCCCGGAGCCCCCGGGAGCCTGCACGGACCCCGGGAGCACCGCGGACTCAGAGACTCCGGATCCCCGGGGCCTCAGGTGTCCCTCCTCAGGTGTTGCTGGTTCCCCAGTCGTCCTCGCCGGCGCCGGCCCGGTCGCGCAGTCCCCGTACCCGCCCCGCCAGCGAGGCCGGGACCGCGTCGCCGACCTTCTCGCTCACGGCGGCGAAGGCCTTCCCCGCGAACGCCCGCCCGTTCTGCCCGGCGGTCTCGGCGGCATTGCGCACCACCGGGTTCTGCGCGAGCTCCCGGGCGGACTTCTTCAGCTGCTCGTACCGCTCGCGCCCGGCGCGCGTCCCCAGCACGTACCCGAGGGCCAGTCCGACCGCGAACGTGACCTTGTACCGCATGCCTGTCACCCTTCGTCGTGTGGTGCCCGGCCTGCTGGCGATACCGATTGGCGGAGCACCCCCCTGCTTGCGCTAATCTATGACTCGCAACGGGCGCTCGCCCCCCGGCAAGGCCGGAGGTGGGCTGTTCGATGCACCGCAGCAATCCCCTGTAGCTCAATTGGCAGAGCAGCCGGCTGTTAACCGGCAGGTTACTGGTTCGAGTCCAGTCGGGGGAGCGCGGTCCCCTGTAGCTCAATTGGCAGAGCATTCGGCTGTTAACCGGAGGGTTGCTGGTTCGAGTCCAGCCGGGGGAGCAGGAGAAGAAGAGGAGGCCCCAGCGGGTCCTCCTCTTCTTTTTTTCTTCTTTCCTGCCCCGTCCTGGAACCGGGCAGCCCTCAGCGAGGTCTCTCTGAGCAGGCGAAGCCGATCATGCGAGGCATCCGAGGCAGGAGATCGTATGAGCGGCTATGCTGCGGCAGACGGCGCGCACACATGTACGCGCCACGCCGTGAAGGGGCGGTAGCTCAGCCGGTTAGAGCAGCGGACTCATAATCCGTCGGCCGTGGGTTCGAGTCCCACCCGCCCCACTGCAAGCCGCAGGTGCAGAAACGATCGCACCTGCGGCTTTGGCGTTTTCCGGGCCTGTTGCGCCCTCAGGTGACCCGCAATCGGGCCAGGCCTGTGGTGACCGTCACGATCGCGGCGCGCGGCCCTCCGGGGAGTCGGCGCGGGGCGTCGGGCCGGAGGGCGGGAGCGACGGCCGTTCGCATGCAATTGCGGAGAGTCCGAACCGTGGTGCGAGGAACTGGCGCGTGTGAGGGGTACCACGGTTCCGTCTTGCCGGTGTCCCGTGATCAGGATCGTCCTCCTTTGCTGCCCAAAGACAGGACGAGTGGGGCGCCCGGCTTGGAACCGAGAGGGAGAAACACGGATGAAGAATCGTCTCGTACTCGCCGGAGCCGCCGTGGCGGCGAGCGTGGGTCTGTGCGTGGTGGCCGCTCCGGCCATGGCGCAGCCGTCCGACGCGACCATCACCTGCGGTGACGTCGCCGGACTCATCGCAGCCATCGGGGTGGCGAATACGAACGCCGAGGGCGGCACGATCACACTGGCCGACAACTGCGCCTACCGCTTCGAAGACGATTACTCGGACTCCGGGAACGCCCTGCCGGCGATCACCGGGCACGTCACCCTCACCGGCAAGAACACGACCCTGATCCGTTCCGTCGTCGACAGCCTGCCGCTGTTCCGCATCCTCGCGGTCAACGAGGGCGGCAGTCTCACGCTCAAGGGCATCACCGTGACCGGCGGCCACGTCGACGGGGACGGCGCCGGCATCTCCAACGAGGGCACGCTGCGGCTGGAGCAGAGCAAGGTCGCCGGCAACCAGGCCGGCGGCGACGGCGGCGGCATCTCCAACGCGGGCGGCGACGTCACCCTCATCGAAAGCCACGTCCTGACCAACGTGGCCACGACCACGGGCGGCGAACCCGGCGACGGCGGCGGCATCAACAACAGCGCGGAGGGCACCCTCCGGCTCAAGAAGAGCACCGTCGTCGGTAACACGGCCGACGAGGACGGCGGTGGCATCCAGAACCTGGGCCGGGTGACCATCGAGCACACCCACCTCGCGAACAACGACGCCCGCGACGGCAACGGCGGCGCCCTCAACAACCTCGGCAGGGCCACCATCACCTACAGCAAGTTCATCGAGAACTGGGCCGGCCTGGAGGGCGGCGCCGTCAACAACGGCGTGGACGCGATCCTCGACGTCCAGGAGACGAGCTTCATCGGCAACAAGTCGGGCCGTGACGGCGGCGCCATCAACAACGAGGGCACCGCGACGCTCCGCAAGAGCAAGGTCCTGGAGAACTCGGCCGGCCGCGACGGCGGCGGCATCAACAACGAGCAGGTCGCGGGGGCCGACGCCGCCCGGCTGACGCTCGAGTACACGACCGTCGCGGACAACCGCGCCGCCCGCAACGGCGGCGGCATCAACAACTGGCCCGGCGGCGTGGTCACGCTCCAGGAATCCAAGATCGTCAACAACCTGCCCACGAACTGCTACGGCACCGTGCCCGGCTGCTCCTGACCCCTTCGACACCACCCGGCCGCAGGCGGCGGCACATTGCCGCCTGCGGCCGGGTGGCGCCCGCGGGACTCAGAAGTTCTCCGTCTCCTCCGTGAGGTGGCGCAGGACGTCCGTGAGGTCCTGGCGGCGGGCGAAGGCCGCGCGCTGCCGGTGGGCGCCCGAACCGTTGCGCAGGAGGCCCGCCAGGGTTCTGGCCGCGTGGTCGAGGTCGCCGGATGCGGCCAGCTCCGGGGCGATCAGGTCCAGCAGTGCCTCCGCGAGGTCGGCCGCCGGGAGTTCGGCGCCCGTGTACGGGTCGAGGCCGAAGCCCTCCAGTCCGTCGTGGGCGGCCCGCCAGCGCGCGAGGCGCAGTACGTCGTCCCGTACGGCCGGTTCGGGCCGGTGCTCCGCGATCTCCCGGATGGCCGTGGCCACCAGGGCCCGGCCCAGTTCGGCCTGGAGGATCGCCGTGTCGATGTCCGGGGACATGTCGGGCGCCCGGATCTCGAGCGTCGGCCAGTTCCCGGACGGGCGGACGTCCCAATAGACCATCTTCGTGTCCAGGGCGGCCCCGGAGCCGAGCAGGGTCTGCACGGAGCGCCGGAAATGGGCCGTGGACGTGAAGTGCGGGGGCAGCCCGGCGGAGGGCCAGCCCGCCCAGGCCATCGCCCGCCAGCTCGCGTGACCGGTGTCGCGGCCGCCCCAGAACGGCGAGTTGGCCGCCAGCGCGATCAGCGTCGGCAGCCACGGCCTGACCCGGTTGGACACCGCAACCGCCGTGTCCACGTCGAGCGTGCCGATGTGGATGTGGCGGCCGCAGCTGACCAGGGTGTCGGTGAGCGCGCCGAAACGGCGGTGCTGCTCGCGCTGGCGCGGCTCGTCGTCGGTCAGGTGCAGGGGCCCCTCCACGGCCACGACCGGCGAGGGCGCGGCCAGCAGCCGGCAGCCGTGGACGCGGGCCGCGCGGCCCAGCGTGCGCCGCAGCTCGGCGAGCTCCTCGCGCAGGGTGGCCGCCGAATGGGCGACCGGGGTGGAGATCTCCACCTGGTAGCGGGTGCCCTCGGGGTGCAGCTCGCCGGGCAGCCCGGCGGCCGTGGCGAGGACGAGCGGGGCGGCCGGAACCACCCGGAAGGTCCGGGCGTCGACGAGGAGGAATTCCTCCTCGACACCGACGGTGAGGGGAACGGTGGTACGCACCGTGTTCTGCGTGGTGCCGGTGCTCGTGGTGCTGTTGCCAGGTTCGATCACTACGCCTCCCTGGACATACGAGTCTTTTCATCATGAGCTGAACGGGAGACGATGAGCGCACGTCGATTCGGTCAAATCCCCGATGACAGTGGCGAGTTAGCGGCAAGGGCCGCTCCGGTATGGGGCCGGGGGTCCGGGTGGGGAGACTGGTGCCGGTGTGTGAGCCGGGAAAAAATCCCGGGAGGCGGCGAACGGCCGCTGGTTATCATCCGCTGTGACCCGTACCGCCGAAACCACCCGCCCCCAACGGCGCATATTCGCCGACCTCACTCCACTGCGCACCTCCGTGGACTACCGGCGGCTGTGGATCGGCGGAACGATTTCCTGGCTGGGTCAGGCGATGACCGCCCTCGCGATCTCGCTCCAGGTCTACGAGATCACCCGCTCCAGCTTTTCCGTCGGGCTCGTCGGGCTCTTCTCCCTCGTCCCGCTCATCGTCTTCGGGCTCTACGGCGGGGCCATCGCCGACACCGTGGACCGGCGCAAGCTCGGCCTCTACAGCTCCCTCGGCTCCGCCGGCCTGTCGATCGCGCTCGCCGGGGCCGCGCTGCTCGACTACCACCGGGTCTGGTTCCTGTACGCGGTCGTCGCGCTCCAGTCGGTCTGCGGCGCCCTCACCGGGCCGGCCAGGGCCGCGATGACCCCGCGCCTGCTGCCGGTCGAGCAGCTGCCCGCCGCCAACGCGCTCAACACCGTGACCATCACCGCCGGGATGATGGTCGGGCCCATGCTGGGCGGGCTGACCGTCGGCTGGTGGGGGTACCAGGCGGCCTACCTGATCGACGCGGTGACCTTCACCGCCGCCCTGTACGCGATGTGGCGGCTGCCGTCGATGAAGCCCGACCGCGCCGAGGGCAGCAGCGGCAGGGCCTCCGTCCTGGACGGGCTGCGCTTCCTCGGGACCCGGCCGAACATCCGGATGACCTTCTTCTCCGACATGGCCGCCATGGTGCTGGCCCACCCGAGGGCGCTGTTCCCGGCCGTCGCCGGGCTCTGGTTCGGCGGGGACGCCGAGACGGTCGGCCTGCTGGTGGCCGCGCCCGCAGTCGGGGCGCTGCTGGGCGGGGTGTTCTCCGGCTGGCACGGCCGCGTCCGCCGCCACGGCGTGGCGATCCTGCTCGCCGTCGGAGCCTGGGGGCTGGCCATCGCCGTCTTCGGGCTCACCCGGAACCTGTGGCTCGGGCTGCTCTTCCTCGCCCTGGCCGGGTACGCGGACACCACCTCCATGGTGTTCCGCACCACCATGCTCCAGGCCGCCACCCCGGACGAGATGCGCGGACGGCTGCAAGGTGTCTTCATCGTGGTCGTCGCGGGCGGGCCCCGGCTCGGGGACTTCCTCGCCGGGACCGTCGCCGACCTGACCTCCCCGACCGTGGCGATCACGGGCGGCGGGCTCGGGTGCGTCCTGGTGCTGGGCCTGCTGGCCCTGCGCTGGCGGGGCTTCGCCCGGTACGACGCGCGGTCGCCCCAGGCCTGATCGGGCACCCCCGCCCCGACGACCTACGCCTCTACGGGCTCCCGGGTGCGGGCGCCGCCCGCGGAGCCGGTGTTGACGGTGCCGGCCGGCTCGAACAGCAGGATCTGCGCCTCCTCGTCCGCCGCCGGGCAGTGCTCCACCCCGCGGGGGACGACGTACATCTCGCCGGGGCCCAGGACCACGTCACCGTCGCGCAGACGGATCGTCAGCGTGCCGCCGACGACCAGGAACAGCTCGTCGGTGTCCTCGTGGGTGTGCCAGACGAACTCGCCCTGCAGCCGGGCGAGCTTGACCTCGTAGTCGTTGACGCGGGCGATGCGGCGCGGGGCCCACTGCTCGGTGAAACCAGCCAGTTTTTCAGCGATGTTGACCTTGTGTGTCGTCATGCGGACAGCCTGGCGGCCCGCCCGCGGGCGGTCTTGTACGTTCCTGACATGGCCGCGATACGTCCGCGCAGCACCGTCTCCGCCTGGCAGCCGTCGGTGCCGGGCATCGCCGAGGTCTTCCACGCCCGGTTCACCGAGCACGCGTACCCGGCCCATGTGCACGACACCTGGGCGCTGATGATCCTGGACGGCGGCCGGGTCGACTTCGCGCTGGACCGCGAGCGGCACGGCGTCGGCGTCGACGGGGCGGTGGTCCTGCTGCCGCCCGGGGTGCCCCACGACGGGCGGACCGTGACCGAGGCGGGCTTCCGCAAGCGCGTGCTGTACCTGGACACCTCCGTGCTGCCGGAGGCGCTGACCGGGGCCGCCGTCGACACCCCGCTGCTGTTCGACCCCGCGTTGCGGGAGCGCGTGCACGGGCTGCACCGCGCCCTGGGCGAGCGGGACCCCTTCGAAGCGCAGTCGCGGCTGGTCTTCGTACGGGAGCGGCTGCACCGGTGGCTGTCGGGGCGCGAGGCGGCGGCGTACGGGGGCCCGGACGCGGGCCTGGCCGTACGGCTGCGCGAGCTGCTCGACGCCCGGGTGGCCGAGGGGATCACCCTGGAGGAGGCCGCGGCGGAGCTGGGGCAGGCTTCCGGCGGCCGCTGCCACCCGACGCACCTGATCCGCAGCTTCCGGAGGGCGTACGGGCTGCCCCCGCACGCCTATCTCACGGGGCGTCGGGTCGCGGTGGCGCGGCGGCTGCTGCTGGCCGGGATGCGGCCCGCCGAGGCGGCCACGGCGGCGGGCTTCTACGACCAGGCGCACCTGACACGCCACTTCGGGCGGCACGTCGGGATCAGCCCGGCGCGGTTCGCCCGGTCCGGTCGGGTGTGAAGGGCACGATCCCGCGGGCCACTCCCAGGGCCACCAGGTCCTGGGGGCGGATGCGCAGCTGGTCGGCGGTGGCCGGGGCGGCCGCCGGGGGGCGCTTGAGGATGGCCGCCGCCAGTTCGGGGGCGATCACCGAGAAGTAGCTGTCCGGGGTGACCCAGGTGTTCCCCGGCGCGGCCAGCGCGAGGGCGCCGCCGGAGCCGCCCTCGCCGATCAGCAGGGTGGTGACCGGGACGGCGGCCGCGGCCAGCGCCGCGAAGGTGTCCGCGATGGCCGCCCCGGCGCCCGCGTGCTCGGCGGCGGCGTCGTTGGCGGCGCCCGGGGTGTCCACCAGGGTGAGCACGGGGATCCCGAGCCGGTCCGCGAGGCGGATGACGCGGGCGGCCGTACGGTAGCCCGCCGGCCGGGTGGCGGTGCCGCACTGGGCGGCGTACGCCACCGGCCGGCCCTCCCGCAGCCCGAACCCGCAGAGCATGCCGGGGTCCGTGCCGCCGGCCCGGTCCCCGGAGAGGGGCAGGCGCAGGCCGAAGTAGGAGTCCAGGTACGCCTCGGCGCGCGGCCGGCCGGGGTGGCGGGCCTGGAGCACGGCGTCCCAGCCGGTCTCGGGCGGTGCTACGGCGGCCAGTGCGGCCGGGGGCGGGACGGGCTCGGCGACCCCCTCGGGGCGGGGCGCGTGGCGGGGCGCGGCCAGGAGCCGGAGCCAGTCGGCCAGGGTGCCGGGGAGGTCCGCCGGGGCGACGACGGCGTCCACGTGCCCGGCGGCGTACTGCCCCTCGGCGGAGTACGCCGCCGGGTCCGCGTCCGCCGGGCGCACCCGGGACCCGGCGAAGCCGACCTGGGCCTCGGGGAGGGCGAGGATCACGTCCGCCCCGGCGCCGAGGGTGGCCCAGCCGCCGCCGGTGGTGGGATCGCGCAGGACGGCGATCTGGGGCAGACCGGCGGCCCGGGTGAGGACGCACTGGCGGGCCACCCGCTGGAGCTGAGTCAGCGCCAGCATGCCCTCCTGCATGCGGGAGCCGCCGGTGGCGATGAGGGAGACGAGGGGGAGGCGGTGCTCCCGAGCGTGGGTGTAGGCGGCTTCGAGCCGGTCTCCGGTGCGTTCGCCCAGGGAACCGCCGAGGAAGCCGAACTCGAAGGAGATCACGGCAGCTTCGCTGCCGCCGATGCGGGCGGTGCCCGTGACGACGGACTCCTGCTCGCCGGTCCGGGCGGCGGCCCGGGCGCGGGAGTCGTCGTAACCGTCCCAGGTCAGAGGCCCGTCGGGCGGGGACTCCCGGCGGGGGGCGGGAAGTTCGGCGAAGCTGCCGGGATCGGCAACGGAGGCGATGGCCGCGCGGGCCGAGAGGCGGGTCGTCGTCACCGAATCAGCCTAGGGGGTGTCTCGCCGGTCAGGCCGGGCCCGGGGCGGCCGGCACCGCGCCTCGCCGCGTTCTCGTCGGTCGCCGACGCTCCGCGTCGACTCCCTCCTCGGCCTTGCGATCCATGGCGTCGGCCGCCCCGGGCTGATCCGGCCTGACCGGCGGGACACCCCCTGGGGGGTGCGCACCTGAGGAGCGCCGGGAGACAGGCCGTCACGCGGTCACAGCGCCGACTCCCAGGTCGTCCTCGTGCCCCGGGTGCCCGATTCCGTGCGGCCGTCGTCCGTCACCGTCAGGCGGGCCCGGGAGGGGTCGGCGTCGATCTCCACCTCGATCGAGGTGACCCCGCTGCGCCGGTGCGCCGCGGCCAGCGCGCCGCGCAGGGCCGCGAGCAGATCGCCCGCCACCGGGTCCGGGATCAGTGCGTCCACCGCGCCCGCGAAGTGCACCGACGGCTGGAAGCCCAGCAGCACCCCCGCCCCGCCCGTTTCGCGCAGGACCCGGCCGCGGAAGGTCGTCGGGGCGTCGGACGGCGGCTGCTGGAGGGCGAAGATGGCCGTCCGGACCTCCTGGATGGTGGAGTCCAGCTCGTCGACGGCGCGGGTCAGCTCCTCGCCCACCGTGTCTCCGCTCGGGGCGTTGGACGAGCGGCGGCGGGTGGACTCCAGCATCATCTCCGTCGCGAACAGCCGCTGCACCACCAGGTCGTGCAGGTCCCGCGCGATCCGGTCGCGGTCCTCGTACACCGCCAGCTGCTCCCGGTCGTGCTGCGCGTCCGCGAGGACGAGGGCGAGCGCGGCCTGGGAGGCGAACTGCGAGGCCAGCAGCCGGTCCACCGCGTCGTACGGGCGGCCGCCCCGGCCGCGCGGCAGGGCCAGGGTGCCGATCAGCTGGCCGCCGCTCTGGAGCGGGAGCATCATGCTGGGGCCGAACCGTTTCCGCACGTGCGTGGTCATCCGGGGATCGGTGGCCGAGTCCTCTATGAACACCGGCTCGCCGCCGAGCAGTTGTTCCAGGACCGGTGAGCCGGGGGCGATGGTCGTCCCGACCAGGTCCCCGGGGTCGCCCTGGGTGGACGCGGCCACGATCTCCATCCCGCCCTGCGGGGTCGGCTGGAGCACCACCCCGGCCTCCGCGTCCGCGAGCAGCCGGGCCCGCTCGGCCACGCACTTCAGCGCGTCCGCCGCCGGGCGGCCGGCCAGCAGGGTCGTGGTCACGGCGGCGGCGCCCTCGATCCAGCGCTCCCGGCGGCGCGCGGTCTCGTACAGCCGGGCGTTGCCGATCGCTATGCCCGCCTGCGAGGCAAGGACGCGCACCAGGGCCAGGTCCTCCTCGGTGAAGGGGCCGCCGCCGCGCTTCTCGGTCAGGTAGAGGTTGCCGAAGACCTCGGTGTGCACCCGGATCGGGACGCCCAGGAAGCTGCGCATCGGCGGGTGGCCCGGCGGGAAGCCGACGGCCCGGGGGTCCTTGGTGAGGTCGTCGAGCAGGAGCGGGCGCGGGTCGGAGACGAGGACGCCGAGCAGGCCGCAGCGCCCGTCCGGCAGGTGGGGGATCGCGGCGCGCTCGGCCTCGCTCATCCCGGCGGTGAACAGTTCGGTCAGCCGGACGCGCTCGGGGTCGATGACCCCGAGCGCCGCGTAGCGGGCCGAGCACAGCTCGGCCGCCGATTCCACGATGTGCTGGAGGGTCGCGTGCAGTTCCAGCTCGGAGCCGACGCTGAGCACTGCCTCCAGCAGGACGGGAAGGCCCGCCTGCGCCGGATCCGGCTGGGCCTGCTGCTCCGGGTCCGGCTGTTCCGGCCCCGGCTGATCCGGGTCCGGCTCCTGCTGTTCCGGCGTGGGCTCCGGACCCGTCATTCGGCCAGCGGGTTGAGGACCATGGGGGCGATCTTCCCTTCGAGCATCGCGCCGAGACCGAGTACGGCACACACGTCCGGCCGTTCCGCGATGGCGACGGGCATCCCGGTGGCGTCGCGGAGCATCTGGTCCAGGCCCGGCAGCAGGGCGCTGCCGCCCACCATCATGATCCCCCGGTCCGTCAGGTCCGCGACCAGGTCCGGCGGGCAGTCCCGCAGCACCTTGCCGATGCCGTCGAGGACGGCGGTCAGGGGGGTGTGGATGGCGTCCCGTACGGCCGCGGTGTCCACCTGGACGGAGCGGGCCAGGCCGGTGGCCACGTCGCGGCCGTGGATCAGGGTGGAGGCCGGTCCCTCGGCGGTGATGCCGTTGCCGTGCAGGGCCAGCTGCAGCGGCCGGACGGCCTGGCTGGGCAGCATCAGCTCGTGCGCGTGGCGCAGGTGCTGGACCACCGCGTGGTCGATGGCCTCGCCGCCGACCGGGATCCGCTCGGCGGTGACGATCGAGCCGAGGGAGAGGACGGCCACCTGGGTGGCGGCGGCTCCGCACACCATGATCATCGTCGCCGTCGGCTGCTCCACGGGGAGGCCGCAGCCGACGGCCGCGGCGATCAGGGTGTCGACCAGTTCGACGCGCCGGGCCCCGAGGCCGACCAGGGTCTCCACGGTCGCCCGCTGGGCCAGCGGGTCCGCGTCGTGCGGGGTGCAGGCGGCGGCCCGCAGCCGGGGCTTGCGGCGCAGGGCGCGCCGCAGTTTCTCGCCGAGCAGGTGACGCAGCATCCGCTGGGCCATCTCGATGTCGACGACCGTGCCGCCGGAGACGGGGCGTACGACCCGGATGTAGTCGGGGGTGCGGCCGGTCATCCGTTCGGCGAAGGTCCCGACGGCGATGAGCGCGCCGGTCCGCGTGTTCACCGCGGCGACGCTGGGCTCGTCGACGACCAGGCCGGCGCCCTTGACGTACACACGGGTTCTGGCCGCACCCAGGTCGACGGCGACGTGGCAGCGGCGCAACTGCTCAAGACTGACGGTCACGGCAGATCCTCCCGAGAGCACTGACGCAAGGGGACCGGCGGAATGCCGGTCGCTTTCCATATCATCTCGGACATTTGGCCCTTACCGCCCGTTGAGCTGCTCCGGCCGGGGGTGCGCCACGCCTGCATGGGGGTGGATTTCTGTACCGACAGGCAGCACCATGCGCGCACCGCACGCGCTACTCACGCGTAACAAGGTAAAGGGGACTCGATGCTGACGGCCCGCCAGAGACTGCTGGCTCTCCTGACACTCTGCCTGGCGCTGCTGGCGCCCTTCCCTTCCCATGCCGCCGACCGGGTCACCGCTCAGGCCTCCGGCCAGGCGGCACCGCGCAATCCGGTGGTCTTCGTCCACGGCTACAACGCCGATCCGGGCGTCTGGGGAGGTCTGCGCGAGGACCTGCGGGCCGCCGGGTACGCCGACTCGGAACTCTTCTCCTGGGGTTACGACACCCACCAGTCGGTCAACGAGGTGCTCGCCGGACGGCTCGCCGGGTACGTCGAGGAGGTCCGCCGGCAGACCGGCGCCGCGCGGGTCGACGTGGTCACGCACTCCTTCGGCTCGCTCGTCAGCCGCTGGTACGTGAAGTTCGGCGGCGGCGCGGCCGTCGTGGACCACTGGGTCTCGCTGGCCGGACCCAACCGCGGCACCTCCACCGCCTGGGCCTGCGCCCTGTGGGACCAGGCGTGCCGGGACATGACCCCCGGGTCGTACGTGGTGAAGAACCTGAACTCCGGGGACGAGACCCCGGGCGCGGTGAAGTACGCGACCTTCTGGTCGAACTGCGACGAGGTGGTCAATCCGGACGACAGCGTCCCGCTGACCGGAGCCGCCAACACGCCGGTCGGCTGCCTGAAGCACAACGACCTGCTCGGCGACGACGGCACCTCGGCCGGCGTACGGGCTTTCCTGGCTTCCTAGGCCTTCCTCCTAGCGGTTCTCGTCCTGCGGCGACACCTGCTGGAGCAGCCCGTATGTGAACTCCGCCACGTACGGCCGCCCCCGCGCCGCGAAGGCCAGGCGCCAGCGGGTCGGCGCGGTGCCCTCCATCGGCCGCGCCGGGGGGAAGGCCCGCGCCACCTCGTCCACCGTCGCCGACCAGGGGCGCAGGTCCTCCGGCGACTCCAGTACGGGCCCCCGCGCGCCCGGGGCCCGTACGAGCCACTCGTTCCACACCGCCCCGTCCGGCGCGGCCAGCACCTCGAAGCGCAGGTCCGGCCAGAGCGGCACCGGCCACAGCAGGGCCTGGCACTCCAGGTCGCCGATCCTGCGCGCCCCGGCGGATTCCGGCGGGCCGAGCACCGAGCGGTAGCGGGCGAGGGCCCCGCGCGACCGGGGCGAGCGGACCATGGCCTGCCAGCGCTTGTTGGCCTCCCGCTGCTCGGCGAGCGAGGCGCCCAGCCGGTGGCGGGCCCGGTCGGCGAGGTCGGGCTGGAAGTCGGCCATCCGCCGGAGCAGCACCAGCTGGAAGGCGGCCGGACCGAAGGCTCCACGGGCGCCCGGAGTCGGGTTCGCTGTCATGGCGTCAACGATTCCACACAGGATCCTTACGTTCCCGGGATCCGGATGTTGCCGGGAACCGCGTAGCCTGCGGGCGCCATGAACTACTGTCCCGCCTGCCGGAGGCACCTCAACGGCGCGCTCGCGTGCGCCGGGTGCGGAACCCCGGCCCAGTACTTGATGCCCGCCGCTCCGCAGGCGCCGGACGTGCCCGCCGCGCCCTACGCCGCGGAGGGTGCCTCCGCGCAGCCCTCCACGCTGGCCGACGTGTACGCCGACTCGCTCGTCGTGCTGTCCGGACCGGGCGAGGGCCAGGGCCGGTCCGGGGCCCGCCGCCGGGCCACGCACCGCAGGCGGCGCCGGACGGTGCTGACGATCGGGCTCGGGCTGGTGCTCGCGACCGGCGGCACGCTGGCGGCGGCGGGGATCGCCTCAGACGGGGAGCGTAGTGACCGGGCCGCCACGGTGGTGCTGACCGACGACGCCGCGCCGCAGAAACCCGTCCCGGCGCCGGACGCCCCGACGGGCGCGGCGCCCACGGCCAAGGGGTCCGGGAAGGCCTCCGGGGCCGCGAAGACCGGTACGGCAGCCGCGAAGACGGCCGGGCCGGGGACCGCCTCCCCGGGTGGCACGCAGCCGGGGCCGACTTCCTCCGAGCCCGCTCCGGCCACGTCGGGGCCGGCGTCCGGTACGCCCGGCCCGGGGGGCACCGTAGGGCCGACGGGTACGGGCAAGCCCAAGCCCAGCGGTACCGCGAGCCCGACGGGGACGCCGGCGCCGCCTCCGCCTCCGCCGCCGTCCCCTTCTCCGACCCCGACGAAGACGTGCTCGTTCTGGGAGTCCCTCTTCGGCGGCTGCTAGTGCTGTGACCGGAAAGGTTCACCGGGTCGCGCCGCCTGGCACGGCACCTCGCCGCGTTGTCGGACCCCGCCGGTACGTCCAGTACGAGCCGCGGCCCTCCGCCTTGCGATGCACCGCACCGGACGACGCGACCCGGCAAACCCTTCCGGCCACAGCACTAGCGACCGGCGGGATCGGCCAGCATCCGCCTGAGCAGGTCCCTCAGCACCGCCCGCTCGGCCGTGGACAGACCGGCCAGCGGCTCGCGCGCGAAGTCCAGTGACTCGCGCAGCCGGTCCGCGGTCTGCAGCCCCTCCTCGGTGGGGGCGGCCAGCTTCACCCGGCGGTCGGCCGGGTCCGGGCGGCGCTCGACGAGGCCCCGCGTCTCCAGCCGGTCGATGATGCCGGTGATGTTGGAGGGCTCGCACTTCAGCTTCTGCGCGATGCGGCGCATGGGCAGCGGCTCCAGGGAGAGCAGCCCGAGCACACGGGCCTGGGCGCCGGTGAGCTGATGGCGGGCGGCGGCGTGCTCGTACTCCTCGTGGTAGCGGGACACGACGTCGCCGATGAGTTCGACGACCTCAAGGGTCACTGGGTCTGCGCGACGACTGGGCATGGATCCAGCGTACCCATTTACTTGACAACATGAAATATCCAGGCGCATGGTTGTTTCACCTGGTGAAGCACTTTTCTGTGAAGCACCGCCATTTCCCCCTCAGGAGCGCCGCATGTCCGAGATCCCTGCCGTCAGCCGCGAGTGGCACCTCGTCCGCCGTCCGCAGGGCTGGCCCGTCGCCGAGGACTTCGCCCTGCGCGAGGTGCCCGTGTCCGCCGAGCCCGCCCCCGGCCGGATCCTCGTACGCAACCTCCACATGTCCGTGGACCCGTACATGCGCGGCCGGATGAACGACGTGAAGTCGTACATCCCGCCCTTCCAGCTGGACCAGCCGATGGACGGCGGCGCGGTCGGCGAGGTCGTGGCCTCCGCCGACGAGCGCTTCGCGGTCGGCGACCACGTCCTGCACGGCCTGGGCTGGCGCGAGTACGCGGAGCTCGACGCGAAGCACGCCACCAAGGTCGACGGCGCCCTCGCCCCGCTCTCCACCTACCTCGGCGTCCTCGGCATGCCGGGCCTGACCGCCTACGCCGGGCTCTTCGAGGTCGCCTCCTTCAAGGAGGGCGACGCCGTCTTCGTCTCCGGCGCGGCCGGTGCGGTCGGCGGCCTCGTCGGCCAGTTCGCCAAGATCAAGGGCGCCTCCCGGGTGATCGGCTCCGCCGGCTCGGACGAGAAGGTGACGCTGCTCACAGAGAAGTACGGCTTCGACGCCGCCTTCAACTACAAGAACGGCCCCGTCGGCGAGCAGCTGCGGGAGTCCGCCCCCGAGGGCATCGACGTCTACTTCGACAACGTCGGCGGGGACCACCTGGAGGCCGCCATCTCCTCCCTGAACGTGAACGGCCGGGCCACCCTCTGCGGTGCGATCGCCCACTACAACGACACCGAGGCCGCCCCCGGTCCGCGCAACCTGATGCAGGTCATCGGCAAGCGGCTGCGCCTGCAGGGCATCCTGGTCAACGACCACGCCGGACTCCAGCCGCAGTTCGTCCAGGACGTCGCCGGATGGCTGCGTTCCGGTGAGCTCCGGTACGACGAGACGGTCGTCGAGGGCGTCGAGAACGCCACCTCCGCCTTCCTCGGCATGCTGCGCGGCGAGAACACCGGAAAGATGATCGTTTCTTTCACCGGTTAGGCTCGCCCCACACCGTTGCGATCGTGGGCGCGAGTCGCGGCGATTCACCAGGAGGATCTTCTTATATGTCCATCCAGTACTCCGACGTCGCGTACACCGCTGTCGCCACCGCCGAGAACGGCCGTGACGGCCGCGTCGCCACCAACGACGGCCAGCTCGACGTCGTCGTGAACCCGCCGAAGGAGCTCGGTGGCAGCGGCGCCGGCACCAACCCGGAGCAGCTGTTCGCCGCCGGCTACAGCGCCTGCTTCCAGGGCGCCCTGGGTGTCGTCGCCAAGAACGAGAACGCCGACATCTCCGGCTCCACCGTCACCGCCGAGGTCGGCATCGGCAAGAACGACGAGGGCTTCGGCCTGATCGTCAAGATCTCCGCCGTGATCCCGAACGTGGACGCCGCCACCGCCAAGGACCTCATCGAGAAGGCCCACCAGGTCTGCCCGTACTCCAAGGCCACCCGCGGCAACATCACCGTCGAGCTCGCCGTCTGACCGGCACCGCTCGCTGAAGGCCGCACCCCGCAACCGGGGTGCGGCCTTCGCCGTAGGGGGGTGTCCGGCCCCGGCCCCTCTCCCGCGGAGACCCGGCGCACACCCCCTAAACTGGCCGCATGAGCGATCTTGCGGGGGGCTTCCGGTATCTGCTGGCCGGACAGCGATGGGTGTTCGGGCACGGCCGCTGGCTGGGATTCGGGCTGCTGCCCGGGCTGGTGACGCTCGTCCTCTACGCCGGCGCGCTGATCGGGCTCGGCTCCGGCGCCGACGACCTGACCGCCTGGGCCACCCCCTTCGCCGACGAATGGTCCTCGCCGTGGCTCGGACTCTTCCGCGGCTTCCTGACCGCCCTGGTCTTCTGCCTCGGGCTCTTCCTCGCGGTGATCACCTTCACCGCCGTGACCCTGCTGATCGGCCAGCCGTTCTACGAGTCCCTCTCGGAGGCGGTCGACCGCAGCGAGGGCGGCGACGTCCCCGAGTCCGGTCTCTCCCTCTGGCAGGAGCTGTGGATCTCCGCCCGGGACAGCGTGAAGGTGCTCGGCCGGGTCCTGCTCTACGGGATCCTGCTCTTCGCCCTGGGCTTCATCCCGGTGATCGGCCAGACCGTGGTCCCGGCGATCGGGTTCTGCGTCTCGGGCTACTTCCTGACCCACGAACTCACCTCCGTCGCCCTCCAGCGGCGCCGGGTGGAGCTGGCCGACCGGCTGGCGCTGCTGCGGTCGCGGCGGATGCTGGTGCTCGGCTTCGGCGTGCCGCTGGTGCTGTCCTTCGTGGTGCCCTTCGTCGCGGTGTTCCTGATGCCGGGCGCGGTGGCGGGCGCCACCCTGATGGCGCGGGACCTGCTGCCGGCCGGCGAACCGCGGGAGCGGGCGGACCAGGCGGCCCCGGGGAACCCCGCGGGCGACGCGAACCAGGCGCAGTGGGCGGGGCACACGAACCACGCGGGTCACACGCACCACGCGGCCCAGGCCGGACCGCAGCAGACCGGCGCACCGGCGCCGGTATCGCCCCAGGCCCAGGCCCAGACCCCGGCCAAGGGCTTCGGTCCGCCGCCGCCCGGCTTCTAGGACCGGGCCCCGGCCCGCAGCAGCGTGATGGCGCCGGCCGTGTCCTCGCCGCCGTGGGCGGCGGGATCGGCGGCCAGCCGGCGCCGCATCAGCTCCAGGTACGGGGAGATCAGCTCCGCGCTGACCCCCTGCTCCTCGGCGGTGCGCAGCAGGGTGCCGCTGCCGGTGACCTGCATGGCCAGGTTGGACACGACCCCGCTGGTGAAGTCCCGCGAGGTCAGCCTCTCGGCCGCGTTGCCGGTGAAGAAGCCCATCGCGCCGAGCCACTCGGACAGCAGCGGGGACAGGTCCTTCGGCGCGATGTCCTCGCCCTCGATCAGCGCGTAGGCGTGCGAGATCCCGGCGAAGAGCCCGTACATCGCACTCAGCAGGGCCACGTCGTGCAGGGCCGCGTGCCCCGGGTCCTCGCCGACGAAGCGGGCCCCGGCCGGAACCTGGAGCGTGGCCCGGTGGGTGTCGAAGAGTGCGCGCGAGCCGCTGTAGAAGACGTAGCCCCCGGCCTCCGGGATGCCGATCATGTTCGGCGTGGCCATGATCCCGCCGTCCACGAACCGGGCCCCCCGCGCCTCGGCCCAGGCGGCCCGCGCGCGCCCCTCGGCCGGGGTGCCGGTGGTGAGGTTGACCAGGTCCTTGCCGGTCAGGTCGACGCCCTCCAGAGCGGCGCCGACCGAGGCGTCGTCCAGCAGGCACAGCACGACGAGCCGGCCGGCGGCCACCGCCTCGGCGGGGCTCGCGGCGGCGACGGCGCCCTCCGCGACCAGGGCCCCGGCCTTGGCGGCGGTGCGGTTCCAGACGGTCAGGGGGTGCCCGGCGGCGAGCCAGGTGCGGGCGAGGGCCGTGCCCATGTCGCCGAGTCCGAGCAGGGTGAGCGGGGCGGAAGGGGTGGCGAGCGGGTTCTGCGGCGTGTTGTCGGTCATGGCGTTTAGCCTGGTGGAAGGCCATGAGTCACTCAAGTACGCACCTTGGAGTGGGTGGTTACCCCGAGGTGAGCGAGCAGGTGGGAGGGTGTGCGGTGTCCGTGACACGAAGGCCGGGTGCGGACCACTGCGGGATCGCCGCGGCGATGTCCGTGATCGACGGCAAGTGGAAGGTGTCGCTCCTGTGGGAGCTGGACCAGTGCCCGCGCCGCTTCGGTGAACTGCGCAGACTGGTCCCGGGGGTCTCGGAGAAGGTGCTCGCCGCGCAGCTGCGCGAGCTGGAGACGGACGGCATCGTGCACCGCGAGGTGTACGCCGAGGTCCCGCCGCGCGTCGAGTACTCCCTGACCCCCCTGGGCCAGGACCTGAACACGGCCCTGGAGGCCCTGGGGGAGTGGGGCGCCAAGCACCTCCTGCCGGACCCGGCTCAGGCAGCGGTGGGGCGCGGCTCCACCCAGAGCGCCTCCCCGACGGCGCAGAGCTCGCCCGCCGAGGTGGCCAGCGCCGTGCCGACGGTGTACTTGCGGCCCGAGGCCGTCAGCAGCCAGGCGTAGGAGACGAGCCCCTCGCCGACCGGGACCGGCCGCAGCAGCCGGGCGGTCAGCGCGGCCGTGACCGCCCCGGCCCGGCGGCCGTCGAGCAGCCGCCCGGCCGCGTTCCCGGGGCAGTCCAGCGCGCCCCACACCAGCTCGGGCGGGAGCAGCCCGTCCGCGCCGCCGAGTTCCGCCGCGGGGGTCCAGGCGGCGGCGACCACCTCGCCGCCGGTCACCAGACCGCAGTGCAGGCGCAGCCCGGTGGCGGGCGTCCGGTCCAGGCCGCAGCCGAAGCAGTCGACCATGCCGTCCGGCGGGGCCGCCCGGAAGGCCTCCGCTGCCGCCGTGGCCTGCTCCCAGGTGGGGGCCGCGGGCAGCTGCGGTTCAGCCGGCGGGGCGGGGCTCGCCGCGGCCAGCAGCAGGTCCCCGTCCGTCAGTTCGCTGCCGCCGCCGGGGGTCGGGGCGATCCGGACCGGCGCCCCGGTCGGGACCGGCCGCCGGAAGTCCACCCGTACGGTCGCCGCGGCGGCCCGCCCGGCCAGTACGCCCGCCACGTAGCCGCCGAAGGCCACGCCCGGGTAGCCGTGGAGCCGTTCCGGAACCGTGATCGTCTCGTAGTCGCTCATGGCCGCCACCCCATCACACCGAGGCCGTCACCACGCAGGCCGTACGGTCGTCGGCCTCGGCCAGCAGCGCACCGCCCGGGGCCCATATCGCGGCCCGGCCGCAGCCGGTCCACGGGCCGGCCGCGCCGACGTGGTTGGCGAGGACCACGTACAGGCCGTGGTCCTCGGCGATGCCCGGGTGGACGGTGGCCCGCTCGTGGATCCCGTCGCCCGTCCCGTACAGGGAGCTGGCCAGGTGGACGCGGCAGCCGTCCGCCGCGGCCCGGCCGGTCAGCTCCGGGAAGTGGTTGTCGTAGCAGATGCCCAAGGAGAAGCGGATCCCGCCCAGTTCGAAGCAGCCGTCGCCCCCACCGGCCGCGAACTGCTCCCGCTCGTGCCGGTACAGGTGCTGCTTGGCGTACGTGGTCACGTGCGCCCCGTCCGCGTCGTGGACCAGCGTGGCGATGAGGGGGCGCGGGCCGCCGGAGGGGAGGGCGACATTGACCGCGGTCGCGATGCCGGCGGAGCGCACGGGGTCCAGCCGGGGGTCGTCGGCGGCCGTCCACAGTCCGGGGTCGGCGGCCAGCGCCTCCAGCTCGTAGCCGGTGAGCGTGAGCTCGGGGAACACGACCAGCTCGGCGCCCTGTTCACGGGCCGAGGCGGCGAGGGCGGCGGCCTGCGCGGCGTTGGCGCGGACATCGGCGGGTACGCAGGTCAGCTGCGCTGCGGCGATCTTCACATGATCAGCCTAAGCCGTGTCCGGCCCCCGCAGCAGGGCCAGGAAGGAGCGGAAGGCGGCGGGCATGTCCACCGACTCCGGGGCCAGCAGCCACTGGTACTGGAGGCCGTCCATGACCGCCGTCAGCAGCGGGGCGGCCTGTTCCGGGGTGAGGCCGGAGGGGAGGCGGTCGCCGAACTCGGCGCGCAGCACCGCGGCCGTCTCCGAACGCACCTGGGCGTAGCGCTCGGTGAAGAACTCCCGGGCGGGGTGGCCGTCGGTGACGCTCTCGCCCAGCAGCGCCGAGAAGGTCTGCACGATGCCCGGGCGCATGGCGTTGTAGTCCACCAGCGAGGCCAGCAGGTCCAGGCGCCAGGCGTCGGCCGAGGCGCGCGAGCCGCCGCCGGTGTCCCAGCGGTCGCGCTCCTCCAGCACCGCGACCAGCAGGGCCTCCTTCGTCGGGAAGTAGTGCAGCAGCCCCTGCTGGGTCAGGCCCACGCGCTCGGCGACCGAGCCCAGGGACGCCCCCCGGTAGCCGCGCTCCGCGATCACCTCCAGCGCCGCGCGGACGATCTCCCCGCGCCGCTCCTCGCTCCTCGCCCTGACCATCGCCCCGGCACCCCTTTCCGTCCACACCTGTCAGAAGGACCGTACGACAACCCAATATCACGAATACATCACGAACCCTACCGCTCTACAGGCAACAGGTCCACGATGGGGGCACCGCACGCACGCACCGCACCCAACGAGGAGGCACGGCCGTGACCGATGCCGATCAGGCCCGCGAACAGATCCGCCAGGACGCCGTGGAAGCGGCGCTCGACAAGCTCGACCTCGACACCAAGGCCCGCCTCCTGTCGGGCCAGGACATGTGGTCCCTGCCCGCCCTCCCCGAGATCGGGCTGAAGTCCCTGGTCATGTCCGACGGCCCCATCGGGGTGCGCGGCGTGCGGTGGACCGCCGACGACCCGTCCGTCGCGCTGCCGTCCCCGACCGCGCTCGCCGCCGCCTGGGATCCCGCGCTCGCCCGCCGGGCCGGCCGGCTCCTCGCCCAGGAGGCCCGCCGCAAGGGCGTCCACGTCCTCCTCGCGCCCACGGTCAACCTGCACCGCTCGCCGCTCGGCGGCCGCCACTTCGAGTGCTACTCCGAGGACCCCTACCTCACCGGCGCCATCGGCAGCGGCTACGTGAACGGCGTCCAGGACGGCGGCGTGGGCACCACCGTCAAGCACTTCGTCGGCAACGACGCCGAGACCGAGCGGTTCACCGTCGACAACGTCATCGCCGCGCGCCCGCTGCGCGAGCTCTACCTGGCGCCCTTCGAGGCCATCGTCGCCAATGCCCACCCCTGGGGCATCATGACGGCCTACAACCAGGTCAACGGCACGACCATGACCGAGCACCGGTACCTGGTGAACGAGGTCCTGCGCGGCGAATGGGGCTTCGACGGGTACAACGTCTCCGACTGGATGGCCGCCCGCTCCACCACCGGCGACATCGAAGGCGGACTCGACGTGGCCATGCCCGGCCCGACGACCGTCTACGGGCCCGCCCTCGCCGCGGCCGTACGCTCCGGCGAGGTCGCCGAGGCCACCGTGGACGAGGCCGTGCGCAACGTCCTGCGCCTCGCCGCCCGGGTCGGCGTCCTGGAGGGCGCCCCCGCCGCCGTCGCCGAGGCCCCCGCCCCGGTCGACGGCCAGGCCCTCGCCCGTGAACTGGCCGTCCGCGGCTTCGTCCTGGTCCGCAACGAGGACGGCGCCCTGCCGCTGGACGCCGCCGCGGGCCGCACCGTCGCCCTCATCGGCGCCGCCGCCCGCGACGCCCGCGTCCTCGGCGGCGGCTCCGCCACCGTCTTCCCCGAGCGGATCGTCTCCCCGCTCGACGGCCTCACGGCGGCCCTGCCGGACGGCTCGCTCACCTTCGCCGTGGGCGCAGACCCCTCCGAGGAACCGGCCGCCGCCGACCAGGGCTTCGAGCTGCACGCGGTCTGCCGCGACGCCTCCGGCGCGGTCCTCGGTACGGGCAGCCTCCCGTCGGGCCAGGTCCAGTGGATCGGCGACGACCTGCCCGCGGGGGCCTCGTACGAGACCATGGCGAGCATCGAGGTCACCGGCCGGTTCGTGCCGCGCGAGAGCGGCGAGCACGCCTTCGGCACGCGCGGCCTCGGCGCCTTCACCCTGGCCGTCGGCGGGCGGACCCTGTGGGAGGGCGTCCAGGAGATGGGCAACGAGGCCGACCCCTTCGAGGCCTTCTTCGGCGCCCCCGCCGAACGCGCCCGGATCGCCCTCACCGAGGGCGAGCCCGTAGAGGTGTCGCTGACCTGCCAGGTCCCCGACATGACCGAGATGCCGCTCAAGGCGATCATGTTCTCGCTGCTCCACCTCGGCCCGCGCCGCGACGCCGACGAGCTGATCGCCGAGGCCGTGGAGGCCGCCCGCGGCGCCGACACCGCCGTGGTGGTCGTCGCCACCACCGAGCGCGTCGAGTCCGAGGGCTTCGACCGACGCGACCTGTGTCTGCCGGGCCGTCAGGACGACCTGGTGCGCGCCGTCGCCGCCGTCAACCCGAACACCGTGGTCGTCGTCAACGCGGGCTCCCCGGTGGAGCTCCCCTGGCGCGAGGAGGTGGCCGCCGTACTGCTGACCTGGTTCCCCGGGCAGGAGGGCGGGGCCGCGCTGGCCGACGTACTCCTCGGGGACGCGGAACCGGGCGGCCGGCTGCCCACCACCTGGCCCGCCCGGTTCGCCGACGCCCCCGTCACCGAGGTCCTCCCCGGCGAGGGGTGCCTGGAGTACGGGGAGGGGCTCTTCATCGGCTACCGCGCCTACGAGAAGCACGGCGTCGCCCCGGCCTACCCCTTCGGGCACGGCCTCGGCTACACCGACTGGACGTACGAGTCCCTGGAGGTCACCCCCGACACCGTCCGGGTCCGCCTCACCAACACCGGCACCCGGCCCGGCCGCGAGGTCGTCCAGGTCTACCTGGCGCCGGCGGCCGACCCTGTGGAACGCCCGGCGAGCTGGCTGGCCGCCTTCGAGGGTGTCGTGGCCGGCCCCGGCGAGAGCGTCGAGGCCGTGATCGCCCTGCCCGCCCGGGCCTTCGAGATCTGGGACGAGGAGGCCCGCGGCTGGCAGCGGATCGGCGGGGTCTACGAGGTCCGCGCGAGCCACTCGCACGGCGACACGCGACTGAGCGCCACGCTCGACATCACGTAACACACCGTAACAACGGCAAATGGCCGGAAATCACCCCTGATACGGCCCCCGGAACAGGACCGGGGGCGGGCCCTGACACCCGCCCCCGGTCCGCCCGCCGTCCACCCGGGCCGTCCGCGTCAACGTGGCGGTTCGGCCGCCGTCACCTGACGGTGGGCGAGTTCCGCCAGCCGCGCCTGACCGTCCTTGCCCGGGTGGAACCAGTCCCAGCGGCTCAACTGCTCCGCCGAGAAGGGGTACTGGAACACCGCCCCGCCGTCGTAGCGGCACAGCGGATCCTTCCCGCAGACCTCGCGCAGCACCTCGTTGTACTCGACCACCCGCGCCCGCACTTGCTCGCGCCGGGCCGTCGCCCCCGAGGCCGCCGACAGCGGATCGGCGAGCATCGACTGGCAGATCCCCAGCTTCCAGATCTGCCGGACCATCGGGCTGTCCTTGCCCTGCTCCCACAGCCGCTGGAGGTCCGGCACGCTGGACACGTACACCTGGGAGGCGGGGGACGCGGCCCGCAGTTCGGTGAGGGCCTTCTCGAAACCTGCCCGGAACTCCGCCACCGGCGTCATCGACGAAGCCGTGGGCCGGCAGGCGTCGTTCGAGCCCACCATCACCGTGACCAGGTCGGGTTTGTGGGTCGCCGCCGAGGCCAGCTGCCCCGGCAGGTCCGCCATCCGCGAGCCGGTGACCGCGTAGTTCCAGCTCCGCGCCGGCGCCTCGGCGCCCCCCAGCAGCCGGGTGGCCAGCGAGTCGACCTCGGGGTCGTTGCCCGTGGCCCAGGAGACCTCGGGGCAGTCGGCCAGGACCGAACAGGCGTCGAAACCGCGTGTGATGGAGTCGCCCACCGCGGCGATCGAGGCGGGCTGGGTGTTCCACCGCGGTGCGGCCTCGGCCCCGCGCTCGCCCGGATCCCGCCCCCCGTCCGACTGGCACCCCGTCACCGCCCCGGCCAGGAGGGCGATCGCCGCACCCGCGCCCGCGAGGTTCCGGCGCGCCGTGCGGCGCGGAGCGGTGGTGCGCATCGGGTCGGTCCCCTCCGTGTCGCCGACCGCGTCGGCCGGGGCGTCCTGCTGAGTGAAAGCTCTGTGATTACGGGCCTCGGAGCGACGGTACGTCACACCATGACCCCTGACGCACGGTAGCTTTTTCCCGTGGCGTTTCGGCCGCAAGTCCCGTAGCGCAATGTCAAATAATTTCCGTTACATTACATCACGTCACAAACTGTCCGTTTTCTGGAGTTTATTCCCGACCTCGTCCCACACTGGAGGTCCAGGTGACGACACGTGGAGTTCTGTACGTGCATTCCGCACCGCGCGCGCTCTGCCCGCACGTGGAATGGGCTGTGGCGGGCGTGCTCGGGGTGCGGGTGAACCTCGACTGGATCAGGCAGCCCGCCTCCCCGGGCACCTGGAGAGCCGAGTTCTCCTGGCAGGCCGAAGCGGGCACCGCCTCGAAACTCGCCTCCGCGCTGCGCGGCTGGCACCTGCTGCGCTTCGAGGTGACCGCGGAACCCTGCCCGACCTCCGAGGGCGAGCGCTACAGCTCCACCCCCGAGCTCGGCATCTTCCACGCCGTCACCGGCATGCACGGCGACATCCTGATCCCGGAGGACCGGCTGCGCGCCGCCCTCGCCCGGTCCGCGCGCGGCGAGACCGATCTGGAGGCGGAGATCGCCAAACTGCTCGGCAAACCCTGGGACGACGAGCTGGAGCCCTTCCGCTACGCGGGCGAGGGCGCCCCGGTCCGCTGGCTCCACCAGGTCGTCTGACCCGTACGCATACGGAAGGGCCCCGCCCGGCGACTGCCGGGCGGGGCCCTTCCGTATGCGTACGGGTCAGACGGTGCGGAACGCCAGAGTGACGTTGTGGCCGCCGAAGCCGAAGGAGTTGTTGATCGCGGAGATCGGGCCGTCGGCAGGCAGCTTGCGTGCCTCGTCGCGCACGATGTCCGCGTCGATGTCGTCGTCGAGTTCGTCGACGTTGATCGTCGGCGGAGCGATCCGGTGGTACAGCGCGAGCACGGTCGCCACCGTCTCGATACCGCCGGCGCCGCCCAGCAGGTGACCGGTCATCGACTTGGTCGCGGAGATCGCGATGTGGTCGAGGTCGTCGCCCAGGACCTTGCGCAGGGCCTTCAGCTCGGCCGTGTCACCCTGCGGGGTC
This sequence comes from Streptomyces sp. NPDC048255, assembly GCF_040652415.1. NCBI lineage: Bacteria > Bacillati > Actinomycetota > Actinomycetes > Kitasatosporales > Streptomycetaceae > Streptomyces > Streptomyces sp. NPDC048255. Next base: position 113,281 of record NZ_JBEZMA010000011.1, read on the forward strand.
GAGGTGGCGTGCGCGTTCAGGTGGACCAGCTCGGCCGGGTCGAGGCCCGTGTTGTCGAGCAGGTTCTGCACCGCGGCCGCGACACCGCGGCCGGTCGGCTCCGGCTGCGCGATGTGGTGGCTGTCCGCGGACAGGCCCTGGCCCAGCACCTCGCAGTAGACCCGGGCGCCACGCGCGGCGGCGTGCTCCGCGGACTCCAGGACGACGACGCCCGCGCCCTCGCCGAGGACGAAGCCGTCGCGGCCCTTGTCGTAGGGGCGGGAGGCCTGCTCGGGGTTCTCGTTGTTCTTGGACATCGCCATCATGTTGGCGAAGGCCGCGATCGGCAGCGGGTGGATGGCCGCCTCGGTGCCGCCCGCGACGACCACGTCGGCGCGGCCGGTACGGATCATCTCGACGGCGTAGCCGATGGCCTCGGCGCCGGAGGCGCACGCGCTGACCGGGGTGTGCACGCCCGCCCGGGCGTTCACCTCCAGGCCCACGTTGGCCGACGGGCCGTTCGGCATGAGCATGGGGACGGTGTGCGGGGAGACCCGGCGCACACCCTTTTCCTTCAGTACGTCGTACTGGTCGAGCAGGGTCGTCACGCCGCCGATGCCGGAGGCGATCACGGTGCCCAGGCGCTCGGGTTCGACGGCCGCGTCCTCACCGGCCGGAGCGGTGTAACCGGCGTCGGCCCAGGCCTCACGGGCCGCGATGACGGCGAACTGCGCCGAGCGGTCCAACTTGCGGGCCAGCGGGCGGGGCAGGACCTCACTGGGGTCCACGGCGGCCGGGGCGGCGATACGGACCGGGAGTTCGGCGAAGCGCTCGCCCTCCAGGGGCTTTACGCCGGAACGGCCGGCGAGCAGACCTTCCCAGGTCGAAGCGCTGTCGCCACCCAGCGGAGTGGTTGCGCCGATACCGGTGACGACCACGGTGCGATTGGTCGGGCTCACAGGAATTCTTTCTCCACGTCTAAGGGGGTGCTGAATTGTCACGGCGCCACCGCCAGGTGGCGACAAACGCTCGTCAGGCTCAGGCCTGGTGCTTCAGGATGTAGCCGGCAGCGTCGCCGACCGTCTTGAGGTTCTTGACGTCCTCGTCCGGGATCTTGACGTCGAAGCGCTCTTCGGCGGCGACGACGACCTCGACCATGGACAGGGAGTCGACGTCCAGGTCGTCGGTGAACGACTTCTCGATCGCGACGTCCTCGGTGGGGATGCCGGCGATCTCGTTGACGATCTCCGCGAGACCCGCGACGATTTCTTCCTGCGTGGCGGCCATGTGGCGCTCCTTCTCTAGCTGACTGGGTACTCGGACCGGGAAGTGGAACCTGGTCCTAGGGGAGGGTAACGACCGTCGCGGCGTAGACGAGTCCCGCCCCGAAGCCGATGACGAGCGCGGTGTCGCCGCTCTTCGCCGCTCCGGTCGCCAGGAGCCGCTCCATAGCGAGCGGGATCGAGGCGGCCGAGGTGTTGCCGGTGGTCTCCACGTCACGGGCGACCGTGACGTGCTCCGGCAGCTTCAGAGTCTTCACCATCGAGTCGATGATCCGCATGTTTGCCTGGTGCGGAATGAAGACGTCCAGGTCGTCGACGGTGATCCCGGCGGCGTCGAGCGCCTGCTGGGCCACCTTGGCCATCTCGAAGACGGCCCAGCGGAAGACCGCCTGACCCTCCTGGGTGATGGCCGGGAACTTCTCGCCGCCGTCCTTGCCGAGGTACTCGTCCCACGGCACGGTCTGCTTGATGGTGTCGGACTTGTCGCCCTCCGAACCCCACACCGTGGGGCCGATGGCCGGCTCGTCCGAGGGGCCCACGACCACGGCGCCCGCACCGTCCCCGAACAGGAAGGCCGTCGCGCGGTCCTCCAGGTCGGTGAGGTCCGAGAGCCGCTCCACGCCGATCACGAGGACGTACTCGGCGGAACCTTCCACCACCAGGCCCTTGGCCAGGGTCAGTCCGTAACCGAAGCCGGCGCAGCCCGCGGAGATGTCGAAGGCGGCGGGCTTGCCCGCACCGATCCGGTGCGCGATCTCCGTCGCGACGGCCGGGGTCTGCTTGAAGTGCGAGACCGTCGAGACGATCACGGCCCCGATCTTCTCCGGCGAGACACCGGCGTCGGCCAGCGCCTTGCCCGAGGCCTCCACCGACATCGCGGCGACCGTCTCCTGGTCCGAGGCCCAGTGCCGGGTCGCGATGCCGGAGCGCGAACGGATCCACTCGTCGGACGAGTCGATCGTCTCGAGGATGACCTCGTTGGGCACCACACGGGTCGGCCGGTAGCCGCCGACGCCGAGGATGCGGGCGTACGGGGAGCCCTTGGCCGGCTTGATCTTGGACATGCTGTGTGGGCTCCTTCTCTCAGGCCGAGTGCTCGGCGATGAGCGCCGCGGCCTTGTCGAGATCGTCCGGGGTCTTCAGGGCGACGCTCGGCACGCCCTTCAGGGCCCGCTTGGCCAGGCCCGTCAGGGTTCCGCCGGGGCTGAGCTCGATGATCCCGGTGACGCCCAGCTCGCCGAACGTCTCCATGCACAGGTCCCAGCGGACGGGGTTCGCGACCTGGCCGACCAGACGGGCGACGACATCGGCGCCCGTGGCCACGACCTGGCCGTCCTTGTTCGAGACGTACTTCAGCGCCGGGTCGGCCGGAGTGAGGGCCTCAGCGGCCTTCTCCAGCGTCGTGACCGCGGGGGCCATGTGCTGCGTGTGGAACGCGCCCGCGACCTTGAGGGCGACGACCTTCATGGTGCCTTCGGGCTTCTCGGCGACCAGCGCGGCGATCTGCTCCGCGGTGCCGGCGGCCACGATCTGGCCCGCCCCGTTGATGTTGGCCGGGGTCAGACCCAGCTTCTCCAGGTGCGCGACCACCACGTCGGGGTCGCCGCCGAGGACCGCGGCCATGCCCGTCTCGGTGACGGCGGCGGCCTCGGCCATGCCCAGCCCGCGGGTGCGGACGAACGACAGGGCGTCGGCGTCGGACAGCACCCCCGCGTACGCGGCGGCGGTGATCTCGCCGACGCTGTGGCCCGCGACGGCACCGAAGGCCGTACGGGGGCCGAGCGCGGCGGCCGACAGGAGACCGGCGGCGACCAGCAGCGGCTGGGCCACGGCCGTGTCGCGGATCTCGTCGGCGTCGGCGTGCGTGCCGTAGTGGGCAAGGTCGAGCCCGATGGCGTCGGACCAGGCGGCGACGCGGTCAGCGGCACCGGGGAGGTCGAGCCAGGGAGTCAGGAAGCCAGGCGTCTGGGCGCCTTGGCCGGGAGCGACGAGTACGAGCACCCTCACACTCTCTCTTGTGGATGGTCCCTGCCGCCCGTGGGGACAGGGACCAAGAACGGCCGGGGTAATTGTTGATGTCCGACAAAAGTCTAGGACTGCGGATCTCCGTCGGCCAGACGCCCGAGGATCAGGGCGATCCGCAGGGTGAAGGCCGAACGGACATCGGAGGGCGACCAGCCGGTGACGTCGGTCACACGTCGCAGCCGGTAGCGCACCGTATTGGGGTGCACGAACAGCATCCGGGCGGCCCCTTCCAGACTGCTCGCCTGCTCCAGGTACACGCTCAGCGTCTCAAGCAAAGCTGAGCCCGCTTCTTCAAGCGGTCTGTAGATCTCCTCTACCAACTGCTCTCGCGCAGCCGGATCCGAGGCGATCGCGCGTTCCGGCAGGAGATCGTCTGCCAGAACCGGTCGCGGCGCGTCCTGCCACGCCGTGCACGCCTTCAGCCCGGCCGCCGCCGCCTGCGCCGACTTCGTCGCGTTCAGCAGGTCGGGCACCACCGGACCCGCCACCACCGGACCCGCCGCGAACGGCCCGATCAGGGACTTCGCCACCTGCATCGGATTGTCGCTGCCGCCCGCGATCACGACCAGACGGTCCCCGAGCACACCCGTCAGGACCTGGAGCTTGTGGTGCCGGGCCGCCCGCCGGATCGCCTCGACCGTCAGCTCGCTGTCCCCCTCCGGAGCGGTACCGAGGACCACGCACACGTGCTCCGGCGAGTTCCAGCCCAGCGCCGCGGCCCGCGACAGCGCGCCCTCGTCGGCCTCCCCGGACAGCACCGCGTTGACGACGAGGGACTCCAGCCGGGCGTCCCACGCCCCGCGCGCCTCGGCCGCCTGCGCGTACACCTGGGCGGTCGCGAAGGCGATCTCCCGGGCGTACACCAGCAGCGCCTCGCGCAGGATCTGCTCGTCGCCCGGCGCCGCCACCTCGTCGATCGCGGTCTCCATGACCTCGATCGTGGTGCGGACCATCTCCACCGTCTGGCGCAGCGTGATCGCCCGGGTCAGCTCGCGCGGAGCCGTCCCGAACACGTCGGTGGAGATCGCCTGCGGCGTCTCCGGGTGCCGGAACCACTCCGTGAACGCGGCGATGCCGGCCTGCGCGACCAGGCCGATCCAGGACCGGTTCTCCGGGGGCATCGCCCGGTACCACGGCAGGGTCTCGTCCATCCGCGCGATCGCGTTCGCCGCGAGCCGGCCGGAGGACTTCTCCAGGCGGCGCAGCGTCGCGGTGTGCGGATGGGCGGGAGCGGGATGCGCGGAGTGTGTCGCGGGGGAATGCTCACGTTCGGGTTGAGGCACGTGACAAGACTGCCTTATCGGGACGGCTGCGCGGAGTCCGGTCTCGCCACCGGGGCTACCGTGGCCTCCATGATTGATGTACGCCGAGGAGCCGACCGGTACGAGGGCGGGGATCCGGCGGCCGGGATCTCCACCCGGCACGCCTTCTCCTTCGGGTCGTTCTACGACCCCGACAACCTGCGCTTCGGACCCGTCCTGGCCTGCAACGAGGAGACCCTCGCCGCCGGCGCCGGCTTCGACGAACACCCCCACAGCCACACCGAGATCGTGACCTGGGTCGTCGAGGGCGAACTCACCCACAAGGACACCACCGGGCAGACCGGCCTGGTCCGGGCCGGGGACGTGCAGCGGCTCAGCGCCGGATCCGGGGCCCGGCACGTGGAGCGCAACGACGGCGTCGGCCGGCTGCGCTTCGTTCAGATGTGGCTCGCACCGCTCGCCCCGGGCGGGGAGCCCTCGTACGAGGTGGTCCGGGGGATCCCCGACGGCACGCCCTACGAGGTCCCCGCGGCCGGAGCCGTCCTGCACGTGCGGCGGCCCGGCGCGGGCGAGCGGGTCCCCGTACCGGCCGCCGAGCGCGTCTACCTGCACGTGGTGCGCGGGGACCTGCGCCTGGACGGCGAGGAGCTGGGGCCCGGGGACTCGGTGCGGATCACCGGCGAACGGGACCTGGAGATCACCGCCGGGTCCCCGGGGGAAGTGCTGATCTGGGAACTTCCCTAGCGCGCCAGCTCCGCCAGGACCGCGTCGGTGAAGGGGGGCCAGGCCTCGACGGCCCACGGGCCGAAGGCGCGGTCGGTCAGCGCCACGCACGCGGCGCGCGCGTCCGGGTCCACCCACAGGAAGGTGCCGGACTGGCCGAAGTGGCCGAAGGTGCGCGGCGAGGAGGAGCTGCCCGTCCAGTGCGGGGACTTGCCGTCGCGGATCTCCAGGCCGAGCCCCCAGTCGTTGGGGGACTGGTGCCCGTAGCCGGGCAGGACGCCCTTGAGGCCGGGGTGCACGACTCCGGTGGCCTCGGCGACCGTGCGGACGTCGAGCAGCCGGGGCGCCTGGAGTTCGGCGGCGAACCGCACGAGGTCAAGGACGGTGGAGACGCCGTCCTTGGCGGGCGAGCCCTCCAGGGTGGAGGAGGTCATGCCCAGCGGCTCGAAGACGGCCTGGTGCAGGTACTCCGTGAAGGGGATCCCGGTCGCCTTGGCAATGTGGTCGCCGAGCACCTCGAAGCCGGCGTTGGAGTACAGCCGGCGCTGCCCGGGCGGGGCGGTCACCCGGTGCTCGTCGAAGGCCAGGCCGCTGGTGTGCGCCAGCAGGTGACGGACCGTGGACCCCTCGGGCCCGGCCGGCTCGTCCAGCTCGATCGCGCCTTCCTCGTACGCGACGAGTGCGGCGTACGCGGCGAGCGGCTTGGTGACCGAGGCCAGCGGGAAGCGCCGGTCGACGGGCCCGTGGGAGCCGGCCAGGCTGCCGTCGGCGCGTACGACGGCCGCCGCGGCGGCCGGTACCGGCCAGGTCTCGATGATCCGCAGGCTTTCCATGCCGTTGACGCCCTCCATGCTCTCCATGCGGCCGAGCCTACTTGCTTGGAGTGCGCTCCAAGGTTTTAGCGTGGGGCCATGAGCCAGAGCCTGACGCAGACGCGGTACACGATCAGCGAGGTCGAGGCCCGGACCGGTCTGACCCAGCACACCCTGCGCTGGTACGAGCGGATCGGCCTGCTGCCGCAGGTGGGCCGCTCCCACTCGGGCCAGCGCCGCTTCAGCGACGAGGACCTGCACTGGCTGGCCTTCGTGGGCAAGCTGCGCGCCACCGGGATGTCGGTGGCGGACATGGTCCGGTACGCCGAGCTGGTGCGCGCGGGTGAGCACACCGTCGACGAACGCCGCGAGCTGCTGGAGCGGACGCGGCGCGACGTGCGGGCGCGGCTCACCGAACTGACGGACGCGCTCGCCGTACTGGACCACAAGATCGGGATGTACGGGAGGAACACCTGCACGGAGCCGGGGCGGCCCTGACCGGCGGGACGCCCCTGCGGCTCAGGCGTCGGCCGCGGAGCTGAACCGGTCCCGCAGGGCCGCGTACTCGGCGTCCGTCAGCAGCCCCGCGCCGTGCAGCTCGCTCAGGTGCCGCAGGCGGTCGTCGCCGGCGCGGGGGCCGGGGACCGACGCGACCGGGGCGCGGCCGCGCAGGGCGGCGAGGACGGCCGCGGCGAACGGCAGCGACTCGTGCACCGCCCCGTAGCCCACCCGGAAGACCGCCGTGGCGAGGTCGTGGTCGGGGCGGAGGTCGGCGCCGCTCTGCCGGGGCTCGCGCGGCAGCAGCCGCAGGTGGCCGCCGGGACCCTCCGGGGAGCACCACTCGATGCCGCTGAGGGCGGACAGCGGGTAACGCTGGTCGCCCGCCCTCCACTTGGTGCTGGTGGCGCCCGTGCGGGACCAGCGGAAGGTGACCGCCCCGCCGTCGAAGCCCAGCCGCGCGTCGTACGCCTTCAGGTGGACCGGCGGCTGCGGGGCCTCGACCAGGAAGCGCCCGGCCGGCTCGGCGGCGTCCGGCGAGAGGCGGGAGCGCAGCGCGTCGGCGAAGGAGGCGGCTTGCGCGGCCCGTTCGCCCGGCAGTACCAGCCGGTACGGGTCGCAGGCCTCCTTCAACTGCCCGGCAGCGGCTTCCATCAGCGGATCGGCCCCCGGCCGCGGCGTGGCGCGCAGCACCACCGTGTCCCGCTTCCCCGGGGTCAGGTCCACCCCGCACACCGCTTCCAGGGGGATCCGGCGCATGCCCAGGGCCTGGAAGAGTCTCGGCGTCCTCGGCGTTCTTATCCCCCGTGCGAAGCGGATGAGCACCGAGTCCGAGTCGAACTCCCAGACGGCATGGTTTCCGGCCAGTACGTCACCCATGCGGCACATGGTAAACGGCGGTGCCCCCGCGCGTCCCCCTCGTTGCGGTGCCCGTTTCCGGGTCTCTACGCGCGTCAGTCCCCTGCTGTGCCGGAGATTCCGCGGCGGCAGGCGTCATCCGCGTCCGCGCAGACCACGGAACCGAATGCGCCGGTTCCGATTTTGGCGAGGTTGTCCACCGAGCCGGTACCTGGCGCGAAATAGCCGGTGTGGCTCCTGGCGCCGGCCGAGGAGAGCAGCCGCGCGCCGAACTCCGGGGACACCGGATCCGCGCCGTGGCCCAGCCCGCCGACCTCCAGGTGCGGCACGTCCTCGATCCAGTCCCCCTCGTCCCGCATGGCCCAGACCCGGGCGGAGGTGTCGAGGTCGTCCACGTTCTCCGCGCGCATCCCGGGACTGCCCGCGACCGCCAGGTCCGTCACCCGGTCCGGCAGTTCGTGCGCGGCGACCCCGCACACCACCGAGCCGTAGCTGTGGCAGAACAGCGCGATGCTCGAATCCCCAGGCAGGGCCATGGCCAGCGCCCTCAGCCGGACGGCGCCGTCGACGGCCATCCGGCCGGTGGCCGCGTCCATGCCCACCCCGGTGGGCGCGGTGTAGCCGGCCCAGGCGATGACCGCGGTCCGGGCGTCCGGCGAGGCCGCGCGCTGGGCCTCGTACAGGGACTCGGCCATGCCGACCGGGGCGCTGAAACGGCGCTGGGTGCGCTCGAAGGTGATGAGGTCGGTGTCGACGCCGGGGACGATCACCGAGACCCGGCGGGCCCGTTCGAGGTCGCCGAAGACCTCGGCGACGCGGCCGCCGCCGGTGGGGTCGAAGGCGAGGATCTGCCGGCCGGGTTCGGCCAGGGAGGCGAAGCGGTGGGCGCGGCGGGTCGCCGTGGCCCGGTCGGCCGGGGTCAGCGCGACGTCCCGGCTGCGGGCGTCCTCGATCAGACGGGCCTGCTCCAGGCCGCGCAGGTTCGCCCGGTAGCGGGTCGGTACGGGCGCCCCGTCGAGGTTGCCCACGACCAGCGGGTAGCCGTCGGCGAGGCGGGCCCGCTGGGCGCCGTCGAGCCCGGCGAAGAAGCGGGCCACCGTACGCACGGGGGCGTCGGCGGGCGGTACGGGGCGGCCGTTGATCCGGGCCGAGGCCCAGGCGGCGAGGGCGGTGGCCCGCAGGGGGGTGCCGGCCTCGGGGCGGTGCACCGCGGTCCAGCCGGTGGTCGCCAGCATGACGAAGACCACCGCGAGCGCGAGCAGGGTGCGCAGGGCGGCGGGGCGTCGCGGGACGGCTTCGTGAGCGGGGGGGAGGGCGGGGCCGGGCAGGTTCACTGGGACCAGCGTAGGAGACCTCCCGGCCTGACGGCGCGCCGGGTGACACGCCTCACGGCCTCCGGCCCGGCGGAACCGAACCCAGCCTCGCCGGCGTTTGAGGCGTGGGTCCGGGCAGAGCCCGGTGCCCGGCGGAGCCGGGTTTCCTGGGGCTCCGGCCCGGACCCCGCGCCTCAAACGCCGGCGAGGCTGGATGGGCTGCCCCCGGGCGGGCCAAGGCCGGGGTCAGGCCGGGTGGTTCCGGGCCGGGCCCGTGGTGGGCTTACGGCCCCAGTCCGCTGCCAGCGCCGGGCCGATCTGGTCCATGTACGCCTCGGTCATCCGGCGGATCGCGTCCACGCTCGCGTCCTCGCCCTGTCCCCAGAGCCGTCCGGTGACGCGCATCACCCCGGAGAAGGCGGCCACGGCCACCCGCGGCCGCGGGTCGGCGTCCACGTCGAGGCCCTCCCGGGCCGCGATCAGCCGGGCGATCCGCTCCTCCAGCTCGGTGGAGCGGCGCAGGTGCACGGCCAGCAGCGCCGGGGTCGACTCGATGAGCTGGTAGCTGCGCATGTAGAGGTCGACGGGCACCACCTCGGAGATGGCCTCCTCGACGGTGTCCCAGGCGGCGAGCACGGCGTTGCGCAGCGCCTCCAGCGGGCCCTCGGCGGCCGGCCGGGAGCTGAGCTCGGCGAAGAAGTGGGACTCGACCAGCTCCTGGACGGCGAAGGCGACCTCTTCCTTGTTGGCGAAGTAGCGGAAGAAGGTGCGCTGGGAGACGTCCACGGCGTCGGTGATCTCGTCGACGGTGGTCTGCTCGTATCCCTGGGAGATGAACAGGAGCAGGGCGGCGCGCAGCAGGGCGTCCCGGGTGCGCCGCTTCTTGCGTTCGCGCAGTCCGGTCCCCCGGCCCTCCGCCGGCCGCTCGTCGCTCATCACCGTGGGGGGTCCTTCCTGAGTCTGCTGGTCCGCATCCGGGGCAGGGTCCGGCTCGGGGCTGATCTGACGCTGAGTGAGCGGTCAGGGTACCTGTGACGGACGTGACAGCGACTGTCCCGTTCACCCGTCTGTGAAGTGTCAGTCGCTGTCACTAGCCTGTGCGCATGACTAGTCAGATCACCGTCGACGATCAGGTACCCGCCAAGGAGCCAGGCCCGGCCACCGCCCGCAACGGACTGCGCGGCCACCCCTGGCTGACCCTCTTCGCCGTCGCGATCGGCGTCATGATGGTCACCCTGGACGGCACGATCGTCGCCGTCGCCAACCCCGCCATCCAGAAGGACCTCGGCGCCTCGCTCGCCGAGGTGCAGTGGATCACCAACGGCTACCTGCTGGCCCTCGCGGTCTCCCTGATCACCGCGGGCAAGCTCGGCGACCGTTTCGGCCACCGCCAGACCTTCCTCATCGGCATAGCCGGCTTCGCCGTGTCCTCCGCGGCGATCGGCCTCTCCGACGGCGTCGAGCTCGTCATCGGCTTCCGCGTCGCGCAGGGCCTGTTCGGCGCGCTGCTGATGCCCGCCGCCCTCGGCCTGCTGCGCGCCACCTTCCCCGCCGAGAAGCTCAACATGGCCATCGGCATCTGGGGCATGGTCATCGGCGCCTCCACCGCCGCCGGGCCCATCGTCGGCGGTCTGCTCGTCGAGCACGTCAGCTGGCAGTCCGTCTTCTTCATCAACGTGCCCGTGGGCATCGTCGCGCTGCTCTTCGGCCTGTTCATCCTGGTCGACCACCGGGCCGAGAACGCCCCGCGCTCCTTCGACCTGCTCGGCATCCTGCTCCTGTCCGGCGCGATGTTCTCGCTGATCTGGGCACTGATCAAGGCCGCGGAGTGGGGCTGGGACGACTCCAGGACCCTGTTGTTCCTGGCCGCCGCCGTGCTCTGCTTCGGCCTCTTCACCTTCTGGGAGAGCAGGGTCGCCGAACCGCTGATCCCGCTCGGCATGTTCCGCTCGCTGCCGCTGTCCGCGGGCACCGTACTGATGGTGCTGATGGCTTTCGCCTTCATGGGCGGCCTGTTCTTCGTCACCTTCTACCTGCAGAACGTGCACGGCATGAGCCCCGTCGACAGCGGCCTGCACCTGCTGCCGCTCACCGGCATGATGATCATCGGCTCGCCGCTGGCCGGCGCCGCGATCACCAAGGTCGGACCGCGCGTCCCGCTCGTCGCCGGCATGGTCGCCACCGCCGCCGCCTGCTTCGGGATGGCACAGCTCACCCCCGGCACCGGCACCCTCACCATGTCCCTCTGGTTCGCCCTCCTCGGCCTCGGCCTCGCGCCCGTGATGGTCGGCGCCACCGAGGTCATCGTCGGCAACGCCCCGCTGGAGCTCTCCGGCGTGGCCGGCGGACTCCAGCAGGCCGCCATGCAGGTCGGCGGCAGCCTGGGCACCGCGGTCCTCGGCGCGGTCATGGCCGGCACGGTCGGCAGCTCGTTCGGGGACAACTGGCGGGAGGCCCAGCTGCCCCCGCTCGCGCCCGAGCAGCAGGAGCTCGCCGAGAAGGGGGTCCAGGTGGGCATCGCCCCGGTGCCGCCGGAGGCCCCCGAGGAGGTCGCGCGGGCGATCAGCGAGGTCGCGCACGACACCTTCGTCTCCGGCATGGGCACCGCCTTCACCGTCGCGGGCACGGTCGCGGTCCTCGCCGCCGTCGTGGCCTGCTTCACCAAGCGCGGGGAGAACGCCGCCGCGGGCGCGGGCGCGGCCCACGTCTGAGCGCCGGCGTCCGGAGCCGGACCAGGCTGCCCGGAAGCCCCGCGGAGGCGTCAACTCCGTACGTACGACAGCCCCGCCGGACGGTTCCGGCGGGGCTGTCGCCTATCAGGGTGGACCCGTCCGAAGCCTCTTCCGCCCGCCCGTCGCCCCAGGTCAGCGTGGTGTCGTCGGCGCTCCGGAACCGTCCGGAGCGCCCTTCGTCCACAAGGAGTTGACCCGTCATGCGTACGTGTCGCACCACGCACACAACGATCACCGCACACGCCGCGAACACCGCGGACACCACCCGCGCCGCCCGCGCCACCACCGTCCTGGCCGCGACCGTGCTGGCGCTCACCGCCCTCATCCCGAGTACGGCCACCCACGCGCACGCCGCGGGACCGCCCACCCTCGGCGCCTGCGCGACCGGGCAGCTGTGCCTGTGGGTGAAGCCGGAGTTCAAGGGCACCCGGCAGACCTACGAGCTGAGCACCCTGGACATCAACAGCTGCACCGCGCTGCCCGCCGGCACCAGCGCCCAGTCGCTCACCAACCGCACCGGCCGCCCGGTCACCACGTACCAGTCGGCGGAATGCGCCGAGACCGGCGAGTTCCAGACCTACCCGGGCGACGGGGTCTGGCTGCCCCAGTCGCCCTACCAGGTAAGGGCGTTCAAGGTGTGGGAGCGGTAGTCCCGCGCGGCGCCGGGGCGCCCGGCCGGTCGGCCTGACCGCCGCCCAGCCGGGCGACCTCGCCGCGCAGGGCCCGGACCTCCTCCTGGAGTTCCCGGATGGCGGCCAGCTGGAGGCGCTCCGCCTGGTCGTCGCGCTCGAAGCGGGCGATGAACCAGGCCGCGATGTTCGCGGTGACCACACCCAGCAGGGCGATCCCCGACAGCATCAGGCCGACGGCCAGCACCCGGCCCAGACCGGTGGTGGGGGAGTGGTCGCCGTACCCGACCGTCGTCATCGTGGTGAACGACCACCACACGGCGTCGCCCAGGTTCTTGATGTTCCCGTCGGGTGCGTCCCGCTCCACGCTCAGCACCGCCAGCGAGCCGAACATCAGCAGCCCCACCACCGCCCCGGCCACATAGGTCGTCAACCGGACCTGCGGGGCCATCCGGGCCCGCCGGCCCACCAGCAGCAAGGTGGCGACCAGCCGCAGCAGCCGCAGCGGCTGGACGAGCGGGAGCACCACCGCGGCCAGGTCCAGCCAGTGCGTGCGGACGAAGTGCCGGCGGTCCTGCGCGAGGCCCAGCCGTACGAGGTAGTCGGCCGCGAAGGCACCCCACACCGCCCACTCCGCGTAGGTGCAGGCCCGGTGCACGCCCGCACTCGCGTCCGGGACGACGATGGGCACGGCGTAGGCGACGGCGAACGCCACGGCGAGCAGGAGCAGCGGGGTCTGGCTCCGCCGCTCCCACAGCAGCTGGCGGGAGGGTTCCTTCATGCGGAGCATCGTAAGGAACGCGTAAAGCGGAGGTGCCCCCCGGCCCTGCCGGGGGGCACCTCGTGCCTCAGGACGGACGGCCCGCCGCCGGCGTCAGGCGTCGCCGCCCGCCGCGCCCGGGTCCGCCGCGCTCACGTCGAGCAGCTGGTACCGGTCGATGGCCTGCTTGAGCACCGAGCGGTCGATCTTCCCCTCCTTGGCGAGCTCGGTGAGCGTCGCCAGGACCACCGACTGGGCGTCGATGTGGAAGAAGCGCCGGGCCGCACCGCGCGTGTCCGCGAAGCCGAAGCCGTCCGCGCCCAGCGAGGTGTACGAGCCGGGCACCCACCGCGAGATCTGGTCCGGCACCGCCCGCATCCAGTCGGAGACCGCCACGAACGGCCCCTCAGCACCAGAGAGCCTGCGCGTCACGTACGGGACGCGCTGTTCCTCCTCCGGGTGGAGCAGGTTGTGCTCCTCCACCTCGACGGCCTCGCGCCGCAGCTCGTTCCAGGACGTCGCCGACCAGACGTCCGCCCTGACGTTCCACTCCGCGGCCAGGATGCGCTGCGCCTCCAGCGCCCAGGGCACCGCCACGCCCGAGGCCAGCAGTTGCGCCCCGATGGCGCCCGACGTGCCCGCGGACACCCGGTGGATGCCCTTGAGGATCCCGTCCACGTCCACGTCCGCCGGCTCGGCCGGGTGCTGGATCGGCTCGTTGTAGACGGTCAGGTAGTAGAAGACGTCCTCCGCCTGCGGACCGTACATCCGGCGCAGACCGTCCCGGACGATGTGCGCGATCTCGTACCCGTAGGCCGGGTCGTACGCGACGCAGCCCGGGTTCGTCGACGCGAGCAGCTGGGAGTGACCGTCCGCGTGCTGGAGGCCCTCACCCGTGAGGGTGGTCCGCCCGGCGGTCGCGCCGAGGACGAAACCGCGCGCCAGCTGGTCGGCCATCTGCCAGAACTGGTCACCGGTGCGCTGGAAACCGAACATCGAGTAGAAGACGTACACCGGGATCAGCGGCTCGCCGTGCGTGGCGTACGCCGAACCCGCGGCGATCAGCGAGGCCGTGCAGCCCGCCTCCGAGATGCCGTCGTGCAGCATCTGGCCGGTCGGCGACTCCTTGTACGCGAGCAGCAGGTCGCGGTCGACCGCCTCGTACTGCTGGCCCAGCGGGTTGTAGATCTTGGCGCTCGGGAAGAACGCGTCCATACCGAACGTGCGGTACTCGTCGGGCGCGATCAGCACGAACCGCTTGCCGATCTCCTTGTCCCGCATCAGGTCCTTCAGGATGCGGACGAAGGCCATCGTGGTGGCGATCGACTGCTGCCCCGAACCCTTCTTCGCCGCGGCGTAGGCCGCGTCGCCCGGCAGCTGCAACGGCTTCGCGCGCACCACACGGGTCGGCACGTAACCGCCGTGCGCGTTGCGCTGGTCGTGCATGTACTGGATCTCGGGCGAATTGCGGCCCGGGTGGTAGTACGGCGGAGCGCCGCCCTCCAGCTGGGCGTCGGTGATCGGGATGTGCAGGCGGTCGCGGAAGCGCTTGAGGTCGTCGACCGTCAGCTTCTTCATCTGGTGCGTCGCGTTGCGGCCCTCGAAGTTCGGGCCGAGCGTCCAGCCCTTGACCGTCTGCGCCAGGATCACCGTGGGCTGGCCCTTGTGCGCCTTGGCCGCCGCGTACGCCGCGTAGACCTTCTTGTGGTCGTGGCCGCCGCGCCCCAGGTGCTGGATCTGGTAGTCGGTCATGTTCTCGACCATCGCGCGCAGCCGCTGGTCGTCCCCGAAGAAGTGCTCGCGGATGTACGCGCCCGATTCGGTGGCGTACGTCTGGAACTGCCCGTCCGGCGTGGTGTTCATCTTGTTGACCAGGATGCCGTCGCGGTCCTGGGCCAGCAGCGGGTCCCAGGAGCGGTCCCAGATCAGCTTGATGACGTTCCAGCCGGCCCCGCGGAACTGCGACTCCAGCTCCTGGATGATCTTGCCGTTGCCGCGCACCGGGCCGTCGAGGCGCTGGAGGTTGCAGTTGACGACGAAGGTCAGGTTGTCCAGGCCCTCGCGGGCGGCGATGGACAGCTGGCCCAGCGACTCCGGCTCGTCCATCTCGCCGTCGCCGAGGTACGCCCATACGTGGGACCTGGAGGTGTCCGCGATCCCGCGCGCCTGCATGTACCGGTTCATCCGGGCCTGGTAGATCGCGCCGAGCGGGCCGAGGCCCATCGAGACGGTCGGGAACTCCCAGAAGTCCGGCATCAGCCGCGGGTGCGGGTAGCTGGAAAGCCCGTACGGGGCCTTCGACTTCTCCTGCCGGAACGCGTCGAGCTGCTGCTCGGAGAGCCGGTCCAGGAGGTAGGCGCGGGCGTAGATGCCGGGGGAGGCGTGCCCCTGGAAGAAGATCTGGTCGCCGCCGTCGCCCTCGTCCTTGCCCCGGAAGAAGTGGTTGAAGCCCACGTCGTAGAGGGAGGCCGAGGAGGCGAAGGTGGCGATGTGGCCGCCGACGCCGATGCCGGGGCGCTGGGCGCGCGAGACCATGACGGCCGCGTTCCACCGGGTGGCGTTGAGGACCTTGCGCTCGATCTCCTCGTTGCCGGGGAAGAAGGGCTCGTCCTTCGTGGCGATCGTGTTGACGTAGTCCGTGCTGCGCATCTCGGGCACGGCCACGCGCTTCTCGCGGGCCCGCTCGATCAGCCGCAGCATCAGATAGCGGGCGCGTTCACGGCCCCGCTCGTCGACGGCGGCGTCCAGGGAGTCGAGCCACTCCTGCGTCTCCTCCGGATCGAAGTCCGGGACCTGGCTCGGCAGGCCGCCAATGATGATCGGATTGCGATCGGATGCGGAAGCCACGCTGTTCCTTCGCTGTCGGGGGGAGTCGTGCCTTGGGGTTCGCCGCCTCCCATGGTCTTACGCTCGGCCCCAATCGTCACCTTTACCACTGGGTAATCCCTGGAGTCGGCGGGGAGTCCGGGAGGGGGGACGAGCAGGGGGTACGGCCAAATCGCGATCTTACGCCCAAGTCGGTCAACCCTTTCGTAAGGCCGTTCGTCTCTCAAACAGGTAGGAAAGTCCTCAAGGGATGTCCAATGAGTGGGAATGGTGTGGGATGAATCACCAGGGGCGTACGCGGGGAGGCTGAAAGTTGCGGCGAGACGGCCGCAATCGTCACCGTTTCGACGGTCTCGGCGGCCGGGTACTTGCGCGATCCGCCGCGCCCGTGTGGACTACGTCCAATGCTGCGCGTACGCGCGCCGCCGAAGACATTCACCGAACATGAGCAGGAGGCACCCCGTGAGCGCGACCGCGGACCACGCGGAGAACCTGGCCGCCCGGCTGGGTTTCCAGTCCGAACAGGTGGTCCAGGAGATCGGCTACGACGACGACGTCGATCAGGAATTCCGTGATGTCGTTGATGAGCTCGTCGGCGACCTCGTCGACGAGGACTACGACGACGTCGCCGACGCCGTACTGCTGTGGTTCCGAGAGGACGACGGCGATCTGGCGGACGCACTGGTCGATGCCACCGAGCTGATCGAGGACGGCGCACTGATCCTGCTGCTGACCCCCAAGACGGGCCGTCCCGGCTACGTCGAGGCCAGCGACATCAAGGAAGCCGCGGAGACCGCCGGTCTCTCGCTGGCCAAGGGCGCCCCCGTCGGCAAGGAGTGGGCCGCCACCAAGCTGGTGACGCCCAAGGCTGCCGTCAAGTCCAAGCGCTGAGCCGCGCCCCGCAGCCGAGCGGACACGTATGCACACCCCGTCGACCCCGGTCGGCGGGGTGTGCGCGTTCACACGACCTAAGGTTGTCCGGGGGTGTCTCACCCGAACAGCCCAACGCAGGAATGCAGGATCCGAAGGGAAGAGAGAGATGGCGATCGAGGTCGGCAGCAAGGCCCCGGACTTCGAGCTCAAGGACAACCACGGTGCCACCGTGCGGCTCTCCGACTTCCGGGGGGAGAAGGCCGTCGTGCTGCTCTTCTACCCGTTCGCCTTCACCGGCGTCTGCACCGGCGAGCTGTGCGAGCTGCGCGACCAGCTGCCGCGGTTCCAGAACGCCGACGTCCAGCTCCTCGCGGTCTCCAACGACTCCGTGCCGACCCTGCGGGTCTTCGGGGAGCAGGAGGGCCTGGAGTACCCGCTGCTGTCGGACTTCTGGCCGCACGGCGAGACCTCGCGCGCGTACGGCGTCTTCGACGAGGACAAGGGCTGCGCGGTCCGCGGCACCTTCATCATCGACAAGGACGGCATCGTGCGGTGGACTGTCGTCAACGGGCTGCCCGACGCGCGTGACCTGAACGAGTACATCAAGGCACTTGACAGCCTCTGAGCGCAGATCCGCCCGAAAACCGTTTACAGGCGGGAACCCGTCACTAGGATCGAACCGTTGATCCTGTAGCAACCGCACGACGGGGCCCCGCCCCACACAAATACCAATGGAGGACCCGTGGGAGTCAGCCTCAGCAAGGGCGGCAACGTCTCGCTGACCAAGGCCGCGCCTAACCTGACGGCGGTCATCGTCGGTCTGGGCTGGGACGCTCGCACCACCACCGGTGTCGACTTCGACCTCGACGCCAGCGCGATCCTGACCAACGACCAGGGCAAGGTCGCCAGCGACGCGAACTTCGTGTTCTTCAACAACCTGAAGAGCCCGGACGGCTCCGTCGAGCACACCGGTGACAACACCACCGGTGAGGGCGAGGGCGACGACGAGGCCATCAAGGTCAACCTCGCCGGCGTCCCGGCCGATGTCGCGAAGATCGTCTTCCCGGTCTCGATCTACGAGGCCGAGAGCCGCCAGCAGAGCTTCGGCCAGGTCCGCAACGCGTACATCCGCGTCGTGAACCAGGCCGACAACACCGAGCTCGCCCGCTACGACCTCTCCGAGGACGCCTCGACGGAGACCGCCATGGTCTTCGGCGAGCTGTACCGCAACGGTGCGGAGTGGAAGTTCCGCGCCATCGGCCAGGGTTACGCCTCCGGTCTGCGCGGCATCGCGCAGGACTTCGGCGTCAACGTCTGAGCCGAGAGCAGTTCACCCGTCCGGCGCCGTGCACTGTGTGTACGGCGCCGGACCGGCTTTACCCGCTCCACCGGATCCGCCCGCTCCACTCACTCCGCCTGCGCCATCGGGACCACGCCGGCGGGATCACGCGTTCCGAACGTTCACCCGCTCCACCCGCTCCAGCCACACCGTCGTCCGGGGAGGACCACATCATGGGCGTCACACTCGCCAAGGGGGGCAATGTCTCCCTCTCCAAGGCCGCACCGAACCTCACCCGGGTTCTGATCGGTCTGGGATGGGACGCGCGCTCGACCACGGGGGCCGACTTCGACCTCGATGCCAGCGCGCTGCTGTGCAACAGCGGCCGGGTGCTCGGGGACGAGTACTTCGTCTTCTACAACAACCTGAAGAGCCCCGAGGGCTCCGTCGAACACACGGGAGACAACCTCACCGGCGAGGGTGACGGCGACGACGAGTCGATCATCATCGACCTCAGCAAGGTGCCGGAGCGCGTCGACAAGATCGTCTTCCCGGTCTCGATCCACGAGGCGGACAGCCGCCGCCAGAGCTTCGGCCAGGTCAGCAATGCCTTCATCCGCGTGGTGAACCAGGCCGACGGGCAGGAGCTCGCCCGCTACGACCTTTCCGAGGACGCTTCCAGCGAGACCGCGATGATCTTCGGCGAGGTCTACCGGTACGGCGGTGAATGGAAGTTCCGCGCGGTGGGGCAGGGGTACGCGTCGGGCCTCCGGGGCATCGCTCTAGACTTCGGGGTCAACGTTTCGTAAAGCCGTACACAGACGCATGGGGTGCCAGGTGCCAGTGGTTCTGAAAACCTTCGGCTGGTCGTTCGCCATCACGGCGCTCGGCCTCGCCTTTGCCGCGTGGCAGTGGGGGTGGGAGGCGTTCGGGGTCGTACTGATCCTGTCGATCCTCGAGATCTCCCTGTCCTTCGACAACGCGGTCGTCAATGCCGGAATCCTGAAGAAGATGAACGCCTTCTGGCAGAAGATCTTCCTCACCGTCGGCATCCTGATCGCCGTCTTCGGAATGCGGCTGGTCTTCCCGGTGGCGATCGTCGCCATCAGTGCCAAGGTCGGACCGATCGAGGCCATCCAGCTGGCGCTGGACCACCCCGACCAGTACGAGGCCCTGGTCACCGACGCCCACCCGGCCATCGCCGCCTTCGGTGGCATGTTCCTGCTGATGATCTTCCTCGACTTCATCTTCCAGGAGCGGGAGCACAAGTGGCTCGCCTGGCTCGAGCACCCGCTGGCCAAGCTCGGCAAGGTCGACATGCTGTCGGTCTGCATCGCCCTGATCGCGCTGCTCGTCTCGGCGATGACCTTCGCGACCAACGCCCACACCAGCACCGGCCACGCGGACAAGTCCGCCACCGTGCTGCTCGCCGGCGTCGCCGGCCTGATCACGTACCTCATCGTCGGCGGCCTGTCCTCGTACTTCGAGGACAAGCTGGAGGAGGAAGAGGAGCGCGAGCACGAGGAGGAGGAGAAGGCCAAGGCCGCGGGCAAGCCCGTCTCCGCCGTCGGCCTGGCCGGCAAGGCCGCGTTCTTCCTCTTCCTCTACCTCGAGGTCCTCGACGCCTCGTTCTCCTTCGACGGGGTCATCGGCGCCTTCGCCATCACCAACCACATCTTCTGGATGGCGCTCGGCCTCGGCATCGGCGCCATGTACGTCCGTTCGCTCACGGTCTACCTGGTCCGCCAGGGCACGCTGGACGACTACGTCTACCTGGAGCACGGCGCGCACTACGCGATCGGCGCCCTCGCGGTCATCCTGCTGGTCACCATCCAGCACGAGATCAGCGAGCTCATCACCGGCCTCATCGGCGTGGTGCTGATCGCAGGCTCCTTCTGGTCCTCGCTGCGCCGCAACAAGCGCCTCGAACTGGAGGGTGCCTCCGCCGAGGCATGACCGCGGCGGTAATGCGGAACGCTTCATTGCGGGGCGGCGTACGGGGTCCACGGACCCGGTGGGCCGCCCCGCTTCCGTACGCGTGCAGGGGCACGAGGGACCAGGGGTTCAGGGGGGTAGGGGATGGGTTTCTTCGACGGCATCTTGGGCAGCCGCGCCGTGCAGTTCCAGTCGGGCAGCGCCTCGTCGAACGCGATCGAGCTGACCAAACGGCATCCGACGGTGTCGCTCACCAAACAGGGGGCGGTCCACGGCAATCTGCGCGTGAACCTCTCCTGGCGCATGCGCACCTCGGACATCAGCGGCCGTTCCGGCCAGAGCGGCCAGCTCTTCCGGCATCCGTTCAAACTGTTCAAGCCCGACATGGTGCAGGCGCACACCCAGGGCATGGTCAACGTCGACCTCGACATGGGCTGCCTGTACGAGCTGACCGACGGCACCCGCGGCGCCGTGCAGCCGCTGGGGAACCTGCTGGGCGACCTCAACGACGCGCCGTACGTCAAACTCAGCGGGGACGACCGGTTCGGCTCGGCGTCGGGGGAGACCCTGTACGTCAATCTCGACCATGCGGAGGAGATCAAGCGGCTGCTGGTCTTCGTCTACATCTACGACCAGACCCCGGCCTTCGACCGGACGCACGCCATGGTGACCCTCTACCCGGTCACCGGGCCGCGGATCGAGATCCCGCTGGACGAGCGGCACCCGCAGGCCCGCTCCTGCGCGGTGGTCTCCCTGGAGAAGGTCAAGGGCGAGCTCGTCGTGCGGCGCGAGGTGAAGTTCGTCTACGGGTTCCAGGCCGAGCTGGACCGGCTGTACGGCTGGGGGCTCCAGTGGGGGCGCGGCTACAAGAGCACCAAGGCCTGACGGCCCGGTTCCGGCGGACCTCCGCGCCGGGCGGCCCGCCCCGGCCCGCCCGGCGCGGAGCGGGCCGCCGGGCCCGGCTCAGCGGCGGATGAACTGGGGGCCCTGCACCGGCAGCCGGAAGGCCGGGTCGCCGCCCGGGCCGGGCACCGGTGCCGGGGACACCGGCTGCGGGTACCCGTAGGCGGGCTGGGCGGCCGGCGGGGCCTGGGTGGGCGGCGCCGGGGTCCGGGGCGTGGGCGGGGCCATCGCGGCCGTCTGCTCGGCGGTGGGCCCGGCCGTGGGGCTCGCGGCGGGCTCGGCCGGTGCGTCCGGGGCGTTCTCGTCGACCGAGATGCCGTGGTCGGTCGCCAGCCCCACCAGGCCGTTGGAGTAGCCCTCGCCCAGCGCGCGGAACTTCCACCCCTCGCCCCTGCGGTACAGCTCCCCGCAGATCAGCGCCGTCTCGGCGCCGGTCTCGGGCCGTACGTCGAAATAGGCCAGCGGTTCGGAGCCGCCGGTCGCGGTGGCGTCGTAGAGCAGGATCCGCAGGTCGCGCACGCGTTCGAAGGGGACGTCCTCGGCGGAGGCGACCACCAGGATCCGGTCCACCACCGGGGCCACGGCGCGCAGGTCGGCCTGGACGGCGTCGGTGATCCCGTCGCCGAGCTGCTTCTTGCCCAGGCGCCAGACGGCTCCCGACGGGTGCCGGGGCTGGTTGTAGAAGACGAAGTCCTCGTCCGAGCGCACTCGCCCGTCCGGGCCCACGAGCAGCGCGGACGCGTCCACGTCCGGTACGTCGGGGCCGTCGGTCCAGCGCAGCACCGCCCGGACCGCCACGGCGGTCACCGGGACGTTCGAGCCCTTCTGCATCGCGTGCGTCATGCCCGTCATCCTGCCCTCCCGGGGTGGAGCGGGACAATGCGGCCCCCCGTAGGGCCTTGTATCGAACGCGAGACCTGGGCATGGTGCAAGAGGGTTACCTGAACTTCATGTGCTTGAGGAACTCTTGACTCACGTTCGTACGTACTATTACCGGCCATGCCAGTTGGGCCGCCGAGGCAGTACGGGGGAAGCACATGCGTCACTTTGGGCATATATCGCCCACCGTCCGTAAGGACCTCTTCCACCAGGAACCGGCAGAGTTCACCTCCGGCTCACCCGCCCGCATCCTCGCCGCCGCGCTGGGCGCCACGCTCTACAGCCCGGCCACCCGCCCCCAGCTCGCCGCGGACATCCGCAAGCAGGCCGGCCGCGGAGTGGTCTCCATGGTCCTCTGCCTGGAGGATTCCATCAGCGACGGCGATGTCACCGGAGCCGAGGAGAACCTCGTCCGGCAGTTCGCCGAGCTCGACGAGGACACCGCGGAGCTCCCGCTGCTGTTCATCCGGGTCCGCACGCCCGAGCAGATACCCGACCTCGTGCGCCGCCTCGGCAGATCCGCACACCGATTGGCCGGATTCGTACTCCCCAAGTTCACGGAGAGCCGCGGCACCGCCTTCCTCGACGCCGTGGCCCAGGCGGAGGCGGCCGCAGGGCAGGGCCGCCTGTATGCCATGCCCGTCCTGGAGACCCCCGAGCTCCTCCACCTCGAAACCCGCGTCGAAGCCCTCGCCGGCATCTCGCGCACCGTCAACGCGTACCGCGAGCGGGTCCTGGCCCTGCGCCTCGGCGTGACCGACTTCTGCTCCGCCTACGGCCTGCGGCGCACCCCCGACATGACCGCCTACGACGTCCAGATCGTGGCCGGAGTGATCGCCGACGTCGTCAACGTCCTCAGCCGCGCCGACGGCACCGGCTTCACCGTCACCGGCCCGGTGTGGGAGTACTTCCGCAGCCAGCAGCGCCTCTTCAAGCCCCAGCTGCGCCGCAGCCCCTTCCTGGAGGAGGGCGTGGAGGAACTGCGCACTGCCCTGATCGAGCACGACCTCGACGGGCTGCTGCGCGAGATCGAACTCGACCGGGCCAACGGACTGCTCGGCAAGACCTGCATCCACCCCGCGCACGTCACCCCCGTCCACGCGCTGTCGGTGGTCTCCCACGAGGAGTTCAGCGACGCCCAGGACATCCTGCGCCCCGAGCGCGGCGGCGGCGGAGTGATGCGTTCCGTCTACACGAACAAGATGAACGAGGTGAAGCCCCACCGGGCCTGGGCCGAGCGCACCATGCTGCGCGCCGAGGTCTTCGGTGTGGCGAAGGAGGAGGTCGGCTTCGTCGACCTCCTGACGGCCGGGCTCCAGGTCTGAGCAGGCCGTTGACGAAACCGACGAGGAAAGGCAAGACGATCGAAGCAGTGTGGTCGGGAACCTGGGTCGCAGACCGGCTGGGCGTGCGCCTGGAAGAGGCCGCCGGGCCGGGCACACCGCGGCTCGCGGACCTGCTCGGGCTCGCGCTGCGGCGCAACCCCAAGCGGGCGCACCTGCTCGTCTCGCAGGTCCTGGGCAAGCACGTCCCGCAGTCCCCGCGGACCGTGTACGCCGCCGGGTACGGCCTCGGCGAACGCGTCCGCGCGCTGCTCGGCGACCAGGCCGCCTCCGCGGTGGTCCTCGGCTACGCCGAGACCGCCACCGGGCTCGGTCACTGCGTGGCCGACGGCCTGGGACCCGCCCCCTACCTCCACTCCACCCGGCGGCCCGTGCCGGGCGTGGAGCCCGCGGGCGGCTTCGAGGAGTCCCACTCGCACGCCACCTCGCACCTGCTGCTGCCCGAGGACCCCGATCTGCTCACCGGCAGCGGCCCGCTGGTCCTCGTCGACGACGAGTTCTCCACCGGCAGCACCGTCCTGAACACCATCCGCGACCTCCACGGCCGCCACCCCCGCTCGCACTACGTGGTCGTCGCCCTCGTCGACATGCGCTCCGCCGCCGACCGCGACCGGCTCACCGCCTTCGCCGCCGAGATCGGCGCCCGCGTCGACCTCATCGGCCTGGCCTCCGGCACGGTGTCCCTCCCGGAGGGGGTCCTGGAGAAGGGGCAGGCGCTCGTGGAGAAGTACGAGACCGGTGATGGTGAGCCTCACCTTGAGGTCCCGACCGGGGAAATCCAGCCCCTCCGGCGTTCCAGGAGCGGGGTCCGGGGCGGAGCTCCGGCAGACGGCCCCCGGCCGGTCACGCACATTCCACTCCACTGGCCCTCCGGGGTACCGGACGGCGGTCGCCACGGCTTCACACCGGGGCACCGGCAGCGCCTGGAGGCGGCCCTGCCGGAACTGACCGCCCAGCTCACCGCCGCACTCGGCGACAGGCCCGGCCGCGTCCTCGTACTCGGCAACGAAGAGCTGATGTACGCCCCGCTGCGCCTCGCCAAGGCCCTGGAGGAGACCGGCGCGGCCCACGAGGTCCGCTTCTCCACCACCACCCGCTCGCCCGTGCTCGCCGTCGACGACCCCGGCTACGCCATCCGCACCCGGCTCGTCTTCCCCGCCCACGACACGCCCGCCGACGGCCCCGGCGACCGGTACGCGTACAACGTCGCCGGCGCCGGTTTCGACACCGTCGTCGCCGTCGTCGACTCCGCCGGTGACACCCCCGAGCTGCGCGCCGGACTGCTCGCCGGCCTCGCCCCGCACACCGGCCGCGTCCTGCTGGCCGTCATACCTTCCTACGTACCCGACGTACCCGACGTACCCGACCGGCGGGAGCCGATCATGACCGAGCCCCTGCGCGGCCCCGCCTTCTCCTCGTACGCCCCCGAGGACGTCGGCTGGCTGCTCCAGGACTTCTCCGACGTCGAGCTGGAGGCCCCCACCGAGGAGCGCGAGGAGGCGATCCAGGCGGGCGGCGCCCACTACGCCGAATCGCTGCCCGTCGAGTACCAGCCGTCCCCGCAGTACCAGGAGCTCTACCGCAGCGCGCTCGCCGCCTCCGCGGCCCGCATGGCCCGGGCCGTCGGCACGGTCACCGAGACCGTCCTGGCCGAACGCTCCCCGTCGCCCGTCCTGGTCTCCCTGGCCCGCGCCGGAACCCCCGTCGGCGTGC
This sequence comes from Streptomyces sp. NPDC048255, assembly GCF_040652415.1. Classification (NCBI taxonomy): domain Bacteria; kingdom Bacillati; phylum Actinomycetota; class Actinomycetes; order Kitasatosporales; family Streptomycetaceae; genus Streptomyces; species Streptomyces sp. NPDC048255. The sequence goes on from NZ_JBEZMA010000011.1 coordinate 137,906, forward strand.
TCATGCGCCGCTGGGCCGCCGCCCGGCACGGCCTCGACCTGCCGCACTACGCCGTCTCCATCGTGCGCGGCCGCGGCATCGACGCCAACGCCCTGCGCTGGCTGGCCGCCCACCACGACCCGGCCGACATCGTCTTCGTCGACGGCTGGACCGGCAAGGGCGCCATCACCCGCGAGCTGAAGGCCGCGCTCGGCGAGTTCCCCGGCTTCGACCCGGAGATCGTCGTCCTCGCCGACCCCGGCTCCTGCGTCTCGACCTACGGCACCCGCGAGGACTTCCTCATCCCCTCCGCCTGTCTCAATTCCACCGTCTCCGGACTCATCTCGCGTACGGTTCTGAGGTCCGACCTCGTCGGACCCGCCGACTTCCACGGCGCGAAGTTCTACCGCGAGCTCGCCGGGGCCGACGTCTCCGCCGACTTCGTCGCCGCCGTCGCCGCCCACTTCGACGACGTGGCCGAAGCCGTCGACGACGAGGTCAAGGAACTGCTGGCGGCCGACCGCTCGCCCACCTGGGAAGGCTGGGCGGCAGTGGAACGCATCAGCGAGGAGTACGGCATCCACGACGTGAACCTGGTCAAGCCCGGCGTGGGCGAGACCACCCGGGTCCTGCTGCGCCGGGTGCCGTGGAAGATCCTCGCCCAGCGGGGCGCCGGGGCCGACCTGGACCACGTACGCCTGCTCGCCGAGCAGCGCGGCGTCCCGGTGGAAGAGGTCGACGGGCTGCCCTACACCTGCGTCGGACTCATCCACCCCCGCTTCACGCGCGGCGCCACCGGCGCCGACGGAAAGGCTGTGTCCTCGAAGTGACCGTCCTGATAGCCAGCGACCTCGACCGCACGCTCATCTACTCGTCGGCCGCCCTCGCCCTGACCATGCCCGACCCGGAGGCCCCGCGGCTGCTGTGCGTCGAGGTGCACGAGAGCAAGCCGCTGTCCTACATGACGGAGACGGCGGCCGGCCTGCTGGCGGAGCTGACGGCCGACCCGTCGGTGGTCTTCGTCCCGACCACGACGCGGACCCGCAAGCAGTACCAGCGCATCCGCTTCCCCGGCCGCCCGGCCCGCTACGCGATCTGCGCCAACGGCGGCCAGCTGCTGGTCGACGGGGTCCCCGACCGGGACTGGCGCCGCCAGGTCGCCGCCCGCCTCGCCGAGGAGTGCGCCCCGCTGGAGGAGGTGCACGCCCACCTGCTGGCCACGGCGGACCCGGCCTGGCTGCGCAAGGCGCGCCTGGCGGAGGACCTCTTCGCCTACCTGGTCGTCGAACGCGACCTGGTCCCCGAGGAATGGCTCAAGACCCTGACGCGCTGGTCCGAGACCCGCGGCTGGACCGTCTCCCTCCAGGGCCGCAAGATCTACGCGGTCCCGCGCCCGCTCACCAAGAGCGCGGCGATGTACGAGGTGGCCCGCCGTACGGGAGCCACCATCACCCTCGCCGCGGGCGACTCCCTCCTGGACGCCGACCTGCTGCTCGCGGCGGACGTGGCCTGGCGCCCCGGCCACGGCGAACTGGCCGAAGCGGGCTGGACGGCGCCGACGGTGACGGCCCTGCCGACGGCGGGAGTCCTCGCCGGCGAGGAAATCGTCCGCGCATTCGCCGGGGAAGCCGCCAGGCTCGGCACACTGGGGGCATGACCAAGGGCAACAGCACCAAGATCACCGACGAGCTGTACCAGTACATGCTCGACCACAACCCCCCGCTGGACGAGATCCAGCGGGGGCTGGTGGCGACGACCTACGAGAAGTTCCCGGACGTCGCCGGAATGCAGTCGGCGCAGGAGCAGGGCCCGCTGCTGGCGTTCCTGGTCCGGCTGACCGGCGCACGCCACATCGTGGAGGTCGGCACCTTCACCGGCTTCTCCACCCTGTCGATGGCCCAGGCACTGCCCGCGGACGGCCGCCTCATCGCCTGCGACATCTCCGAGGAGTGGACGGCGTACGGGCGCCGGGCCTGGGAGGCGGCGGGCGTCGCCGACCGCATCGACCTGCGCATCGCCCCGGCGCTGCAAACCCTCCGGGAGATGCCCGCCGAACCCCACGTCGACCTGGCCTACCTGGACGCCGACAAGGAGAGCCAGATCGCGTACTGGGAGGAACTCGTGCCCAGGCTCCGCACCGGCGGCCTGATCGTCACGGACAACACCCTGTACCACGGCACGGTCCTCGACGAGTCGGCCACCGGCTCGGCGGCAGGGGTCCGCGCCTTCAACGAACACGTCGCGGCGGACCCCCGCATGGACTCCGTCCTGCTGGCGATCTCGGACGGCCTCACCCTGTCGCGCAAGCGGTAGTGCTGTCGTGTCGGGGCCGTCTCCCCAGGCTCCGGGCCGGCCGGTCCTCGCGGGATCAGCCGCAGCCGCCGCCACCGCAGCAGCCGCCCCCGCCCCCGCCGCCCATGGCGGGCGCGGGCGCGGCGCTGCTCCCGCCGACGGCCACGGCCGACAGCAGCTTGACGGTGTCGGCGTGGCCCGCGGGGCAGTCGGCGGGCGCGGAGGACTCGGCCATCGGCCGGCTGACCTCAAAGGTGTCGTCGCAGGTCCGGCAGCGGTATTCGTATCGAGGCATGCGGCTAAGACTAGAACGTTCTCCCGGAGGGACTAGAACGTTCTCCCCGAGGGGCGGGCGCGTTGCTCCCGGGCCGCCTGGTCCGGGTGCCGGGCACGCCAGTACGGATTGTCGTGCGGCAGGGCGCTGCCCACCCGCCCGTACATGCCGAACCACATCAGCATCACGCCGACGACGAAACTGAACAGCACGTTCTGGATCTTGAAGGCCAGGAAGTTCAGGCCCGTGTCCAGCAGCGCGAGATTCACGAACCCGCTCGCGATGAACAGCAGACCCAGCACGATGTTCAGGGTCGAGGCGAAGGTCCCGCCCACGACCGTCCCGTAGAACAGCAGCAGACCGACCACGATCGACAGGACGCTCAGCGCCCCGTTCGTGTTCAGCGTGAGGACCGTGTCCCCGCCGGTGTCGAAGAACCCGATCCGGTCGATCAGGCCCAGGATCCCGAAGGCGACCAGCAGCAGCCCGGTCAGCCCGGCACCGACCCGGTAGACCACGCTGAGCTTGTGATCGGCGGGCAGATGCTCGTCGAGCCGGGCGTTGACGGGGCGCAGCAGGCGTCGCAGGATCCCGTGGGAGACCGGTGGTTCGTGGGTCGGATAGGGCTCATGGGCAACGTACGGCGCGTAGTTCTCGTGGGGCTCGTGGCACCCGTAGAGCGCATGAGGCGCGTAAGACTCCTGCGGTGCCGGGGGCACCTGGGGTGCGCGGGGCGCACGGGACCTGCGGGAAGCGCGAGACCAGTGGGAAGCGTGGGCAGCCATACCGCCCTCCTCTGCTCGGTTCCAGCATCCGCCGCCCCCGCGGCCAGGACAAGTCAGCCCTGCCCGCGCTGCTCCCGGATCTCCGAAACCACCCGGTTCACCGCGACCCGCACGTCCTCCATCTCCTGGAGGAAGGCCCAGTAGTCCGGATGCCGCCCCTCCAGCCCCGCCAGGGCCCGGCCCACCCGCGCCACCGCCGCGTCCAGCGGCCCCGCGTGCCGCGGATCGGGCACACTGCGGCCCGCCATCGCCAGCCGCTGCGCATCCCGGATCGCGAACCGGGTCCGGTCCACCTCCGCCTGCGGATCCCGCGCCACCGCCTCCAGCCGCGTCAGCCGGTCCTGCGCCGCCGACACCGCCTCGTCAGTGGCGTCCAGCGAAGCCCGGACCGCCTCGATCAGCGCCCCTACGTCGGCCCAGCGCTGCTCCTCCCGCGCCCCGGCCGCCTCCCGCAACTGCTCCTCGGCCCGCGCGACATCCCGTACCGCCTCGTCCGGGACCTGCTGAAGGTCCTGCCAGCAGGCCGCGCTGAACCGTCGGCGCAGCTCGCTGAGGACCGGATCCACCCGGTCCGCGCGGTTGCGCAGCGCCTGCGCGCGCGTCCGCAGACTCACCAGCCGCCGGTCGATCTCCGCGGCGCGCTCCGGGAGACGCGCGGCCTCGGCCCGTATCGCCTCCGCGTCCCGCAGGATCCGGTCGGCGCGCTGCACCGTCGCCTGCACCCCGTGGAGCGCGGCCCCCTGGTTGAGCAGCGTCAGCTCGGGCCCGAGCCGGGCCAGCCGCACGGCCAGGTCATCGGCCCGCATCCCCTGGGCCCGCGCCCCGTCCAGCGCGTCGCTCGCCGCCAGCAGCGCCGCCCTGGCCCGCTCCCGCGCCGGAGCCACCCGCGCCAGCTGCGTCTCCGCCTTGTCCAGCAGCGGCTGCAACCCCTGCGCGAACCGGTCCAGCTCCGCCTTGACCCGCACCAGCTCCTCCCGCGCCCGGGTCAGCTCCTGCGTGGCCCGCGCGGCGACCGAGGCCTCCAGCTCCGGGCGGTCCAGATCGTGCGCGTCGACCGCCTCGATGTACACGTGGCTGACCTGGTCGATGCGCTGCCCGAGCGCGGTGAACCCCTCGCCCGCCTGCCGCGCGGCGGGCGACCCGTCCGCCGCGGCAATGGTCTCGACCGAGATCCGCAGATCCCGCTGCGCGCTGTCCAGCTCGTAGAACGCCGCGGCCGCGGCATCCTTCGCCGCCTGCGCGTCGGCCCGCCGACTCTCGTCCCGCCCACCGAACCAACGCCGGGATGCCGTCGTCACAATCCCTCTCCCGTGCCGCGTCCGCTCATGCCCCGCTCCATTCTCCCCCACAGGCACGGGTTTGCGTGGGGGGTAGGCCCGCCATGTAGGCTGTCCACTCATCCACGGGTGTGTAGCTCAGGGGTAGAGCGCTGCTCTTACAAAGCAGATGTCGGCGGTTCGAAACCGTCCACGCCCACCAGTACGAAGGCCCCCCGCCGGTCACGGCGGGGGGCCTTCGGCGTCGGCGGGTCCTGACGGCGGATCACCGCTCGGGCGGAGAGACGGAAGTGGACCTTCGCGGCCGGGGCGCCTGAAGAAGTGCGGAGGGGCCGGGTCCGGCGGACCCGCTGTGGCGGCCCGGCGCCGGCGTGACCTCAAGCCGCGAGCCCCCGGCCGGGGGGCGGGGGGCTGTGTGCGGGGGGATCAGGCGTTGGGGCGCTTGCCGTGGTTGGCCTTCTTCTTCTTGCGGGCGCGTCGCTTGTTGCCTCGCTTAGCCATGCTGCACCTCTCCCTCATCCGGGAACTGCCGTGCCTTCGTCAGTCTAGATTCAGCCAGGGGAGGCCGCATCAGCGGTCTTGGCCGGGCCGGGCCCGCGTGGGATCGTCGGCGCATGGGCGAGTGGCTCGCGTGGGGTGGGGCGGTCGTGGCCGTGGTCGCGGCCCTGGTGGTGCTGGAGCGGGCCGCCGGAGCCGGCTTCGAGCGGCGGCGCGCACAGGAACGGGCCCGGCTGCTGGCCCAGGTCCCCGCACCGGCTGCCGCCGAGGCGGCGGACCCGAAGTTCCACGACGTCGGAGGGGTCCCGTACCCAGCAGGCCAACTCGGCGCCAGCAGGGACGACTTCACCCCCCTCCTCGTCGAGTACTACGCCTACGGCCTGACCCAGGCGCGCAGCAGCTTCGCGACCAGCCAGCGGTTCGCCGGAGCGGGGGCCGCGATCCTGCTGTTCGGGGTGGGGCTGGCCGTGTGGAAGGCCGAGACCAGCGGAGACCTCTACCTGGGCGTCACCGCCAGTTCGGTGGGGCTGGTCGTGACCCTGGTCGGGCAGCTCTTCCACCGCCGGGCCGACACCGCGCTGCGGCACATGGCCGCCCAGACCGCCTCACTGCGCGACGACCGGCGGGCCGCCGAGACCACGCAGCAGGCCATCGCGCTCCTGGACGAGGTCGCGGACCCCGTGCTGCGGGCCCGGCTCCAGGCCGGGCTGATCATGAAATTGTCCGGGGCTGAGCTGCCCCCGTAGCGGGGCGGGAGCGGGATAGTGGGGGTATGTGCCGTTCCATTAAGACCCTGCGTCCGCCCGCCATCCCGGAGAAGGCCACCGAGGAGGAGATCCGCGCCGCCGCGCTGCAGTACGTACGCAAGGTGTCCGGCTTCCGGGTACCCGCCGCGCACAACCGCGAGGTGTTCGAGGAGGCCGTGGACGCCATCGCCGAGGCCACCCGGCTGCTGCTCGACGGAGTGCACGTACGGGGGCAGGCCGCCGCCGTGTGACGGCCTGCCCCCGTAGGGCTGGGTGGCTGGGCAGCCGGGCCGTCCAGGCCGGATGGTCGGGCCGTCGTGTGTTCGGGCCGTCGGGCCGTCGTGCCGGGGTCCGTCGGCTGTCGGCCGTGCGTCGGGCCGAGTGTGTCGGCGGCGGCCGTGCGTCGTGCCGGTGCGTCAGGCCGATGTGTGGGCGCGGCGGCGCAGCACCCACACCCCGCCGCCGAGCGCGACCGCGACCAGGGTGCCGCCCACGGCGATCTGCCCCGGGCTCATCGCACCCATGCTGCCGCCCGTACCGCCGCGCGCGGCGCCCGGAGTGACCTGGAGCGAGACGGTGACGCGCTGGCCGCCCGGACCGCCGCACTCGAAGGTGATGCGGTGGGTACCGGGGTTGGCGTTGTTGTAGACGGTCGCGCTGCCGAAGAGGTTGGTGGCCTCCAGATTGCCGGGGATCAGCTGTACGTCGCCGAAGGCGGTCGACGTGGCCCTCCCGGTCTTGGTGCCGCAGCCCGCGACATTGAGGCCGACCCGCCCGCCCGGGGCGACGGTGCTCGGGGTGACGGAGGCGGAGGGCGCGGCGTAGGCGACGGTGGCAGCGACGGGAGTGGCGGCGGTGACGACGAGGGCCGCGGCCGCGACCTGCATCAGGCGACGGGACACTGCTTGGGGCGTGGCGTGCGTCTTGGCGGGCATGGAGAGAACTCCTCGGCTCCTCGAAACGGCGCGGCCAGGGCACGGATGTGACGCGGATTCGGTTGCGCACCGTGCTAGGGACGCTAGGAGCCCGGCCCGGCGGCGGCGATCGGGGCCGGGTGAACGGGTGAGGCACTGCGCCACCCGGGGGACCCGTACGCGAGGAGACGACCCGCGGCCGGTCTCCACCGAGGCCGCGCGGCGGGTGAGGCACTGCGCCACCCGGGGACCGTACGCGAGGAGACGACCCGCGGGCGGTCTCCGCCGAGGCCGCGCGCGCCGTGGCGGGACGTTCCGGCTACGCGGCCGGGGTGGCGGCCGTGGCCGGGACCGGGCGGCGTACGAGGAACGCGGCCAGGGCGCCCGCCGCGAAGAGCGCGACGAGGGAGAGCGCGGTGCCGAGCCACTGCGTGCCGAGCCACTGGGTGCCGAAGTAGCCCAGGGCCACGCTGTAGCCCGCCCAGGCCATGCCGGCCAGGACCGACCAGGGCAGGAACTCCATCACCTTGCGGTGGGTCTTGCCCGCGCCCAGGGACACCACGGAGCGGCCCGCGGGAGCGAAGCGGGCGATCACGACCAGGGCCCCGCCGCCGCGGGCCAGGGCCGTGCCGAGGCGTTCGTGGGCCCGGGTCAGCCGACGGGAACGGGCGATGGCCCGGTCCAGCCGGGCCCCGCCGCGCCGGCCCAGCCGGTACGCGGCCATGTCGCCCAGCACCGAGGCGGTCGTGGCGATCACGAGCAGGGCCAGGATGTCCGGCACCTGCGTGGGCACCGGCACCGGTCCGGCAGCCCCGGCGGCCGCCGCGGCAGCCGCCGCGGTGATCACCAGCACCCCGCTCGGCAGCACCGGCAGGAAGACGTCGAGCACGACGGACAACGCCACCACGGCGTAGATCCATGGGCTCGTGGTCAGCGACCCCAGAGTCTCAAACAAAGCGGGACTCCCCAGTCCGGTTGACGTTCTGCGGCACGAAGCGCCGCGACGTCGCGGGGGAGCGGCAGGAGCGGCTTGACAGCCATACAGCGTACGCCTGGCGTTCGCACACCGGACGCCCGGGGCCGCTCCCGGGGCCACAGTGTGTCAGGTGCCGCCGTGCACGGGTGCGAACCCGTGCACGCCTCAGGTGCCCCACGCGTTCCGGGCACCTCCGCACCCGCGTTGGCCCATGGCTGTGCCGACGCCCGAGCCCGCACCTGTGCCAGCGCCCGTGCCCGAGACCACCCGTGCCCGCGCGGCCCGTACGGGCAGCCCCAGCGCCCGTGCCCACCCGTGCCCGCGGCCCGGGTGGGCGCCGCTCATTCCGCCGCTGTCAGGTCCCGGTCCAGAACCGTCACCAGCCGGGCCCGCTTCCGCTCCTTGCGCGCCTGGTCCAGCCGGAGCCGGGCCGTACGCCCCACCAGTGCCAGGGTCATCAGCTGGTTCCCGAACCACGGCCCACCCGTACGCCGCCAGCTCAACGGCGGCCGTCCCGTGCGCCCGTGCCGGGAGAAACCACGCCCCAGCCACCGCCCCGTGCGCGACCAGCCCAGCCGGAAACCCCACTTCACCGCCGTGTGGATGGAGTTGTGCACCGGCGAACACGTCAGCTGGAACACCCGCGCCGTACTCGGTATTCGGGGCTCGGCCACATACGCGTGATGCACGTCCCCCGACAGCACGCACACCGTCGCCGGAGCCCGCGGCCCCGTCCCCACCTCCTCGATCAGGTCCGTCAGCGCCGCGAACGAGGCCGGGAACGCCGCCCAGTGCTCCAGATCGCTGCGCCGTCGCAGGTTCTCCCCGATCCGGGCCCAGCGCGGCCCCCGCTCCCCGCGGCACAGCGCCGCGTTCCACGTCTCGGCGTCGTGGATCAGCGGCGGCATCAGCCACGGCAGCGAGGACCCGATCAGCAGGTGGTCATAACTCCCGTGCCCCGCCAGAGCGTTCTCCCGGAGCCACTGCTGCTCCACCGGATCGAGCATCGCCCGCCCGTCCTCCGCCAGGACCCGCGCTGCCCGGGTGTCCACCATCAGCAGCCGGTTCCGCCCGAAGTCACGCCGGTAGCTCCAGCGCACCGTGCCCGGGTCGGCATCCGCCCGCGCCGCGAAGGCGCGCAGCAGATCCGTACCGTCCGGGGACTCCCGTACCGCCCCGTACAGCTCGTCGGACGCGAGCTCGGCGGGCGAGAGATTGCCCAGGTGCTGGTACACCCAGTACGACATCAGCCCGCTGAGCACCCGCTCCCGCCACCACGGCGTCGCCCGCATCTCGGCCAGCCACGCCGCGCTCGTGTTCCAGTCGTCTATGACGTCGTGGTCGTCGAATATCTGCAGGCTCGGCACGGTCGACAGCAACCAGCGGATCTCCGGGTCCAGCCAGGACTCGTAGTAGAGCCGGGTGTACTCCTCGTAGTCCGCGACCTGCGCTCCGGGCGCCTCCCGCAGGTCCCGCCGCGCCGCCAGCCACTGCCGGGTGTCCTGCGACAGCGCGTCCGCGTACACCTGGTCGCCGAGCAGCAGCAGGACGTCCGGGCGCACCGCCTCCGGATCGGCCGCCAGCTGCGCCGCGAGGGTGTCGAGCGCGTCCGGGCCGTGCGGCCCGTGCCGGCCGGGCGGCGGTACGGACTGGCGGCAGGAGCCGAACGTGACGCGCAGCCCGGACGCGGGCCGCCCGGGGCCCGACAGGGCCGGCGAGGTGATCGTGCTCGGCGGGAATCCGCTGTCGGGCAGCGGCCACACCCGGACGCCGTCGAGCAGCACCTCGTACGCCGTCGACGTGCCCGGGGTCAGGCCGGTCACCGGCACCAGGGCGTAGTGGTGGCCCTCTATCTGGAAGGTGCGCACGCTGCCGCCCGCCCCGTCGGCGCACCGCACCTCCGCCGTGCACGGGCGGTCCGCCTCGACCCATATCGTGGCCGAACCGCCCGTGTCCCAGTCGACGTAGCGCAGCAGTGGCCCCAGCCGCAGTCCGGCCATGGCTCCCCCTCCTTCGTGTCCCCTGTGATCACGGTACGACGGGGAGCGGGAGCTGCGCCTCCCCCTGGCGGGGGAGAGGTCAGCAGCCGTTCAGGATGTTGGTCAGGGCCGTCTTCTCGCCGGAGTCCATGCTCAGGCCCCAGTACTGCTTCACGTGGACCCACATCCGGGCGTACGTGCAGCGGTAGGCGGTCCGCGGCGGCAGCCACTTGCCGGGGTCGAGGTCGCCCTTGGCCTGGTTGACGTTGTCGGTGACCGCGATCAGCTGCGGGCGGCTGAGGTCGTTGGCGAACTGCTGGCGCTTGGTCGTGGTCCAGGAGTTGGCGCCGGAGCGCCAGGCCTCGGCGAGGGCGACGACGTGGTCGATGTCGAGGTCGGAGGCGGCGGTCCAGGTGGCGCCGTCGTACTCGGAGTACCAGCTTCCGCTGACCGCGGCACAGGCGGAGTCCTGGACGACGTTCACGCCGTCCCGCTTGAGGACGGTCTCGCGGGTGTTGCAGCTGCCGGAGACGGTGCTCCAGTGCGGGAAGAGGTCGCGGCTGTAGCCGCTGGTGGACCCCTCCGCCTTCGGCGTGACCGTGGCGAGGTAGGAGCGGGCGGCGGCCGCGCTCATCGGGGTGGGCGGGGCGGCCGCCGCGGTCGGGGCGTTGACGAGGGAGGTGAGGGAGGCGAGTACGACTGCTGACGCGAGCACGCCAATTCGACGCGCGTAGACGGCGGGTATGAGTGCCATGAGGGCTCCCTGGTTGCGGGGGGTGTGGCCGTACGGCCCCGGCGGGGTGCGGCCATGCTGCTGGCGCCAGGTTTCGCGGGGATGGGCGCCGGGTGACAGCTTGGCGACATGGGCACGTCACATCAAGCCGGGCAACCGGGCTTGTTTAAGGGGAAGTTGAAATTCCGCACCTGGGGGGTGAGCGCCCGAGGCGCTGACCAGGGGACGGAGACCGGGCAGCACCGAACCAGGGAGCTGCCGCCGTCCGCGCCGGGCTGGGGGGAGCCTCAGGGGCCCGGCCGGGACCAACGGCCCATTCCGGACGGTCCGCGGCGTCGAGTACGCTTGCCGGAGCAGAAGGGGAGTAGCTCTTCGCCGGACCGTCGACATACTGCTGGGTCACACCAGCCGGCGCCCGGAGGCAGGCCGCGGACAGCGGCCGGCCAGCGAGACCTTCGGCCGCAGTGTCCTGTTCAGGTGTGGGCGCGCGCATGCGCGCGTACGCCAGCCAGGGCGCCGCCGAGCCGAAGCGACCCCTGACACTCCCCAGGTCTTTCGGTGCCGATGGCGTCCTGCCCGACCGATTGAGGTTCCACCCCGTGTTCAGCTTCAGCGTCACGGCGATCGCCTTCGGCGTCGTCTTCCTCGCCGAGCTCCCCGACAAGACGGCCCTCGCCGGACTCATGCTCGGCACCCGCTACCGCGCCTCGTACGTCTTCGCCGGGGTCGCCGCCGCCTTCGCCGTGCACGTCGCCCTCGCCATCGCCGCGGGCAGCGTCCTCACCCTGCTGCCGCACCGGCTCGTCCAGGCCGTCGTCGGCCTCCTCTTCCTCGCGGGCGCGGCGATGCTGCTCCTGAAGAAGAACGACGAGGACGAGGAGGTCAAGCCGCCCGCCGACCAGTCCTTCTGGAAGGTCTCCGGGGCCGGCTTCATGCTGATCCTGGTGGCCGAGTTCGGCGACCTGACGCAGATCATGACCGCCAACCTCGCCGCGCGCTACGACAACCCCGTCTCCGTCGGCGTCGGCGCGGTGCTCGCCCTGTGGGCGGTCGCGGGCATCGGCATCCTGGGCGGGCGCACCCTGATGAAGTACGTGCCGCTGCGGCTGATCACCAAGATCGCGGCCGCCGTGATGGCGGCACTGGCCGTGTTCTCGCTGTACGAGGCGATCGCGGGCTGAGCGGGCTGGGCGGACTGAGTCCGACCGTGGCCTGGGCCCGACCGTGGCCTGGGCCCGACCGCGGCCGGGCCCGGCCGCGGCGCGTCGGCCGCTCTGGCGTACGTACGCAGCACAGGGGCAGTTGACGCAAATCCGTCAACTGCCCCTGTGCTGTTCCGCTGCCCGGTGTCAGTGAGCGCCGAGGTGGGCGAACTCCGCCCACTCCTTCTCGCCTTCCTTCGAGCAGTTCGAGGTGTAGACAGGACCGAACGGCGCCGGAACGGCGGCGGTCGACGCGCAGGTGGACGCGAAGGCCTTGTGCCCGCCGGAGAAGTAGTCGATGTCGAGACCGTCGTCGGCCAGCGCCGCTCCGGCGCCGCCCAGCAGGATGCCGGCGGCCAGGACAGACGCGGTCAGGGCAGAGCGCATACGCATGAGAACTCCCGATAATCGCTGGATGACGCGCCAGAAGAGGAACGCGTCACCCGTTGAACATCACGGGCAAGTCACGGGAAACGGCATGTCACTCCAATGGCCGGGGAACGGAAACGGAGCGCCCGGCAAGGACCGCGGCCGCCGACCCGATGGGCCGGTTTCCGGGTCGACGAGGCCGACAGGGCCGCGGTTGGCGCCAACGCTTTCCCTGGGCGCCGTCGGCCGCCCCGCCCCTGCTACGTCACCCAGGGCGGGCCCGTCAGGGCTGCGGGTGCAGGGTGATCCGGACGGAGCCGTCGGGGGTGGCGGTGACGCGCAGGGCCGTCAGGTCCGGGACGTGGGCCGTCGGGGCGTGGGCGGCGGCGCGCGGGCCGACGCCGATCACGCGCATGCCCGCGGCCTGGCCGGCGGCGATGCCCGCGGCGGAGTCCTCGAAGACGATGCAGTCGGCCGGGTCCACGCCCAGCGCGGCGGCGCCCTTGAGGAAACCCTCGGGGTGGGGCTTGCTGGCCCGGACGGACTCGGCCGTGACCCGCACCTCGGGCATCGGCAGGCCGGCGGCGGCCATCCGGACCCCGGCGAGGGCGGCGTCGGCGGAGGTGACCAGGGCGTGCAGGAGGCCGTCGAGCGAGGCCATGAACTCGGGGGCGCCGCCGACGGGCACCACCCCGTCGGTGTCGGCGGTCTCGCGGGCGAGCATCACCGCGTTCTCCGCGTGGTTGACCTCCATCGGGCGGTCCGGCAGGAGGACGGCCATGGTGGCGTAGCCCTGGCGGCCGTGGACCACCTTGAGCGCCTCCTGCGGGTCCAGCCCGTGGGAGACGGCCCACTCGCGCCAGCAGCGTTCGACCACCGCGTCGGAATTGACGATGGTGCCGTCCATGTCCAGGAGCAGGGCCTTGGCGGTCAGGACGACGGGTGCGGTGGTGGTGCTGGCCGACATGTGCGGGGCTCCAGACGGGGCGGGAAAAGAGAACAAGTGGTTCCGTCCACCGGTCAGGGATTGAGGACGGAACCACTTTGTTCCCACAGAATACAAAATGTGGGGCGGTTCGCGCCACTCGCGGGAGTGTGAGCCCTATCCCTCCAGCGCCTGGCGGGTCGGGGGACCGTAGACGCCCCACTCGTCGTCGATCTCGTTGTCGTACTGGAAGGTCGACACCGCGTTCTCCACCCGCCAGTCGAACTTGCCGTGGAACCTGCCCTGGTACAGCCCCTGAGCCGCCAGCAGCCGCTGGAGCTTCTCCACCTCCGCGCCCGAGTCCCCGTACCGCAGGGTCGGACCCTGCGGTACGGGCTTCGGCGGCGCGGAACTGGCGGAGCGGCTCGCACTCGGCGACGGACTCGACGACGGCGGGGCAGAGGAGCGGGAAGCGCTCGGCGAGGCGGACGGCGAGGCGGAGGGCGAGGGCGACGCCGAAGCGGAGGCGCTCGGGGAGGCCGAGGCCGAGGGCGACGCGCTGCCCGTCGCCGCGGACGGGGATCCCGAGGGCCCGGCCGGAGCCGCGCTCGCCGCGGGCGCGGCCGACGGCCTCGCGTCCAGCAAGGTGACCTCGCTGCCCGACGAACCCGGCAGCACCCACAGCGCCAAGGCCGTCCCCCCGAGCCCGATCATCGCGGCCGCGGTGATCATCAGGGGCAGCACGCTCTGCGCAGCACGGTTGGTCCGCTTCCTGGGGCCCCCGCCCCCGCCCCTTCTGCCTCTACCTCCTGCGTCGGCCGTGCCGCCGGGTTCCGTGGCCGCTTCCGGGACCTGCCCGAGGCGGGCCGTGTCGGCCGGGTGCGGCGCGTACGCCGGGCCGTCCGGCCACGGCTGCTGCACCGGCGGTACGGGTATCCCGTACGCCGGGGTGTGGCCCTGGCCCGGATCCGGGGCCACCACGCCCAGCATCGGCGGCAGTGGCGCCGGTGCCGGCGCCGGGTCCTCAGGCTCGACCGGGTCGGGCAGGCTCACGTACGGGCGGATGCGCAAGGGGTTGAAACCCGCACCCGGCGCACACCCGCAGGCGGCAGCGACGGCGCCGCAATCTGGACAGTGCTCACGGTTCACTGGAATCCCTCCCCTGGCAACTGCCTGCGATTATGCAGACCCGCCGGGGCCCTCCCAACCCTCCGAGAGGCCATAACCGGACACACCGCTCAGGATGGAGATGTTGATCCTGCCTGAGGAGGAGTCGATGGCTCAGGATGTGACCACGGAGGCTGTGGACCCCGGTTCCGGTCCGCACCGGTCCGGACCTGCCGAGCACACCTCCCGCGAAGTGATCGTCTCCATCGGCGCCCTGCTGCTCGGTCTGCTGATCGCCGCACTCGACCAGACCATCGTCTCCACCGCCCTGCCGACCATCGTCAGCGAGCTCGGCGGCATGGCCCACCTCTCCTGGGTCGTCACCGCCTACATGCTCGCCTCCACCGCGGCCACCCCCCTGTGGGGCAAGCTCGGCGACCAGTACGGACGCAAGAAGCTCTTCCAGTACGCCATCGTCCTCTTCCTCATCGGCTCGGCCCTCTGCGGCCTCGCGCAGGACATGCCCCAGCTGATCGGATTCCGCGCCCTCCAGGGCCTGGGCGGCGGCGGGCTGATCGTGCTGTCGATGGCGATCGTCGGCGACATCGTCCCGCCCCGCGAACGCGGCAAGTACCAGGGCCTCTTCGGCGCCGTCTTCGGAGCCACCAGCGTGCTCGGCCCCCTGCTGGGCGGACTGTTCGTCGACCACCTGTCCTGGCGCTGGGTCTTCTACATCAACCTCCCCATCGGGCTCGTCGCGCTCGCCGTCATCGCCGCCGCACTGCACATCCCGGCGCGCTCCTCGAAGCACACCATCGACTACCTCGGCACCCTCCTCATCGCCTCCGTCGCCACCTGCCTCGTGCTCGTCGCCTCCCTCGGCGGCAACACCTGGGCCTGGGGCTCGGCCCAGATCATCGGCCTCGCCGTCCTCGGCGCCGTACTGCTCGTCGCCTTCGTCCTCGTGGAGCGGAAGGCCGCCGAACCCGTCCTGCCGCTGAAGCTGTTCCGGATCCGCACCTTCACCCTCTGCTCGGTGATCAGCTTCGTCGTCGGTTTCGCCATGTTCGGCGCGATGGTCTACCTGCCGACCTTCCTCCAGGTCGTCCAGGGCGTCTCACCGACCATGTCCGGCGTCCACATGCTGCCGATGGTGGTCGGCATGCTGATCTCCTCCACCGCCTCCGGGCAGATCGTCAGCCGCACCGGCCGGTGGAAGGTCTTCCCCATCGTGGGCACCGCCGTCACCGCCCTCGGGCTGCTCCTCCTGCACCAGCTGCACCGCACCAGCTCCACCTGGGAGATGAGCGCCTACTTCTTCGTCTTCGGCGCCGGACTCGGCCTGGTCATGCAGGTCCTCGTGCTGGTGGTGCAGAACGCGGTCAGCTACGCCGACCTCGGCGTCGCCACCTCCGGTGCCACCTTCTTCCGCTCCATCGGCGCCTCCTTCGGCGTCGCCATCTTCGGCACGATCTTCACCAACCGGCTCGACGACAAACTGAGGGCCGCCCTCGCCGGTGTCCCGCTGCCGCCCGGGGTGGACGTCGCGCGGCTGGAGGCCGACCCCCGGGCCGTCGGCGCACTCCTCGCCGAGGTGCGCCCCCGCGTCCTCGACGCCTACGCCGGCTCCATCACCGACGTCTTCCTCTACGCGGTGCCCATCGTCCTCATCGCCTTCGTGATCGCCTGGTTCCTCAAGGAGGACAAGCTCCGCGGCTCGGTCACCGCACCCGATGTGACCGAGACCCTCGCCTCCAACCCCGTCGAGCGCTCCTCGCGCGACGAGGTCGCCCGCGCGCTGTCGGTCCTCGGCACCCGCGAAGGCCGCCGCCACGTCTACGAGAAGATCACCGCGAAGGCCGGCTACGACCTGCTGCCCGCCGCCAGCTGGCTGCTGCTGCGGATCAACAAGTACGGCTCCACCGAGCCCGCGATGCTCGCCGAACGCACCATCGTGCCGCTGAAGGCCATCACGGACGCCGCCCGGCAGACCGAGGAGCGCGGGCTGGCCCGCCGCGAGGGACTGGCGCTGGTGCTGACCGACAAGGGACGCGAGGCCGCCGGCAAGCTCGCCGCGGCCCGGCAGGAGTCCCTCGCCGAGCTGCTCGGCGACTGGTGGGGCCCCGAGCGCCCCACCGACCTGGTCGAACTGGTCGCCGAGATCAACGAGGAGCTGTGCGGATCCGACGACGAGGAGCCCTACGACGCCCCGCCGCGGCGCGACCACGCCCTGCACTGACCGCGCCCGGCATCGACCGCGCCCGGCATCGACCCCGCCCTGCACCGACCGCGCACGCCCGTCAGACGAGGCGCTTCTCGAACCAGTGCTGTGCGTACGGGCCGGAGTTGTAGGCGGGTATCTCCGCGTACCCGTGGCGCGCGTACAACGCGCGGGCCTCCACGAGGTCGGACCGGGTGTCCAGCCTGACCCGCTCGGCGCCCATCGACCGGCCCGCCTCCTCCAGGACCTCGAGCAGCGCCGCCCCGCCGCCGGTGCCGCGGGCGCGCTGGTCGACGTACACCCTGGTGAGCTCGGCGGTGGCCGGGTCGAGCAGGCGTATCCCGCCGCAGGCCAGAGCCGCGCCGTCGAGGCGCCCGACGACGAACAGTCCGGCCGGCGGCACCAGGCCGTCGTCCGGGAAGTCCTGGAGCCCCTGGTCGATCTCGGCCTCGGTGACCGGCCGCTTCCAGAACCGGCCGGCGATGTCGGCGAAGTAAGCACGACGCAGGGCGGTGGCGTCCGCGGTGTCGAAGGACTCCGGGGTCACCGTCCACGACGCCGGCGTGGTGGCGGTCGCCGTGCCGGTGTCCGTACCGGTCTTCGTGCAGGTCGCCGTACCGGTCTTCATGCCGGTCGCCGTGCCGGGCGTCGTTCGGGTCGTCGTGGTTCCAGAGGCTGCGGTGATGATCGCTTTGCTGTCCATGACGTCATTGTGGAGTCCGTGCCGGATCGGTGGCGTGGAATATCCACAGGGGCGGGCCGATGATAGGAAAAGGACAAACCGCCCACAGGGAGAGTGTGAACCGACATGTCGGAGCATCCGGACTGTGCCCTGATCCGCCGCGGCTACGAGGCCTTCGGCAAAGGAGACATGGAGACGCTGAGCACGCTGATGACGGCCGACGTCATCCACCACGTGCCCGGCAGCAACCCGCTGTCGGGGCACCACAAGGGGCGCGAGGCCGTCCTCGACCTCTACCGAAGGCTCGGGGAGGAGACCCACGGCACCTTCCAGGTCGAGCCCCACGCGGTCCTCGCCGACGGCCGCGGCCACGTCATGAGCTTCCACACCGTACGGGCCGACCGCGGCGACCGGGGCATCGAGATCCGCGGAGGCCTCTTCTTCACCATCATCGGCCACAAGATCACCGATATCGACGAGTGCACCGAGGACATCGACGAGAGCGACGCCTTCTGGCGCTGACTCCTGGCGCTGACTCCCGGAGTGACCTTCTGGAGCTGAGCCCCCACAACACGCCAAGGGGCCCGGGTCGCCGACCCGGGCCCCGGTGTACCGATCCGCCGGTCAGGCCTGCTTCGGCGCCGCCTGCTGCACGACCTCGAACGACCACACCGACGAAGCCGAGGTCGCGGGCTTGGGGCGCTCGCCGCCGCCCGCACCACCGCCGCCGCCTTGGTGCGCCGCCTTCATCGGGCCCTCCATCCACGCCTGGAAGTCCTCCTCGGAACGCCACCGCGTGTAGACGAGGTACTGGTCGGTGCCCTCCACGGGCCGCAGCAGCTCGAACCACTCGAACCCGTCCGAACCCTCCACGGCACCCGCCCGCGAGGCGAAGCGCTGCTCCAGCACCTCCCGCTGCTCGGCGGGGACGGTCAGCGCGTTGATCTTCACGATGCTCATGCACGCCATCCTAGGTATCCCGCGGGAGATAACCTCGTCCCAGGTAATCAAGTGGTGCATGAAACGCGGCAGCCAGGCGAAGTCAGGGTTGCGGTCAACACGGCGGGAGGCCGGCGAGGCGTGGCTAACGCGGCGGAGCACAGTGGTGCGAACGGACATGCCGGGGTCATAGGCGATAGTGGCAGGCTGGGGGCGGCGCGCCTGCTCCTGTGGGCGCTGGCGGGGGCCCTGGCCGTCAGACAGGCCGCCGCCGTGCTGCGCGTGCCTCCCGGTGAGTGGCTCAGCGGGTTCCACCTCCCAGGCAGTCTGCCCGGGTCGCTGTACGACGCCGGGCAGTTCACCGGGACCCCCTTCGCAGGGCTCGTCCTCAAGCCGCTGACCGGCTTCGCGGCCCCCTCCCTGGAGGTGGCCTGGACCTGCGTGACCCTGCTGTTCGTCGCCGCCATCGGGCTGGTCGCCGCGCGGGCCCTGCCCGACCCGGTCCCACGGCGCACCGCGCTGCTGGCCGCGCCCGTGCTGGTCGCCCTGATGATGGTCTCGCTGCCCGTGCGCGAGGCCGCCTCGCCGGGACAGACCGCCGTGCTGCCGGTGCTGCTGGTGCTCCTGGCCGTCTTCCGGGTGCCCGGCGACCGCCCCGCGGGCTTCCTCATCGGCCTCGCCGCGGCCCTCCAGCCCGCCCTGCTGCTCTTCGCCCCCCTGCTGTGGCTGTCCGGGCGCCGGCCCGCCGCCGGGGCCGCCGCCGCGACCTTCGCCGGGGCCACCGCCCTGTCCTGGGCGGCCATGCCGCGCGACTCCTGGACGTACTGGGCCGAGCACCTGGCCGGAGCGGGCCTCGGCGGCGCGCCCGACAGCCTCGCCAACCAGTCCGTGCACGGGGCGCTGCTGCGCCTCGGCCTGACCGGACCCGTCGAGATACTGCTCTACGTCGCCCTCGCGGCCGCCATCGCCTGGATCGGCCTGCGCCGCGCCGTCCGCTACGCCCGCGACGGCCAGCTGCTGCTGGCCGTCGCCGTCACCGGCTGCGTGGCCGTCGCCGTCTCCCCGGCGGGCTGGCGCCACCAGCTGCTGTGGGTCCTGCTCGCCGTCGCGGGCAAGGTCGGCAAGCGGGCCGCGGACCGGCCCGTGTGGCCGGTGGCCGTGGTCCTGGCCATGACCCTGCCGAGTGCGGTGCTGCTGCCGAACCTGGCCGCGCTGGCCCCCGTACGCGACAACGTGCTGCTGCTCGCCGCGCTGGCGGCGGCCTGCGCCGTGCCGTTCCTGCCGCGCTCGTCGCCGTACTGGCGCGAGCCCGTGCCGACCGCGTACGGGCGCCCGGCCGAGGCCCGCTGGGCGCGGGTGCCGCTGCTGCCGTTCTGGCGGCGCGTGCTGTCGCGGCCCAACCTGCTGCTGGAACTGCTGCTGATACGGGTCGGGTACTCGCTCTACTCGCACATCCGGGCCGCCGCGCCCACCAGCCGCAGCCTCGCCGAGGGCAACGGCAGCCAGATCCTGGGCATCGAGCGGGCGCTGGGCCTCGACATCGAGCACGCCGTGAACCATGCCGTGGTGAACACGCCCTGGCTGGAGGCCTTCTTCAACTTCTACTACACCTCCTTCCACTTCGTCGTTCCGCTGACGATCCTGGCCGTCCTGTACTGGCGCCGCCCCGGGGACTACCGCTGGGCCCGCGCCTCCCTCGGCCTGGCCACCGTCCTCGCCCTCATAGGCTTCTGGCTCTACCCGCTCGCACCGCCGCGCCTGATGCCGGGCCTCGGCTTCGTCGACACCGTCCACGGGCCGCAGGACCTGGCCAACCCGTCGTACGGGGCCATGACCGCGATCTCCAACCAGTACGCGGCGATGCCCTCGCTGCACTTCGGCTGGTCGCTGTGGTGCGGCATCGTGATCGTCGTCCTCGCGCCGAAGGGCTGGCAGAAGCTCCTCGGGGCGCTGCACCCGCTGATCACGGTCTGCGCGATCGTCGCCACCGCCAACCACTGGGTGCTGGACGCGGTCGGCGGGGCGGTCGTCGTGACGGCGGGCTTCGGGCTCGTGTACGCGCTGTCCGGGCCCCGTGGCCTGCAGGTGAGCCTTCCGGGCCAGCGGACGCCGTCGGACCCGGCCAAAGCCGAGGCCGTGGGCGAGTCGGAGGCCGGGGACCGGGTGCGAACGCCCGCCCGCTCCGGGCCGGCGTAGCGCCACCCGAGCCTCGTCCGTACGCACCGCAACGCCGCCGGGCCCCGCAGACGGGGTCCCGGCGGCGTTGCCGTACCCGGGCCGGCGGCCGGAGCCGAGATGCGAGGGCGCCGGATCCCGCGCACGATGATCAGGGGGGCGTCCGACCGTTCGGGGGAAGCACCGGTCCGCCGCCCCGGCGGACGGTGAGGGGGAATCCGCTGCACCCCGATGCCGCACGGGTCCGAGTGCGAGGAAAAGGGGAGAACCATGAGGAAATCCCTGGTGGCCGCACTTGTCACCGCCGTGACGGCCGTTCTGTCGGTCGGCCCGGGTACGCCCGCGACCGCCGCTTCGGAGTTCTGCGCGCGGACAGCCCCGAACAGCTCGATCCTGTTCTACAGAGAACTGACCGGCGCGGCTGTGACCGGCACCCTCGAGGCCGGGCGCTGGCAGCAGAAGGCGGCGCTCACCCTCCCGGACGGCTACACGAGCGCCGCCGTGAGCCGTGACTCGCTGCTGCTGTGGGACGCGTTCAGCGGAAAGGGCGAGAGCGGCACGTTCACGGAGGGCAAGTACACCCGCGTGAAGGCCTTCGACGACGACGCCTTGGACGGGTGGCACTCTGTGACGGCGTCGGGTGACTCCGTGGTCTTGGGGGAGCTGTCGGGTGACGGTGTGGTGATGGGCAGCTTGAAGAACGGCGTGTACCAGCAGGTGCGAGATTACGGCGACATCGGTGAAGACTGGTGGCTCGTGGGCAGCTCCTGCGACACGATGGTCATCGTGGAAAGCACGGAAGAGACGGCAGGGGACTTCCGGTTCTCCCTGACGTACGGGACGCTCCAGAACGGCGTCTACACGCAGGTCGGATCAAGGGACGAAGACGCGTACCTGTCAGACCTGGTGGCAATGAACGGGGACCTGATCGCGACCAAGGACTCCGTCATGGCCGCCTTCTCGGAGACAAAAACCGAGTTCGTCTCCAAAGTGGGCACGGCGACCGACGGCAAGGTCAGTGCTCTCCGCGACGGCGGCAGCTCCGCACGGTTCGAAACGGTGTCCCGGACCGCGGACAGCGTGATCTTCTACAAGGCCGGCGGGACCGCCCGGACCGCGACGCTGAGCGGGGGCCAGTTCGCCGCGGTCGGTCCGCTCGCCGGGATGGCCCAGGGCTGGGGCATGATCGCGGGCGGCGTGTAGCGGCAGCCGCGCACAGGCCGCAGGGGCGCCGGGGCCAACGGGCCCCGGCGCCCCTGCGGTGGATCGCCGCGTCCTGTCAGGATCGGGCACGGGCGGCGCTCCCGCCACTCGGGCGGGAGGGGTCACGCCGCCGCCCGGACCGTGGCCGAGGTCGTGCACTCCGCCGACGGCGAGGTCGTGGCGGCAACGTGGTCGGCGGCGGCCGGTGACCGGCGGGCGGCAGGGGCCGGGGCGTGGGAGGGGTGGCCCCTGCCGTGCTCGGGTCTCGGGTCAGGGGTGGCTGACCCGGAGTTCCTTGATGCCGTTGAGCCAGGCCGCGCGCAGGCGCCGCGGGTCCTCGCCGGTCAGGCGCAGATCGGGCAGGGCGTCGGCGAGGGCGTTGAAGATCAGGTCGATCTCCATGATCGCCAGGGATTTGCCGAGGCAGAAGTGCGGGCCGCCGCCGCCGAAGCCCAGGTGCGGGTTCGGGTCGCGGGTGATGTCGAAGGCGCCCGGGTTCTCGAAGACCTCGGGGTCGTGGTTGGCGGAGGAGTAGAAGAGCCCCACGCGGTCGCCCGCCTTGATCTTCTGGCCGCCCAGTTCCGTGTCCTGGGTGGCGGTGCGCTGGAAGGACACGACCGGGGTGGCCCAGCGCACGATCTCCTCGGCCGCGGTGGAGGGCCGGGTGCGCTTGTACAGCTCCCACTGCTCGGGGTGGGTGAGGAAGGCGTGCATGCCGTGGCTGATCGCGTTGCGGGTCGTCTCGTTGCCCGCGACGGCCAGCAGCAGCACGAAGAAGCCGAACTCGTCGGAGCCGAGGTTGCCCTCGCCCTCGGCCGCCACCAGCTGCGTCACGATGTCCTTGGCCGGGCACTCCTTGCGCGCGGCGGACAGGTTCATCGCGTAGCCGATGAGCTCCATCGCCGCCTCGGAGCCGACCTCTTCGGTGATCGCGTACTCCGGGTCGTCGTAGGCGATCATCTTGTTCGACCACTCGAAGATCCGCGACCGGTCCTCCTGCGGTACGCCGATCAGCTCGGCGATGGCCTGGAGCGGGAGTTCGCACGCCACCTGCGTGACGAAGTCGAAGCTGCCGTCGGCCGAGGCCGCCACCGCCTCCTCGACGATCTTCCGCGCCCGGTCCCGCAGGGCCTGTTCCAGCCCGCGGATGGCCCGCGGGGTGAAGCCGCGCTGCACGATCTGGCGGACGCGCGTGTGCTCCGGCGGATCCATGTTCAGCATGATCAGTCGCTGGGCATCTATCTGCTCACGCTGGATGTGCTCGTTGAAGCGGATGATCGCGGTGTTGGTGGTGGAGGAGAAGAGCTCCGGGTGCGTGGAGACGTACTTGACGTCCGCGTGCCGGGTCACGACCCAGTAGCCCTCGTCGTCGAAGCCGGTGACGCCCCGCCGCTGCGGGCACCACCACACCGGCACGGTCTGCCGCAGCTCGGCGAACTCCGGGAGCGGGACCCGGCTTTGGAGCAGGTCGGGGTCGGTGGCGTCGAAGCCTTCGGGCAGCGCGGGACAGGGCATCGGGGCAACTCCAAAGTCTGACGGAGCATCAGAAGTTGGCTTGAAGGTAGTAACGAGTTCTAGAAGTGACAAGGGTCGGGGCGTCAACTGTTGCGTGTGGAATCCGTGCAGGCCGCGTGCAAGACCCTTGCGTGACGGGGCTCCGGGTCATAAGACTGCGGGGAGAACTAGAACGCGTACTAGTTCAGGGCGGGGCGCCGGGACGGCCCGCCGCGCTGGCGCTGTGCAGGAGAGGACGAGCTCATGGCCGCGGAACCCGTCATCGTCGAAGCCGTACGCACCCCCATCGGCAAGCGCGGGGGCGCGCTCGCCAACCTCCATCCCGCCTACCTGCTCGGCGAGACCTACCGCGAGCTCCTCGCCCGGACCGGAATCCAGCCCGACTGCGTGGAGCAGATCGTGGGCGGCACCGTCACCCACGCCGGCGAGCAGTCGATGAACCCCGCCCGCAACGCCTGGCTGGCCATGGGGCTCCCGTACGAGACCGCCGCGACGACCGTGGACTGCCAGTGCGGCAGCTCGCAGCAGGCCAACCACATGGTCGCCAACATGATCTCCGGCGGGGTCATGGACATCGGCATCGCCTGCGGCGTCGAGGCCATGAGCCGGGTGCCGCTGGGCTCCGGATCCAAGCACGGCCCGGGCAAGCCCTTCCCGGACGAGTGGAACGTGGACCTCCCGAACCAGTTCGAGGCCGCCGAACGGATCGCCCGCCACCGCGGCCTGTCCCGCGAGGACGTGGACCGGCTCGGCCTGCTCTCCCAGGAACGGGCCGCCGCCGCGTGGGCCGAGGAACGGTTCAAGCGCGAGACCTTCGCCGTGCAGGTGCCGACGACGGAGGAGGAGCAGGCCGCCGGGCAGGGCATGTGGCGGCTGGTCGACCGGGACGAGGGCCTGCGGGACACGAGCATGGAGGCGCTGGCCCGGCTCAAGCCGGTCATGCCGACGGCCGTGCACACCGCCGGGAACTCCTCGCAGATCTCCGACGGGGCCGCCGCCGTGATGTGGGCCTCACGCAAGATGGCGCGCGCCCTCAAGCTCAGGCCGCGCGCCCGGATCGTCGCCCAGACCCTGGTCGGCGCCGACCCCCACTACCACCTGGACGGGCCGATCGACGCGACGCGGGCCGTGCTCGGCAAGGCCGGGATGTCGCTCAAGGACATCGACCTCGTCGAGATCAACGAGGCCTTCGCCTCCGTCGTCCTCAGCTGGGCCCAGGTCTTCGACCAGGACCTGGAGAAGGTCAACGTCAACGGCGGCGGCATCGCACTCGGCCACCCCGTCGGCGCCACCGGCGCCCGGCTGATCACCACCGCGCTCCACGAGCTGGAGCGCCGCGACAAGGAATTCGCCCTGGTCACCATGTGCGCGGGCGGCGCGCTGGCGACCGGGACGATCATCCAGCGCCTGTGAGCCCGTGGGGGGCGTCCCGCCGGTCAGGCAGGACACCCCCTACGGGCGGCGCGCACCGAGCCCAGTGGGATGGGAAGCCGAAGGCCCCGGGGGCCGGACCTGGGGAGGCCGGCCACCGGGGCCTTCGCATGCGTGCGGGGCTGCTGCGCCCCATGCGTGTGGGGGCTGAGCGCCCGCTGAGGCGTCTGCTGCCGCTGGTGGTTTAGTACCAGTGGTTGTTCTGCCAGAAGTTCCAGGCGCCGACGGGGCTGCCGTAGCGCTCGTTCATGTAGTCCAGGCCCCACTTGATCTGGGTGGCGGGGTTGGTC
>NZ_JBEZMA010000012.1:0-161083 GCF_040652415.1 Streptomyces sp. NPDC048255
GGAGTCGACGCGGAGCGTCGGCGACCGACGACAACGCGGCAAGCCGCGGTGCCAGCCGACCCGGGCCCGGCCCTGATCCACCGGACACCCCCTAGGCCGGGGTGCGCGTTGCGCCGCCCGGGTGCAGGCGCGGCGACTCACCCCGCTGGATCTTGTTCCGGTCCGCCGCGGTGCGCAGCATGCGGCGCATGGCACGTTGTGAGGTCTGCGGAAACGATTACGGCATGTCCTTCGAGGTGCACGCGCAGGGCGCCGTGCACGTCTTCGACTGCTTCTCCTGCGCCATCCACCGCATGGCGCCCATCTGCGAGCACTGCCGGGTCCAGATCATCGGACAGGGCGTCGAAGTCGAGGGGCAGTGGTTCTGCGGGGCGCACTGCGCCCGGGCGGAGGGGAAGGTGGGCATCAAGGACCACGTCTGACCGCGGCCGGTCCTCCCCCGGCGCACGGCGTCCCGCGCGGGCGCCCCGTACCCACCACGACCCCGGACGGCCACCCGGCCGCCGGGGTCGACTCCGCTGGGGGTACCGTCGTGGGCGTGTACCGCTTTGTGCTGACCCGGCAGTGGGTGTGCCTCACCCTCGTCGCCCTCGCCCTCATCCCCGCGATGATCAAGCTCGGGTTCTGGCAGTTCCACCGCCACGAGCACCGGGTCGCGCAGAACGAGCTGATCGACACGAACCTGCGGGCGAAGCCCGTCCCCGTCACCGAGGTCACCTCCCCCGGCCACCGGGTCCCGCGCGCCGATTACTGGCGCGCCGTCACCGCGACCGGCACCTACGACTCCGCGCACGAGGTGGTCGTGCGGATGCGGACCTCGGGCGACGACAAGGTCGGCTTCCACGTCGTGACCCCGCTCGTACTCGCCGACGGCCGGGCGCTGCTCGTCAACCGCGGCTGGGTGCCGGGCGGCGACGACCCCCGCGCGTACCCGCCGGTGCCGGCCGCCCCCTCGGGCGAGGTCACGGTCACCGGGCGGCTGAAGGCCGACGAGACCAGCGGCGGCAGCGGCATCAAGGACCGCAAGGGCCTGCCGGACCGCCAGGTGATGCTGATCAACAGCGGTCAGCAGACGGAGTCCCTGGGCCGGACCGTCCTCGGCGGTTACCTGGAACTCACCGCTCCGGCCCCGTCGGAGGGCGGCCCCGAGCCGATCCCCGAGCCCGACCACGACTCGATCGGCGCCCACATGGCTTACGCCGTCCAGTGGTGGCTGTTCGCGTCCGCGGTGCCGGTGGGCTGGATCGTCCTCGTGCGCAGGGAGAAGCGCGACCGCGAGGAGGCGGCGGCCGAAGCCGCCGGACGCGAGCCCGCGACGGCGGCGTAACGTGTCGGCATGGATCTTGGACTGAAGGACCGCGTCTACATCGTCACCGGGGCCACGCGCGGCCTCGGCTTCGCCGCCGCCCGTGAACTGACCGCCGACGGCGCGAAGGTCGTCGTGACGGGCCGCGACGGGAAGCGCGCGGCCGAAGCCGCCGCCGCCCTCGGCCCCCACGCGGTGGGAGTGGCCGCCGACAACGCCGATCCGGCCGCGGCCGGGCAGCTCGTCGCGACGGCCCGCGAACGGTTCGGGCGCCTGGACGGCATCCTCATCAGTGTCGGCGGCCCGCCGCCGGGCTCCGCGGCCGACAACACCGACGAGCAGTGGACAGCGGCCTTCGAGGCCGTCTTCCTGGGCGCGGTCCGGCTCGCCCGTGCGGCCGCCGCCGAACTGGGCGAGGGCGGGGTCATCGGCTTCGTCCTCTCGGGCTCGGTCCACGAGCCGATTCCGGGCCTGACCGTCTCCAACGGCCTGCGCCCGGGCCTGGCGGGCTTCGCGAAGTCCCTCTCGGTGGACCTCGGCCCGCGCGGGATCCGGGTCGTGGGCCTGCTGCCGGCCCGCATCGACACCGACCGCGTCCGCGAGCTCGACGCACTGTCCGGCGACACGGACGCCGCCCGTGCCGCGAACGAGTCCCGCATCCCGCTGCGGCGCTACGGCAAGCCGGAGGAGTTCGGCCGCACGGCGGCCTTCTTGCTCTCGCCGGCCGCCTCGTACCTGACGGGCGTCATGCTCCCGGTCGACGGCGGCTTCCGCCACGGCTTCTGATCCGGCGCCCACGGCGCTAGGTCACCCGCTGCGCGCGGTGGGAAGTGACCCGCAGGCGGGCCTCCGTGGGCAGTCCGGGGAGGCCCGCCGAGCTGCGGGCGTGGGTCAGCACCGGGCCCGCCAGCCCGGCCAGGGCGTCGGCCGGCACGGCGTACGGTTCCAGCTCCAGCGCGATCCGCAGCGCGGGCGCGCCCCGCTTCCCGCGCAGCGCGACCCGGCAGCCGGCCACCCCGTCCAGGGCGCTGGCCTCCGCGGCCACCGCCTCCTCCAGCGCCCGGCCGCGCAGCAGGGCGAAGGCGCCGTCCCCGGTGTCCACGATCACCGCGGCCAGCCTCGGCCGCCTCAGCTGGGACAGCAGCCACCACAGGGCCAGCAGTACGCACAGGACGAGCCCGGCGAACAGGGCCCACCACGCCCAGCCGTCGGCGTGCCAGTACCGGGTCCGGGCCTGTGCCGTCAGCAGCGGCTCGTGCCGGCCGCCGAGCGGCCACGAGGCCGTGAGCACCGAGAGCCCGGCCGCCAGCAGGACCAGTCCGGCCAGCGCCAGCAGGATCCGGTTCACCGCTCCGAGCGTTCCCGTCACCGCGTCATCCCTTCGCGTCGGCGGCCCGGCTGACCCGTACGCGTGGCCGCGGCGGGTGGGCGAGGCCCAGTTCCTCGATGCCGACCGCGAGCACCGCGTCCAGGTCGGCCCGTACGTCGTCCAGCTCGCGGAAGTGCGAAGTGGCCCGCACCGCGATGCGGGCCCGGCCCACGGTGACCCGCACCGTCCGCACCCCCGACACCTCCATGGCCCGGTCCCGCAGCACCTGCGCGGCGGCCTTGCGCCCGAGCCCGGCCCGCAGGTCCGTGCCCTCGTCCGGGGTCCGCATGGGCAGGATGCCGCGGAGCCCCGGGGCGAGGGCCAGCAGCAGGAGCACCGCCCCGGCCGCGGCGAGGAGCCCGCCGCCGATCAGCACCGGCAGGTCGGCGGGGGTCTGCCGGTCCAGCTGCCGGGCGAGTTCGCGGCGCCAGCCCATGCCGGGGCGGTCGGCCCGTACGGCGGCCAGGTCGTAGAGGAAGAGCCCCGCCGCGGCCAGCAGGAGGAGGGCGGTGAGCGCGGCCGGGATCCGCCGGGCGGACCGGAACCGGTGCACCGGCCGGGCCGGGGGCGTCGGGGAGCCGTGGTCCGTCACCGCAGCCGCCGGTCCCGGCCGGCGGCGGGCCGCGCGGGCCCGGAATGCAGGTGCTCGATGTCGATGTCCACCTCGGGCACCTGCATGGCCGCGCACTCCTCGATCCGCAGCGCGACCTGGCGGCGTACGGCGGCGCACTGGGCGGCGAGGTCGGAGGGGTAGGCGAGCTCCAGGCTGATCCGTACCCGTGCGATGTCGTGGTGCACGGTGACGGTGGCGTGCGGGATCCCGCCCGTCTCGGTGGTGAGCGCCTCCCGGGCGGCCTGGGCCGCGATCTTGGCGACGACCCGGTCGGCGATGCGGGTGGCCCCCCGGTCGGCGGCGGGCACCTTGGGCGGTGTGGCCCGCGGGGTGCTCATCGGGGCCTCACCGGCGCCGGTCGCCGCGGTCGCCGCGGTCGCCCCGGTCACGGGGCCGCAGCAGATCGCCCAGCTCCAGGTCCCCGTCGAGCAGCCGGCCGACGACGAAGCCGACGGCGCCGAGCGCCGCCACCAGCAGGAAGGCCCCGAAGCCGCCGAAGTACCCGGCGAACCCCAGTGCCATGCCGGCCAACAGGCCGACGACCGCCATGCTCATCCGGGCTCCTCCCGTCACTGGAGCCGGGACTCCGGCTCCTCGTCCTCCTCGTCGGGCAGCTTCACGTCGCTGACCGCGATGTTGACCTCGACGACCTCCAGGCCGGTCATCCGCTCCACGGCCGAGATGACGTTCTCACGGACCGCCCCGGCGACCTCGCGGATCGACACGCCGTAGTCGACGACGATCTCCAGGTCGAGGGCGGTCTGGACCTCGCCGACCTCGGCCTTGACCCCGCGGCTGACCGAGGGCCGCTGGGACCCCGGGACCCGGTCGCGGACGGCTCCGAAGGTACGGGAGAGGGCGCTGCCGCTGCCCATGGCGTGCACGCCCACGACCTCTCGGGCGGCCAGCCCGGCGATCTTCTCGACCACCCCGTCGGCGATGGTCGTACGGCCCCGGTCGGCGGGGGCCTTGCCGGGGCTGCCCGATGCGGATTCGGTCATTGCCTGCTCCCCTTCGCGCGTGCGGACTCACTCCGCACCACCGTAAGCGCGCGAGGCCGCCGCCGCCCCGGGACTACGCCGGTCGGCCGGAACCCACGACTCAGGATTTCGGGCTCCGCCCCGC
Organism: Streptomyces sp. NPDC048255; assembly: GCF_040652415.1. Classification (NCBI taxonomy): domain Bacteria; kingdom Bacillati; phylum Actinomycetota; class Actinomycetes; order Kitasatosporales; family Streptomycetaceae; genus Streptomyces; species Streptomyces sp. NPDC048255. The sequence continues at coordinate 4,414 of NZ_JBEZMA010000012.1, forward strand.
ATCCCGCGCCTCGAACGCCGGAGGGGCTGAAATTGCCCTGCGGGCAATTTCAGCCCCTCCGGGCGGACGGCATCAGCCAAAATCCGGCCCCGCCGGCGTTCGAGGCGCGGGGTGCGGGGCGGAGCCCCAGGAAGGCGAAGCCGCAGGTCAGTCGGAGAGGCCCGCCAGGTCGCGCAGGCGGCGGGCCTGGGCAGCGCGCTCGGCGGCGCGCTGCTCGTCGTACGGGCGCGACTGCGCAGCCCGCAGCAGTGCCTTGGTCTCGGTGACGGCCTCGCGCGCCGGGGCGAGCAGGGCGGTGGTGAGGTCCTGGACGGCGGCGTCGAGCTCGTCCACCGGGACCACGAGGTTGGCGAGGCCGACGCGCTCCGCCTCCTCGGCGTGCACGAAGCGGCCCGTGGCGCAGATCTCCAGGGCGCGGGCGTAGCCGACCAGGGAGGTCAGGGGCTGGGTGCCGGTCAGGTCGGGGACCAGGCCCAGGCTGGTCTCGCGCATGGCGAACTGCACGTCGTCCGCGACCACGCGCAGGTCGCAGGCGAGCGCGAGCTGGAAACCGGCCCCGATGGCGTGCCCCTGCACGGCGGCGACGGAGACGATGTCATTGCGCCGCCACCAGGTGAATGCCTCCTGGTATTCGGCGATGGTGGAGTCGAGCAGCTCGTCCGAACCGCGTGCCAGGTCGAGGAAGGACGGCTCGCCCTCGAAACCTTCGGGGGTGAATGCCTGCCGGTCCAGCCCCGCGGAGAAGGATTTGCCCTCGCCGCGCAGCACGACGACCCGGACGGTGCCCGGCAACAACCTTCCGGCCTCCGCCAAAGCCCGCCAGAGCGCAGGGGATTGAGCGTTTCGCTTGGCCGGATTGGTCAGTGTCACCGTGGCGAGCGTGTCGTCGACGGTGAGCCGTACGCCGTCCTTGTCGAGCAGAGCCATCTGTATGCCTCCGGTGTGCAGTCGGCCGCGGACTCGGCCTAAGTGACTGCACAGTAACCACCCAGCCGACCGCATAGCCGACCGGGGGTCACCGAAGGAACCGTTGGGACAGGTGAAGCCATTGGAACGGTTGGACCAGGGTCAGGCCGTAGCCGCCTTCTTGCCGCGCGTCGCGCCACCGCGGCCGCGCAGCGAAACCCCGGACTCACTGAGCATCCGGTGGACGAATCCGTAGGACCGGCCGGTCTCTTCGGCCAGCGCCCGGATACTCGCACCGGAGTCGTACTTCTTCTTCAGGTCTGCCGCGAGCTTGTCGCGCGCGGCGCCGGTTACCCGGCTGCCCTTCTTCAGAGTCTCGGCCACCCGTGCCTCCTCATGGGAAGTGCGCTCTGGACTTCTCATGATCACCCCTCCCACGCTTCCTGGCCACCCATTCAGCAAGGTCGGTGCAACCGCATTTCCCGACCGGTGGACGCGAGAGCAGAACGGAATCTTCTCTTCCGCTGCATGACCTCCGTCACACTTCTCCGCCTCCACCGTGAATCGCCAGGTCAGGGGCCGGACGCCGGATACGGACGAGCCCCGGTCGCGCGCCCTCGCGGGCGCGGCCGGGGCCGTCGTACAGCGTGCAACGGTACGAGACCGTCTCACTCAGATGATGGATCACGTCTGAGCCGAATGATCCATAAGGAACTGGATCACTCCGCCGTGACGGGTCAGGCGAGCGCGACGAGGTCCCGGTAGTCCGGGCCCCAGAGGTCCTCCACGCCGTCCGGCAGCAGGATGATCCGCTCGGGCTCCAGGGCCTCCACCGCGCCCTCGTCGTGCGTGACGAGGATGACGGCGCCCTTGTACGTGCGCAGCGCGCCCAGGATCTCCTCGCGGCTGGCCGGGTCGAGGTTGTTCGTGGGCTCGTCGAGCAGCAGCACGTTCGCCGAGGAGACGACCAGCGTGGCCAGGGCCAGCCGGGTCTTCTCGCCGCCCGAGAGCACCCCGGCGGGCTTGTCCACGTCGTCCCCGGAGAACAGGAAGGAGCCGAGGGTCTTGCGTACGGCGACCAGGTCCAGGTCGGGCGCGGAGGAGCGCATGTTCTCCAGGACCGTGCGCTCCGGGTCCAGGGTCTCGTGCTCCTGGGCGTAGTACCCGAGCTTGAGGCCGTGGCCGGGGACGACCGTGCCGGTGTCCGGCTTCTCGGTACCCGAGAGCAGCCGGAGCAGGGTGGTCTTGCCGGCGCCGTTGAGGCCGAGGATGACGACGCGGGAGCCCTTGTCGATGGCCAGGTCGACGTCGGTGAAGATCTCCAGCGAGCCGTAGGACTTCGACAGGCCCTCGGCGGTCAGCGGGGTCTTGCCGCAGGGCGCCGGGTCCGGGAAGCGCAGCTTGGCGACCTTGTCGGAGACGCGGACGGCGTCCAGGCCGGCGAGCAGCCGGTCGGCGCGCTTGGCCATGTTCTGCGCGGCGACGGTCTTGGTCGCCTTGGCGCGCATCTTGTCGGCCTGCGAGTTCAGGGCCGCGGCCTTCTTCTCCGCGTTCTGGCGCTCGCGCTTGCGGCGCTTCTCGTCGGCCTCGCGCTGCTGCTGGTAGAGCTTCCAGCCCATGTTGTAGACGTCGATCTGGGCGCGGTTGGCGTCCAGGTAGAACACCTTGTTCACGACGGTCTCGACGAGGTCGACGTCGTGGGAGATCACGATGAAGCCGCCGCGGTAGTTCTTCAGGTAGTCGCGCAGCCAGACGATCGAGTCGGCGTCGAGGTGGTTGGTGGGCTCGTCGAGGAGCAGGGTGTCGGCGTCCGAGAAGAGGATCCGGGCGAGCTCGACGCGGCGGCGCTGACCACCGGAGAGGGTGTGCAGCGGCTGGCCGAGCACCCGGTCGGGCAGGCCGAGGGCGGCCGAGATGGTGGCGGCCTCGGACTCGGCGGCGTACCCGCCCTTGGTCAGGAACTCGGTCTCCTGGCGCTCGTACTGGCGCAGCGCCTTCTCGCGGGTGGCTCCGGAGCCGGTGGAGATGCGCTCCTCGTTCATCCGCATCTTCTTGAGCAGGACGTCCAGGCCGCGGGCGGACAGGATCCGGTCGCGGGCCAGGACGTCGAGGTCGCCGGTGCGCGGGTCCTGCGGGAGGTAGCCGACCTCGCCCGAGCGGGCGATGGAGCCTGCGGCGGGCTGGCCCTCGCCGGCGAGGCACTTGGTGAGGGTGGTCTTGCCGGCTCCGTTGCGGCCGACCAGGCCGATGCGGTCGCCCTTGGCGACGCGGAAGGAGGCGGACTCGATGAGGACGCGGGCGCCGGCGCGCAGCTCGACGCCGGTGGCGGTGATCACGGAAATACTCCAGGGCGGTGGGTACGGCGGAAGGGGGGCAGGACGCGAGCTTCGACGCCGCTAATCCGCGAGGAGATTTGCCATGACAGACATTCTACCGGGGGTGCGCAACTACTTCCCGGGCCGCCCGGGGGCCGGGACCCCCTCCCCCGCGTCCCCCGTTCGGCCCAGCGGCCGCACCCGCAGGTCAGGGGGCGTACCGGGATGAATGGGTTGATACTCACCGCAGGGACGGTGGCCTCCCTGGCCTCACGAACGGAGGGCGGTGCGGGATGCAGTTCGACGACAACGCCAATCTGGACACGTCCGAGGTCAAGGACGTGCGCGGGAGTCGGATCCCGGGCGGGAGGGCCACGATCGGCGGCGGCATCATCGGCTTCATCGCGCTGGTCATGGGGCTGCTCTTCGGTGTGGGGCCGGAGCAGCTGGGCCTGTCCTCCGGGGACCAGGAGCCGGCCCCGTCCTCCTCCTCCGTCAACCAGGTGCAGCAGTCGTGCCGGACCGGGCAGGACGCGAACACCCGGGAAGACTGCCGGCTCGTCGCGGTGGTCAACAGCACCCAGGACTTCTGGAACCAGGAGTTCACCCGGCGCGCGGGCAAGTACTCCCCGGCGTCGACGGTCTTCTTCACCGGCCGGGTGAACACTGCCTGCGGCGCGGCCACCGCGGCGGTGGGCCCCTTCTACTGCCCCGCCGACCGGCAGGTCTATCTGGACCTGGGCTTCTTCGAGGACCTGCGGACGCAGTTCGGCGCGAGCGGCGGCCCCTTCGCCCAGGCGTACGTCGTCGCCCACGAGTACGGGCACCACATCCAGAACCTGACGGGGACGCTCCAGCGGGCCCAGGACGGACAGCAGGGCGCGAACAGCAACGCGGTCAAGGTCGAGCTCCAGGCCGACTGCTACGCCGGGGTGTGGGCGCACAACGCGACGAGGACCCCGGACGAGTCCACGGGCAGGCCGCTGATCACCAGCCTGACCGACCAGGACATCAGGGACGGGCTGGACGCTGCGGCCGCGGTCGGTGACGACCGGATCCAGGAGAAGTTCCAGGGCCGGGTGACCCCGGAGTCCTGGACGCACGGGTCGGCCGAGCAGCGCCAGCAGTGGTTCTACCAGGGCTACCGCACCGGCGACATGGCCCAGTGCAACACCTTCCGCTGACTGTCGGTGACGCCTGCCATGCTGTGACGTGGGTCACCGTCACGAGAGGGAGTGATCGTCATGGCAGGCGTTCCGTCCATCTGTCCCACGCTGGTCTACCGCGATGCGAAGGCGGCCATCAAGCTGCTGACCGAGGCCTTCGGCTTCAGCCAGGTCGCCGTCTACGAGGGTGAGGACGGCTCCGTGGCGCATGCGGAGCTGTCCTACGGCAACGGCATGGTGATGCTGGGCAGCAAGGGCAAGGGCGGGGCCTTCGACAAGGCCATGGGCGACGCGGGCCCGTCGGGGGTGTACGTCGTCGTGGAGGACGTGGACGCCCATCACCGGCGGGCCGTGGAACACGGCGCGGAGATCCTGATGGAGCCCACCGACCAGGACTACGGCTCCCGGGACTACATGGCCCGGGACGCCGAGGGCAACATCTGGAGCTTCGGGACGTACGCGCCGCAGGTGTAGGACGCGAGCCCGGTCCGATCCGGTCCGGCGGGACGGGAGCCCGCACGGGTGTCCGTACGGGCTCCCGTACCGCCCGAGGCCCTGTCCTGGCGGGCGGTCTCCGCGCATGCGGACCGCCCTAGACGCCACCGGTGTGCACCTGGAAGGCGGCCCGGCGCACGGCCTTGGCCAGGGCCGGGTCGGGGTGGGCCGCGGCCAGTGCGACCAGGACCTGCACGGTGCGCGGGTGGCCGACCGCCCGGACCTCGTCCAGCAGCCGGGGGACGGTGGTCCGCACGGCCGAGTCCAGGTGACGGGCCAGCAGCTCGGCCTCGCCGTGGTCGGCGATGGCGGCCGCGGTGTCCACCCAGAGCCAGGTCTGCTCCTCGGCGGTGAGCACCTCCTGGGCCTCGTCGGGATCGACCCCGTCGTGCTCGGCGAGCCAGAGCAGGGCGTACGGGCGCAGTGCGGGCTCGCGCACCGCGGCGCGCACCTCGGGCTCGGCGGGGGCGCCGACCACGCGCAGGGCCTCGAAGGCCAGGCCGCGCAGCAGGGCGTCCTCGCCCCGGGCGGCGTGCAGCAGCTCGCTGACCGCGTGGCCGACGGGCCGGGCGGCGAGCCAGGCCCGGTACTCGGCGCGGGCCGGGCCCGGGGTGAGCCGGGCGCAGCCGTGCAGCATGGCGGCGGCCGACTGCTCGATGTTCCCGGCGGTGCTCTGCGCGGCGACGCAGATCTGCTCCAGCTTGACCCAGACGGCCCAGCTGCCCAGCGGGGTCAGGGCGGCCTGGGCGGGGCCGAGGGTGACGGCGTCCACGGCGGCGAGCCCGCCGAGGGCCCAGCGCAGCAGCCGGGCGAGCGGGACGGGGGGCGCGTCGAGCGCGGGCAGCGGGGCCGCGTCGTAGGGGATCTCGCACCGCTCGTCGCGCAGTTCGGTGACCCGCTGGCCGAGCAGGTCGAGGAGGTCGGGGACGGTCACGGGCCCGGCCGACAACTGCAGCAGGGAGAGCAGCTGGGGCATGGCCTCGACGACCTCGGCGACGGCCGAGGGGGCGATGTCGGCGGGGGCCGGGTGGACCAGCGACCAGGCGTCGAAGAGGGCGACCCAGCCGCGCAGTACGGCGGTGTCGTCGCGGTCCCAGGCGCGCAGCCGCCAGCCGGGCCGGGCGTGCCCGCCGTGCACCTCGACGAGTCCGGCGAGCCGGGCGCGGTCCCAGCCGACCCGGATCTGGCCGTGCGTCAGGTGGAGTTCCCCGGCGGCGCGTTCGACGTCCTCGGCGGGCAGCGCGCCCGTCGGTGCGGGCCGGCCGCCGTCTCCGGCGCCGAGGTGGAGCTCGGCCCAGCGGGTCAGGCGCACGGCGTCGGCGAGCGAGGCGCGGGCCCGGTTCGCGAGGTCGGCCGTGGCGGGCGTGCCCGCCGGAGGCCGCGGGGCCGTCCGGGTGCGCCGGTCGGTCACTGCCTTGCGGGCCGTGGCGACGGAACGCGGGGAGACGAGGCGGAGTCTGGAGTCGCGAGCCAACTGCTCATCAGGCTTTCGGGACGTCACGGAAGCAGTCTCGCCCGTCACTGGCCGAAAGCCCAAACGGAACCGGCCCCTTCCACTGGCCGCCGAGGTCACAGACCCGGACAAGCCGCCCGCCCGACGCCGGTCCGGCACACGGCCTTCACATGTGACGGCCTCTCAACGGCCTCTCAACGGCCTCTCACATGAGCGGGGTGAGGAAGCGGCGCAGGGTTTCCTCGTACCCGGCCGGGTCGGCGTTCCACATCGCGCCGTGCCCGGCCTCGCGCACGGTGTGCAGGGTGACGAGGTCGGGGCGGGCGGCGGCGAGCCGGCGGGAGGGCTCCCAGGGGGAGAGCATGTCGTCCGGTCCGTGGAAGATCAGTACGGGCATGCGCAGGGCCCCCGGGTCGGCGCCCGGTGCCCGCCGGTCGGCGCGCAGTCCGGCCCGGCCCTCGGCGGCCCGGACCGCGAGCGGCAGCACCGCGGCCGGGGTCCGGCGGGCCGCGGCGAGCCCGCGCAGGGTGGCGTGCCAGTCGAGCACGGGCGAGTCCAGCACCAGTCCGGCGATCTTGCCGGCGAGCGCGGAGCGTTCGGCGGCGTACAGGGCCATGGTGGCTCCGGTGGACCAGCCGTGCAGGACCACGCGCCGGGCCCCGTAGCGCAGGGCGTAGCGGATGGCGGCGTCCAGATCCCGCCACTCGGACTCGCCGAGGTGGCCGAGGCCGTCCGGGGAGGCGGGGGCGCCGAGGTCGCCCCGGTAGGCGAGGTCGAGGACGGGCATCCGGTGGCGGTGCAGGAAGGGCATGACCACCATCGGGTGCTCGCGGCTGGCGCCGAGCCCGTGCACGGTGATGACCCAGGTGTCCCGGGCTGCGGGCACGAACCAGGCGGGCAGGGCGCCCAGCTCCCCGGGGACGTCCACGTCGGCATGGTCGAGCCCGAGGGCGGTGCGCGGATTGCCGAGGTGGACCTGGGGGGTGAGGGTGACCCGGGTGCCGGGGCCGAGGGTGCCGTGGGTGACGGAGAGGAGGCGCCGCACGACGGTGTCGGGGCCGTGCGGGGCGTCGGTGAGGACGGGGCCCACGACGGCGTGCACCCCGGGTGCGGTCAGGCCGTAGGTGCCGGGGCGCAGGGAGCCCAGGCAGCGGGTCAGGGCGATCCGGCCGTCGGCCGCGGAGTGGACGCTGAGCCGGGGTCCCCCGGGCAGGGGGCGGCCCGGCTCGGGCCGCAGGGCGGCGTCGGCGGCGTACCGGCCTGCCGCGACCGCGGCCGCGCCGGCACCCAGGAGGGCGGTGGTGACGGCCGCTGCCGTCGTGGCGGTACGCACCGCTCCAGTGTCGGGGCGCGGGCTCCGGCGGGCCACCGGAGGAGATCACTCCGCGCCGGGGCCCGAGCGGGGTGATCCCCGTCTCACTCGATACCCCCGGAGGTCGCCCCGAGGCGCCGGGGATCCCGCACGGAGGGGTTCATTCACCCGGCTTTGACGTGCATTAATCGCCAGATCTAAGCCAGAATCGGGACAATGACCCTGATTCCATGGAAGGCGAGTACACCGATCGGCCCGTGCCAGTTCACCTTCCGTTCATCCAGGTTGCCTACGGTCGCCGAGCCACTGACGTCAAACAGAAGCCTGGGTAAATGGAGCACATAACGCTTCTCCTCGGGATCGTGATCATCACCGCTCTCGTGTTCGACTTCACGAACGGTTTCCACGACACGGCCAACGCGATGGCCACCACCATCTCGACCGGCGCCCTCAAGCCCAAGACGGCGGTGGCCATGTCCGCCGTGCTCAACCTCGTCGGCGCGTTCATGTCCGTGGAGGTCGCCAAGACGATCTCCAAGGGCCTGGTCAACGAGGAAGGCATCCAGCCAGAGGTGATCTTCGCCGCCCTGGTCGGCGCGATCCTCTGGAACCTCGTCACCTGGCTGGTCGGACTGCCCTCCAGCTCCTCGCACGCCCTGATGGGCGGCCTGATCGGTGCCGCGGTCGCCTCCGCCGGCATGGGCGCCGTCAACGGCAGCGTCGTCGTCACCAAGGTGCTGATCCCTGCGATCGCCGCCCCGCTCGTGGCCGGTCTGGCCGCGATGCTGGCCGCCAAGGTCACGTACAAGCTGGGCAACAAGGTCGGCGAGAAGACCTCCACCAAGGGGTACCGCTCCGGTCAGATCGCCTCGGCCGGCCTCGTCTCCCTCGCGCACGGCACCAACGACGCGCAGAAGACGATGGGCATCATCACCCTGGCGCTCGTCGCCGGCGGCGCCCTGGCCCCGGGCTCCAACCCGCCGGTCTGGGTCATCGTCTCGGCCGGTCTGGCCATCGCGATGGGCACCTACCTGGGCGGCTGGCGCATCATCCGCACCATGGGCAAGGGCCTGACCGACCTGCAGCCGCAGCAGGGCTTCGCCGCCCAGACCTCGGCCGCGAGCGTCATCCTGGCCTCCTCCACCCTCGGCTTCTCCCTCTCCACCACCCACGCGTGCTCCGGCGCCGTCATGGGTGCGGGCCTGGGACGCAAGGGCGGCGTGGTCCGCTGGTCCACCGCCACCCGCATGTTCATCGCCTGGGGCCTGACCCTGCCGGCCGCGGCCCTGGTCGCCGCGGGTGCCGAGCTGGTCATGCGCACCGGTGACGTCGGCGTCGCCGCCGTCACGGTCTTCCTGGTCGCGTCCTGCTTCGCCATCTGGGTCATCTCGCGCCGCCAGGTCGTCGACCACCACAACGTCAACGACGTGCAGCCGGCCGGCGCCGAGGAGGCGGGCGTCGTCACCACGGCCATGGCCGCCGTCACCGTCCCGCCGACCACGGCCGCGGCCGGTACGACCGCCGCCGTGACGGACGACGCCCTGAAGGCCACCATCCCGGCCGCGACGGCGACCCCGGCGGCTCCGGCCGCAGCGCTTTGACCGGGCCGACCCCGAGAACGACAGAGGTATCCGCAGCATGAAGATCGACTGGGAAGCACTCGGCTCCGTCTTCGGAGTCAGCCTCTCCGCCACCGTCGCCCTCGTGGCCCTCTTCACCCTGGGCCTGGTGGGCCTGTCCAAGCACGAGGCCGCCACCGAGCAGGGCGGCACCGCCACCCTGGCCCGCAGCGGCGCGTACGCCTGCTTCGCGCTCGTCACGGCGGCCGTCGGCTACGGGATCTATCTGATCGTCGCCTGATCCGCCGCCCCGTGGCGGATACGGCATGAAAGCTCCCTCCGGGTTGGACCCGGAGGGAGCTTTCGCATGCCCCGCCGCAGGTCAACGGCGAGTTGACGGGCATTCGCGCTGCGTGGTGGACTGCCCACGCCAGTACGGCGGCATGGAGAGGAAGTCCGGTGCGAATCCGGCGCGGTCCCGCCACTGTCACCGGGGAGCACGCACCACGCGCGTCCCGGGAGCCAGGAACTCTCGCCGCCCGTCACGTCGAACCAGGGCGCGGACCCTGAGTGAGGACATACCTGCCACCATGCGTGCCGACCGCGTATTCGCGTACGGCGCCACGGCGGGCCTGATCGGCGACCGGATCCTCGGGGATCCGCGCCGAGGGCACCCCGTGGCCGCCTTCGGACGAGCCGCCGCCGCCGTCGAGCGCGCCCTGTGGCGCGACGACCGCGCTCGGGGCGTCCTTCACGCCCTGATATGCGCCGGGGGCGCCGCCGCCGTGGGCGCGCTGGGCGCCCGCGCCGTGCGCGCCCGGCCCGCGGCGGCCCGGATCGCCCTGACCGCCGCCGCCACCTGGGCCGTCGTCGGCGGCACCTCACTGGGCCGGGAGGCCCGCGCCATCGGCGGAGCCCTCGCCGCCGGGGACGCCGAAGTGGCCCGTGAGCGCCTGCCCCACCTGTGCGGACGCGACCCGCAGGCCCTCGACGAGCAGCAGATGGCCCGCGCCGTCGTGGAGTCGGTCGCGGAGAACACCTCCGACGCGGTGGTCGGGGCCCTGGTGTGGGGCGCCGTCGCCGGTGTCCCCGGGCTGCTGGCCTTCCGCGCCGTGAACACCCTGGACGCGATGGTCGGCCACAAGTCGCCCCGCTACCTGCGCTACGGCTGGGCCGCCGCCCGGCTCGACGACGCGGCGGGCTGGCCGGGCGCCCGGCTGACGGCCCTCGCCGCCGTGGCCGCGGGCCCCGACCGGCGCGGGGCCCTGCGGGCCTGGCGCGCGGACGCCGCCCAGCACCCGAGCCCGAATGCCGGACCCGTGGAGGCCTCCTTCGCCGGGGCCCTCGGCGTCAGACTGGGCGGGACCCTCGCGTACGGCGGCCGGGTCGAGCACCGGGCCGTGCTGAACGGCGCGGCGGGGCGGCCGGTGCGGGTCGCGGACATCGAGCGGGCGGTACGGCTGTCGCGGCAGGTGACCTGGCTGGCCCTGGGTACCTGTGTGGCCGCCCGGCTGCTGCTCTCCCGGCTGCCGGTCTCCCGGTCGCCGGTCTCCCGTACGACGAAGAGGGGGCGGCGCGGATGAGCGGCGCGAAGCGCGGCGGCGGACTGCTCGTCGCCGGAACCACGTCGGACGCCGGCAAGAGCGTGGTCACGGCCGGCATCTGCCGCTGGCTGGCCCGCCAGGGCGTGAAGGTGGCGCCCTTCAAGGCGCAGAACATGTCGCTGAACTCGTTCGTGACGCGGGAGGGCGCCGAGATCGGGCGCGCCCAGGCGATGCAGGCGCAGGCGGCCCGCGTGGAGCCCACCGCGCTGATGAACCCGGTGCTGCTCAAGCCCGGCAGCGACCGCAGCAGCCAGGTGGTGCTGCTGGGCAAGCCGGTGGGCGAGATGAGCGCCCGCGGGTTCTTCGGGGGGTCCGGGGGGTCGTCCCCCGGGAAGGCGCTGCACGGCGGGCGGCAGGAGCAGCTGCTCGGCATCGTCACGGACTGCCTCGAGCAGCTGCGGGGCACGTATGACGCCGTGATCTGCGAGGGGGCGGGCAGTCCGGCCGAGATCAACCTGCGCCGGACCGACATCGTGAACATGGGCATCGCGCGGGCCGCGCGGTTCCCGGTGGTCGTGGTCGGCGACATCGACCGGGGCGGGGTCTTCGCGTCCTTCTTCGGGACCACGGCGCTGCTGTCGCCCGAGGACCAGTCCCTGATCGCCGGCTACCTGGTCAACAAGTTCCGCGGCGACGTCTCGCTGCTGGAGCCGGGCATGGAGATGCTGCGCGGCCTGACCGGGCGGGCGACGTACGGGGTGCTGCCCTTCCAGCACGGGCTGGGCATCGACGAGGAGGACGGCCTGCGGGTCTCCCTGCGGGGCGCCGTACGCGAGTCCGTGGTGGCCCCGCCGGTCGGCGAGGACGTGCTGCGGGTCGCGGTGTGCGCGGTGCCGCTGATGTCGAACTTCACGGACGTGGACGCGCTGGCTGCGGAGCCGGGGGTCGTGGTGCGGTTCGTGGACCGGGCCGAGGAGCTGGCCGACGCCGACCTGGTCGTCGTACCGGGCACGCGCGGCACGGTGAAGGCCCTGGCCTGGCTGCGCGAGCGCGGGCTCGCGGACGCGCTGGTGCGGCGGGCCGCCGAGGGGCGGCCGGTGCTGGGCGTCTGCGGCGGGTTCCAGCTGCTGGGCGAGCACATCGAGGACGAGGTCGAGTCGCGGGCGGGATCGGTGGCGGGCCTCGGCCTGCTGCCCGTACGCGTCCGCTTCGCCGTGGAGAAGACCCTGGCCCGGCCTACGGGCTCGGCGCTGGGCGAGGAGGTCTCGGGGTACGAGATCCACCACGGCGTGGCCGAAGTGCTGGGCGGGGACCCCTTCCTGGACGGCTGCCGGGTCGGCGCGGTGTGGGGCACCCACTGGCACGGCTCGCTGGAGTCGGACGGCTTCCGCCGGGCGTTCCTGCGCGAGGTGGCCGCGGCCGCCGGCCGCCGCTTCGTCCCGGCCCCGGACACCTCGTTCGAGGCCCTGCGCGAGGAACAGCTGGACCTGCTGGGCGATCTGATCGAGGAGCACGCGGATACCGCCGCGCTGCTCCGCCTGATCGAGGGCGGAGCCCCTTCGGGTCTGCCCTTCCTGCCGCCGGGCGCGCCGTGAAGCCGCCGATCCCCGCATGCGCGGGGAGCACGAGGAGTGAGCAACACATGAGCACGCCCTACCCGGGCTCAACCCCGCAGCAACGGGGAGCACTCTCCCACCCTCGCACGACCGGTGCCCGTCGACGGGCGCGCCGACACAACCCACTCGAAGGAGTGATCAGCACATGAGCGGTGCCCCCTTCCCCTTCACCGCCGTGGTCGGTCAGGACGATCTTCGCCTCGCCCTGCTGCTCAACGCCGTCAGCCCCGCCGTCGGGGGTGTACTCGTGCGCGGCGAGAAGGGGACCGCCAAGTCCACCGCCGTGCGCGCACTGTCGGCGCTGCTGCCGCAGGTGGACGTCGTCCCCGGCTGCCGCTTCTCGTGCGCTCCCGGTGCACCGGACCCGTCCTGCCCGGACGGCCCGCACGAGGACGGACCGGGCGCGGCGCGGCCGGCCCGGATGGTGGAGCTGCCGGTGGGTGCCTCCGAGGACCGGCTGGTCGGGGCCCTCGACATCGAACGGGCCCTCGCGGAAGGCGTGAAGGCCTTCGAGCCCGGGCTGCTGGCCGACGCCCACCGCGGAATCCTCTACGTCGATGAAGTCAATCTCCTCCACGACCACTTGGTGGATGTCCTCCTGGACGCCGCCGCGATGGGCGCCTCGTACGTCGAGCGCGAGGGCGTCTCCGTCCGGCACGCGGCCCGCTTCCTGCTCGTCGGCACGATGAACCCGGAGGAGGGCGAGCTGCGGCCGCAGCTCCTGGACCGGTTCGGGCTGACGGTGGAGGTGGCCGCCTCCCGCGAGCCCGCGCAGCGGGTCGAGGTCGTCCGCCGCCGGCTCGCCTACGAGGACGACCCGGCCGGTTTCGCGACCCGCTGGGCCGGTGACGAGCACGAGGTGCGCGACCGGGTGGTGGCGGCGCGGGCGCTGCTGCCGCGGGTGCGGCTCGGGGACACCGCGCTGCTGCAGATCGCCGCGGCCTGCGCGGGCTTCGAGGTCGACGGGATGCGGGCCGACATCGTGATGGCCCGCACCGCGACCACGCTGGCGGCCTGGGCCGGCCGGACCGAGGTGCGCAAGGAGGACGTACGGCAGGCCGCCCTGCTGGCGCTTCCCCACCGCCGGAGGCGTGCCCCCTTCGACGCGCCGGGCCTGGACGAGGACAAACTGGACGAGATCCTCGACCAGTTCGCCGACGAGGAGCCGCAGGACGAGCCCGACCCCGCGAGCGGCCCGGACCACGATCCGCAGACCGACCCGGAGAACGACCCGGACGACGACGGCGGCGGCCCCGACGGCGGCGGCGGGGTCCCCCCGCAGGGTGAGGGCCCCAAGGCCCCGGAAGCCCCGTCGGACTCCGCACCGCACTCCGACGCCCCGCCGGAGAACGCCGAGGCCCCTTCGGACTCCCCCGAGACCGCCCAGCCCTCCGCCCAGGAGGCCGGCGGGCCCGAGCAGGCCGCCGTACGGGCCACCGAGCCGTTCCGCACCAAGATGCTGAGCGTGCCCGGCCTGGGCGAGGGCGCGACCGGGCGGCGTTCGCGCGCCCGCACCGCGCACGGCCGGACCACCGGCGCCCAGCGCCCCCGCGGGCATCTGACGAAGCTGCACCTGGCGGCCACCGTCCACGCGGCCGCCCCGCACCAGAAGGCCCGCGGGCGCACCGGCCGCGGACTCCTCGTACGCAAGGACGACCTGCGGCAGGCGACGCGCGAGGGCCGCGAGGGCAACCTCGTCCTCTTCCTCGTCGACGCCTCCGGTTCGATGGCCGCCCGCCAGCGCATGGGCGCCGTCAAGGGCGCCGTGCTGTCCCTGCTTCTGGACGCCTACCAGCGCCGGGACAAGGTCGGCCTGATCACCTTCCGCGGCTCCGGCGCCGAGCTGGCGCTGCCGCCGACCTCCTCCGTGGACGCGGCCGCGGCCCGGCTGGAGCGGCTGCCGACGGGCGGCCGCACCCCGCTGGCCGCCGGACTGCTGAAGGCCCGCGAGGTGCTGCGCATCGAGCGGCTGCGGGACCCGAGCAGGCGCCCGCTGCTCGTGGTGGTCACCGACGGCCGGGCCACCTCCGCCGGTCCGCTGGGCGGCGACCCGCGCGCCCTCTCGTCCCGCAGCGCCCGGCTGCTGGCCTCCGAGGGCATCACGTCCGTCGTCGTGGACTGTGAGTCCGGGCCGGTCCGGCTGGGGCTGGCCGGGACACTGGCCGGCGACCTCGGCGCGCCCGCCGTCACGCTCGACGGGCTGCGGGCCGACTCGCTGGCCGGGCTCGTGAAGAACGTACGTACAGCAGTGACATCTTCCGCTTCGCACAGCAACAGGAGGGCCGCCTAATGCCGCAGGGACAGCCGTCCGTCGTTCCGGACGACGGACTCACGACGCGCCAGCGCCGCAACCGCCCGCTCGTCTTCGTCCACACGGGCCCCGGCAAGGGCAAGTCGACGGCGGCCTTCGGGCTGGCGCTGCGCGCCTGGAACCAGGGCTGGTCGATCGGGGTGTTCCAGTTCGTCAAGTCGGCGAAGTGGAAGGTCGGCGAGGAGAACGCGCTCAAGGTGCTCGGCGCCTCCGGCGAGGGCGGCCCGGTCGTCTGGCACAAGATGGGCGAGGGCTGGTCCTGGGTCCAGCGGGACGCCCAGCTCGACAACGAGCAGGCGGCCAAGGAGGGCTGGGAGCAGGTCAAGCGCGACCTGGCCGCCGAGACGCACAAGCTGTACGTGCTCGACGAGTTCGCGTACCCGATGCACTGGGGCTGGATCGACGTCGACGAGGTCATCCAGGTGCTCCGCGACCGGCCCGGCACCCAGCACGTGGTGATCACGGGACGCAACGCCCCGGAGAAGCTGCTGGAGTTCGCGGACCTGGTCACCGAGATGACCAAGGTCAAGCACCCGATGGACGCCGGCCAGAAGGGCCAGAAGGGCATCGAGTGGTGACCTCGCTCCACATCCCTCGGCTGGTCGTCGCCGCGCCGTCGTCCGGCAGCGGCAAGACGACCGTCGCGACGGGCCTGATGGCGGCCTTCGCGGAACGCGGCCTCGCCGTGTCCCCGCACAAGGCCGGGCCCGACTACATCGACCCCGGCTACCACGCGCTGGCCACCGGCCGCCCGGGGCGCAACCTCGACGCCTTCATGTGCGGGCCGGAGCTGGTCGCCCCGCTGTTCGCGCACGGGGCGGCCGGGTGCGACCTCGCCGTGGTCGAGGGCGTGATGGGGCTCTACGACGGGGCTGCCGGGCGGGGCGAGCTCGCTTCGACCGCGCACGTCGCGAAGCTGCTGCGGGCGCCGGTGGTGCTGGTGGTCGACGCCTCCTCTCAGTCGCGGTCGGTGGCGGCGCTCGTGCACGGCTTCGCCTCCTTCGACCCGCAGGTGCGGCTGGGGGGCGTGATCCTGAACAAGGTCGGCTCCGACCGGCACGAGGTGATGCTGCGCGAGGCGCTGGAGGAAGCGGGGATGCCGGTGCTCGGCGTCCTGCGGCGGGCTCCGCAGGTGGCCGCGCCGTCCCGGCACCTGGGGCTGGTGCCGGTCGCCGAGCGGCGGGCCGACGCGCTGGCCGCGGTTGCCGCGCTGGCGGAGCAGGTCCGGGCAGGGTGCGACCTCGACGGCCTGATGGCCCTGGCCCGCACGGCCCCGCCGCTGGCCTGCGAGGCCTGGGCTCCGGAGGGAGATCCAGCCTCGCCGGCGTTTGAGGCGCGGGGTCTGGGGCGGAGCCCCAGGAGGCGGCCGGTGGTCGCCGTCGCGGGCGGACCGGCGTTCACCTTCTCGTACGCCGAGCACGCGGAGCTGCTCACCGCGGCCGGGGCCGAGGTCGTCACCTTCGACCCGCTCAGGGACGAGGCGCTGCCGGAGGGAACCGCCGGCCTGGTGATCGGCGGCGGCTTCCCCGAGGTGTACGCGCCCGAGCTGTCGGCCAACGAGCCGCTGCGCAAGGCCGTGGCCCACTTCGCCGCGCAGGGCGGGCCCGTGGCCGCCGAGTGCGCCGGGCTGCTGTACCTCGCGCAGTCGCTGGACGGGAAGCCGATGTGCGGGGTGCTGGACGCCGACGCGCGGATGTCGGAGCGCCTCACCCTGGGCTACCGCGAGGCGGTGGCGGTGTCCGACAGCGCGCTCGCGGCGGCCGGTACCCGGCTGCGCGGGCACGAGTTCCACCGGACGGTGATCGAGCCGGGCGCGGGGGCCGCGCCGGCCTGGGGCTTCACGCATCCGGAGCGGCGCGTGGAGGGCTTCGTCCAGCAGGGCGTGCACGCCAGCTACCTGCACACGCACTGGGCGGCGGAGCCCTCCGTCGCCCTCCGGTTCGTGGCAGCGGCGGCGGACCGGCCGTGAGATCAGTGCGCGAAGCCCACCACGAGCCAGATCCCGGCCACCCCGCCCACCGTGCACATCAGCGTGGACAGGGCGGGGTGTCTGTGGTGCGCCTCGGGGAGGATCTCGGCGGCGGCCAGGTAGAGCAGGACTCCGCCGAAGAATCCCAGGTACGCGCCGAGCGGTTCCTCCGGAAGGGTGAACAGCAGAGTGGACGCCGCCCCCACGACCGGGGCGACGGCGTCCGCGAACAGCATCAGCAGGGCCTTGCGGCGGGCGTTCCCGTACAGGCGGGTGAGGGTGTACGTGTTGAACCCGTCGGCGAAGTCGTGGGTGATGACGGCCAGTGCCACCGCGACGCCCATTCCGCCGCCGACCTGGAAGGCCGCACCCAGCGCCACGCCGTCGGCGAGGCTGTGGCCGACCATCGCGGAGGCCGCGGTGAGCCCGACCTGCGGGACGCGGGCGCCGTCCTCGGCGCCGTGCGCGGCCTGGCGGACGGCCAGCACGCGTTCCACCACGTGCGCGACGAGGAACCCGGCCACGAACAGCAGCAGGGCGAGCGGGACTCCGAACACCTCCTTCCCCGCCGCGTGCAGCGCCTCCGGGAGCAGATCGAGGCCGACCACGCCGAGCATCAGCCCGCCGGCCAGGCCCAGCACGAGGTGGCGGCGGTCGGTGACGCGCTGCGCCGCCCATCCGCCCGCCAGGGTCATCAGGAACGCGCCCAACGCCACGATCACGGCCATGTGCCCCTGAATACCGACTCCGCGCTCCGCGTGCACGTCCGGGCGCGGGTGGCGGGCTTCGGGGTGTTGACGAGCGGCCGGCGTCGGTGAGGTTCCGGTGACGGTGAGGTTCCGGCGTCGGTGAGGTTCCGGTGACGGTGAGGTTCCGGTGACGGTGACTACGGAGGGAGGACCCCCGGTGGGCGAGTACGCGACGCAGTTGGTGGTCGGGGTCGGCGGACGCGCGGGGGTTTCCGTGGCGGAGGTCTGCGCCCTGATCGAGGAGACGCTGCGGGGGGCCGGGCTGGCCCCGGGGGCGGTGACGGCGCTGGCGACGGTGGAGTCGAAGGCGGGAGAGGCGGGGATCACCGGCGCGGCGAAACGTTTCGGCGTGCCCCTCCTCAGCTACCCGGCCGAAGAGCTCGCCGCGATCTCGGTGCCGCACCCCTCGGAGGCCGCGCGCGAGGCGGCCGGGACCGCGTCCGTCGCGGAGGCTGCCGCGCTCGCCGGGGGCGGGGAGCTCCTCGTACCGAAGCGCCGCTCGGTGGCGGCGACCTGCGCGGTGGCCACGGTCTGCGCGCACGACCTGCGCCACCACGGGGACGCGGAGGTGGTGGACGCGGGCGCCGCGCTGGTGGACCTCGCGGTCAACGTGCGGGCGGACACGCCCCCGGCCTGGCTCAAGCAGCGGATCGCGGCCTCCCTGGGCGATCTCGCCGCGTACCCCGACGGGCGGGCGGCCCGCGCGGCGGTGGCCGCCCGGCACGGGCTGCCCGTCGAGCGGGTGCTGCTGACGGCCGGGGCCGCGGAGGCCTTCGTACTGATCGCACGCGCCCTGGGCGCCGTACGGCCGGTGGTGGTGCATCCGCAGTTCACCGAACCGGAGGCGGCCCTGCGGGACGCGGGCCACCGGGTGGGACGGGTTGTGCTGCGGGCGGCGGACGGGTTCCGGCTGGACCCGGCGGCGGTGCCCGAGGACGCCGACCTGGTGGTGATCGGCAACCCGACCAACCCGACCTCCGTCCTGCACCCGGCGGACACGCTGGCGGCGCTGGCCCGGCCGGGCCGGATCCTGGTGGTGGACGAGGCCTTCATGGACGCCGTCCCGGGCGAGCGGGAGGCCCTGGCCGGGCGGATGGACCTGCCGGGGCTGGTGGTCCTGCGGAGCCTGACGAAGACCTGGGGGCTGGCGGGGCTGCGGATCGGCTACGTGCTGGCCGAGCCCGAGGTGATCGCGAAGCTGGCGGCCGCGCAGCCCCTGTGGCCGGTGTCGGCCCCGGCGCTGGTGGCGGCCGAGGCCTGCATGGCTCCGGCGGCGCTGGCCGAGGCGGAGGAGGCCGCGCGGCAGATCGCGGTGGACCGGGCGCACCTGCTGGCCGGGCTCGCGGAGTTCGACGAGATCCAGGTGGCGGGGGTGGCGCAGGGCCCGTTCGTCCTGATCCAGGTGGCGGGCGCCGCCGAGGTACGGGTACGGCTGCGCGCCCTGGGCTTCGCGGTCCGCCGCGGGGACACCTTCCCGGGGCTGGACCACTCCTGGCTGCGCCTGGCGGTCCGCGACCGGGTGACGACGGGCCGGCTGCTCCAGGCCATGGACCACGCCCTCGCGCTGACGGCGCGCTGACCTGCCGCGGCCTGACTGGGGGTGACCTGACTGGACGCGCCCCGGACGGCGTGCCCCGGACGACGTACCCGAGCCCACCCGGCTCGAACGGCGTGCCCCGGACGGCGCACCCGGGACGGCCTGCCTACGATGGCGGCTGCGGGGCGGAGCAGCAGGGACGGCGCACCGAGCGGTGCGACAACAGCGGTGTGACAGCAGGGGGCAATCATGAAGGCATCCGCGCGCATAGGCGCCGCCGTGGCCGGGCTGGCCCTCGTGGGCGGCGGGATCTACGCCGTGCCGAAGCTGCTCGACCGCGGGTCCCCGCCCACGGAGCAGCGGCTCGGGGGGAAGCCCGAGGCCGGAGCCGCGGAGCCGGGCGCGGCCGCCCCCGCCGGGCAGCCGTTCACCCTGGTGGCGACCGGCGACATCATCCCGTACCCGTCGATCGTCCAGCGGTCCGCGCAGGACGCGGAGAAGGCCGGGGAGTACGACTTCCGGAAGATACTCGCGGGGGTCAAACCCCTGGTGTCCGCCGCCGACCTGGCGATATGCCACCACGAGATACCGTACGGGCGGCCCGGCGGTCCCTACACCGGCTACCCCACCTTCAAGGCCCCGCACCAGCTGGCCGACGCCCTCAAGGACGCCGGGTACGACAGCTGCTCCACCGCCTCGAACCACACCCTGGACGACGGCTTCGAGGGCCTCGCCCGCACCCTCGAGCACCTCGACCGGGTCGGCATACCGCACGTCGGATCCGCCCGCAGCGCGGAGGAGGCCAAGGCCCCCGCCCTGCTCTCGGCCGGCGGCGCCAAGGTCGCCCAGCTGTCGTACACCTACGGCACCAACGGCATCCCGCTCCCGCAGGACAAGCCCTGGGCGGTCAACCTCATCGACCAGGACCGGATCATCGCCGACGCCCGCGCCGCCCGGGCCGCGGGCGCGCAGGTGGTGGTGCTCAGCGTCCACTGGGGGACCGAGTGGCAGACGGCGCCCGACCAGCAACAGCGTGACCTGGCCCAGGCCCTGACCGCTTCCCGCTCGGCCGACGGGCTCGCCGACATCGACCTGATCATCGGCACGCACAACCACGTGCCGCAGCCCTACGAGAAGATCAACGGCACCTGGGTGGTCTTCGGCATGGGCGACCAGGTCGCCAGCTTCGTACCGGCCTACAAGCTGCGCGGCAACCAGTCCTCGGTCCCCCGCTTCACCTTCGCCCCGGCGGCGGCGCATCCGGGACGCTGGGAGGTGGTGAAGGCCGAATACCTCACCCAGTACTCGGACATGGGCCCGCCCTTCCGCGTCGTCTGCGCCTCCTGCTCGGCCTCCGACACCACGCTCCCGGAGGCCAAGCGGGCCGAGTACGCCCGGATCGACAAGCAGGTCACCGAGGCCGTGATGTCACGCGGCGCGGGCGGGCAGGGGCTGACGCGCGCGGAGCGCTGACCCGCAGGTCACCGCGCCGCCTTGCGGTTCACCGCTACGAGGCCCGGCCCCGGCGGGTCACGACGAGGGCGCCCGCGCCGATGCCGAGCAGGATCAGTGCGCCGCCCGCGACGTACGGGGTCAGCGAACCGCCGCCGGTCTCGGCCAGGTTGGCGTCGGTGGTGATGCCCGCGCCGGTTCCGCTTCCCGTTCCGGTGCCCGTCTGGGGCTTGACGTCGGGCTTGGCGTCCGGCGTGGCGGAGGGGGTGGGGGCCGGGCCCTTCGGGGACTCGCAGTGCGCCTCGGCGAGCACGACCTCGCCGTCGACCTGCGCCACGTTCAGGTTCAGCGGGTTCACCGACACCTTCAGGCGCAGCGCGGCCGCCGCTGCGGTGGTGGAGGTGGTCTGCGTACCGGACAGCTCCAGGCTGACCAGGCCGACGCCCGGTACCTCGACCTTGGTGGGGCCGCCCGCCGACAGGGTGACCTTCTTGCCCAGCGCGGTCACCGTCCCGAGGACGTTCGAGCTGGCCACGGGCTTCTTGCCGGCCTCGCAGACGGCCTTGGAGGTGACCTTCTCCACCTCGATGAGGGACAGTGACGGCAGGCCCGGCACGTGCACCCGGGCCTTGGCGAGGTTGACTTCCGCCTCGGCCCGGTTCTTGTCCGCGGTCGCCTTGGATGTGGCCACGTCGGCCTTCAGGACGCGGACCGGCGCGCCTCCCTCGACCCCGTCCAGGGTGACGGTCAGCGCCGTCTTCTCGGCCGTCGCCGGGGCACTGACCTCGTTGAGGCTGGTCTTCAGCGGGACGTGCACGGTCTTGTTGAGCAGGCCCACGTCCAGTCCGGCGCGCAGGACGACGGCGCCCGCCTTGCCCTCGCTCCCGGCGCCGTCGCCGCCCGTGGCGAGGGCGGGCGGAGCGGTGAGCAGGGCTACCGCCCCCGTGGCGAGCAGGACGGCCGCGGGCATGCGGAAGGTGTTGCTGTTCAAGATGGTGGAACCCCCAGGGAGATGGGTGCCGTCGCGCCGCCAATGGGGGACATTGCGCGCGCCGACGGCCTCGACCCCGGAATCTTTACGCACTGAGAGTGAACGGGCGGCAACCTGGCGTGAGTTCACCCCAAAGGGTGGTTTCCACGCACACTTTCGAATCCCTGCGCCTCAGGAGGAACGCGAGTTCCCTCCCCTCACACGGACGGCCGACACGGGCCGCCCGTGCGGGCGTTCATAACGACTGACGGGCAGTCGATGTCACGCGACGTCAACGCGTGCGCCGCGCCTTTGACGGCACGACCTGGGCCTAGGCCCGGACGGCGCCGTTCACGACGACCCGGAGCGGCTGCGCGAGCGCCCGTACGTCGGCCCGCGGATCGGCCCCGTAGACCACGAGGTCCGCCGGGGCCCCTTCGGTCAGTCCGGGCCGGCCCAGCCAGGCGCGGGCCGCCCAGGTCGTGGCCGACAGGGCCTCCAGCGGCGGGATCCCCGCCTTCACCAGCTCAGCGACCTCCGCAGCGACCAGGCCGTGCGGCAGGGAGCCGCCCGCGTCGGTGCCGACGTACACGGCGATTCCCGCGTCGCGGGCCGCGCGGACGGTGTCGTACCGCCGCTCGTGGAGCCTTCGCATGTGCGCCGACCACTTCGGGAACTTCCCCTCGCCGGACGCCGCCAGGGTGGGGAAGGTCGCGGTGTTCACCAGCGTCGGGACGATGGCGACCCCGCGCTCCGCGAACAGCGGGATGGTCTCCTCGGTGAGCCCGGTGGCGTGCTCGATGCAGTCGATGCCCGCCTCGACCAGGTCGCGCAGCGAGTCCTCGGAGAAGCAGTGCGCGGTGACCCGGGCGCCCAGCCGGTGGGCTTCGGCGATGGCCGCCTCGACCTCGGCGCGCGGCCAGCAGGCCGTCAGGTCGCCGACCTCGCGGTCGATCCAGTCCCCCACCAGCTTCACCCAGCCGTCGCCCCGCCGGGCCTCCCGGCCCACGTACGCGACGAGGTCGGCCGGTTCGATCTCGTGGGCGTAGTTGCGGATGTAGCGCCGGGTGCGGGCGATGTGCCGGCCGGCCCGGATGATCTTCGGGAGGTCCTCGCGGTCGTCGATCCAGCGGGTGTCGGAGGGCGATCCCGCGTCGCGGATGAGGAGGGTGCCCGCGTCGCGGTCGGCGAGGGCCTGCCGTTCGGCGGTCCCGGCGTCGACCGGCCCGTGGGAGTCCAGGCCCACGTGGCAGTGCGCGTCGACCAGGCCGGGCAGCACCCAGCCGGTCACCGTGGTGACGTCACGGGCGGTGGGCGGACGCTCGTAGGAGATCCGCCCGCCGACCACCCAGAGTTCGTCGCGCACCTCGTCGGGCCCGACCAGCACCCGGCCCTTCACGTGCAGCACGGCGCTCACGCCGTTCCCGTCGCTCACATCGCTCATGTCGGCACTGTACGGGCGTGCTCGGTACGCTCTGCGGGTAGCCCCGGACGAAGAGAGCACCACCGTGACCCACCCCTTCCTGGACCTCCCGCCGCTCACCGCGGAGCGTTTCGCGTCGATCGAACAGGGGGTCGCGGACCTGCTGTCCACCCGGCAGGACGTGGTGATCACCCAGGGCGAGGCGCTGCTCCCCCTGGAGGGCTGCATCCGCTCGGGCGCGCGGCCCGGCTCGACGGCCCTGAACGTGGTCACCGGCCCCTACGGGACCACCTTCGGCAACTGGCTGCGCGACTGCGGGGCGACCGTGGTGGACCTGGAGGTGCCCTTCGACACGGCGGTGACGGCCGGTCAGGTGGCCCGGGCGCTGGCCGAGCACCCGCGGATCGACTTCGTCTCGCTCGTCCACGCGGAGGCGGCGACCGGCAACACGAACCCGGTCGCCGCGATCGGCGAGGCCGTACGGGAGCACGGCGCGCTGTTCATGCTGGACGCGGTGGCCTCGGTGGGCGCGGAGCCGCTGCTGCCGGACGCGTGGGGCGTGGACCTGTGCGTGATCGGCGCGCAGAAGGCGATGGGCGGCCCCGCAGGTGTGTCGGCGGTGTCGGTGTCGGACCGCGCCTGGGCCCGGTTCGCCGAGAACCCGGCGGCGCCGCGCCGCTCGTACCTCTCCCTGCTGGACTGGAAGGAGCGCTGGATCGACGGCGGGCGCAAGACGCTGCTGCACGCTCCGGCGCAGCTGGAGATGCTGGCGCTGGAGGCTTGCCTCGACCGGATCGCGGCCGAGGGGCTGCCCTCGGTGACGGCCCGCCACGCGGCCGCGGCGGCGGCGACCCGCGCGGGCGCGCAGGCGCTGGGCCTGGCCCCGTACGTGGGCCGGGCGTCGGAGGCCGCCCCGGTGGCCACCACCCTGCGGGTGGCCGAGGCCTCGCTGGTGGCGGCCAAGGCGCTGGCCGCGGACCCGGCGCTGCCGCTCGCGGCCGGGGGCGGGGCGCTGGCCCAGGAGATGATCCGGGTCAACCACTACGGCCCGGCGGCCTCGATCGGGGTGGTCCGGGACTGCCTGAGGGGCCTGGGGGACGCGCTGTCGGCGCCGGCGGGGGCGGTGGAGACGGCCCTGGCCGCGGCGGAGTCGGCCTGGGCGGACACCCTGTTCTGACGGGGTGGGGGCGCGGGTGCCGGGGGTGGGGCGAGCCGGGCAGGGCGGGGCGGGGCGGGGCAACCTTGCCCGGGGAACCAGGCCGCCCCGGCCCGGCGAACCGGACCCCCTTTCCCCGGCCCGGCTGCCCCGGCCCGGCGAACCGGGCCCTCTCCCCTGTCCTGCGGCCCGGCCGCCCCTCAGGCCCTCCGCCCGCCGGCCCTTCAGCCCGAGAGGGCGTCCAGGAGGCGGTCGACGTCCGCCTCGGTGGCGTAGAGGTGGAACGAGGCCCGCAGGGCGCCCGCGCGGGCCGCGGTGGCGATCCCGGCGGCCAGCAGTGCGGGCTGCCGGTCGGCGAGCCCCGGGACCGCGACGATGGCCGTGTCACCCGGCACGGGCTCGTGGCCCAGGCGGGCGAGGCCGGCCCGGTAGCGGGCGGCGAGGGCGGTGTCGTGCGCGTGCACGGCCTCGATGCCGATCCGCTCCAGCAGGGCCAGTGAGGGCTCGGCCGCATGGTAGGCGAGGAAGGCCGGGGACTCGTCGAACCGCCGTGCCCCGTGAGCCAGTTGCGGCATCGGGCCGTAGGTGGCGTCCCACATCGACTCGGCCGCCACCCAGCCGGCGTGCAGCGGGGTCAGGGTGTCCTGGGCCTCCTCGGAGACGGTCAGGTAGGAGACGCCGCGGGTGGCGAGCAGCCACTTGTACCCGGCGGTGACCGTGTACTCGTAGGGCGAGGCGTCGAAGGGCAGCCAGCCCACCGCCTGCGTGGCGTCCACCAGCATCCGGGCCCCGTGCGCGGTCGTCGCGGCGCGCACCGCGGCGAGGTCCGCCGTCCGCCCGTCGGCGGACTGTACGGCGCTCAGCGCGACCAGGGAGGTGCCCGGGCCGACGTGCTCGGCGATGGCTTCGAGCGATGCGAAGCGGACCTTGAGGTCGCCCCGGACCACGAAGGGGTTGATGACGGAGGCGAACTCCCCTTCGGGGCACAGGACTTCGGCGCCCGCAGGGAGGGAGGCGGCGACGAGGCCGACATGGGTGGACACGGCAGAGCCGACGGCAACCCGCTGCTCGTCCACCCCGACCAGCCGGGCGAATGCGGCCCGGACCCGGTTCACCCGGTCGAAGTCGCCGAATCCGGCGGGGAGTCCGGCCCCGGCCGCCTCGGCCAGTTCCCGTACGGCCGCGACGGCGGAGCGCGGGAGGATCCCGCACGTGGCGGTGTTGAGGTAGGTGGTGGAGTGCGCGAACTCGGCACGGGCCGCTTCGGGGAGCGAAAGATCCATGCCGTCCACTCTGCGCCAGGACCGTCCCAAAGTCCATTGCTAAGTTTCCCGTGGCCTACCCAAGGCATCCTTATGGACGGATCCAGGCGCGCACTCCCCTGGCGGCGTCAGGAACGCGGGACCGCGCACGCCCCGTCGGGCTCGCAGGCCTCGGCCCCGGCCGCCGGTTCCACGACCTCGCGTCCGGCCCATGCCTGTTCCAGGGCCCGGGTGAACACCTCGGCGGGCTGCCCGCCGGAGATCCCGTAGCGGCGGTCGAGGACGAAGAACGGCACGGCGTTGGCGCCCAGCTCGGCGGCCTCCCGCTCGTCGGCCCGGACCTCGGCGGCGTAGGCGGCCCCGTCGGCGAGCACGGCGCGGGCCTCGGCCTCGTCCAGCCCGGCCTCCACGGCGAGCGCGACCAGCACCTCGGGGTCGAAGACGGACCGCTCCTCGCCGAAGTTGGCCTGGTAGGCGAGGTCGAGCAGCTCCTCCTGACGGCCCCGCGCGGCGGCCAGGTGCAGCAGGCGGTGGATGTCGAAGGTGTTCCCGTGGTCGCGCCCGTCGGTGCGGTAGACCAGCCCCTCGGCGCGGGCGCTGCCCGCGACGTGCTCCTCCATGCCGCGCGCCTCCTCCAGGGTGCGGCCGTACTTCTTGGCGAGCATCTCCACCACGGGCACCGGGGAGGTCCTGGGGCCGTTCGGGTCGAGCTCGAAGGACCGGAAGACGACCTCCACCTCGTCGCGGTGCGCGAACTCGGCCAGCCCCTTGGTGAAACGGGCCTTGCCGATGTAGCACCAGGGGCAGGCGATGTCGCTCCAGATCTCGACGCGCATGATCCTTCTTCTCTCCGGGTCCGGTGGAACTAAGACAGTTCCTCCTTCAACCAACCGGCGGAGCGTCTCATTCCCCGGACGGCTCCGACACCGTGAGCCAGAGGACGCGGTGGGAGCCGGTTCCGGGTGCGGCCGGGTCCGGGCGCCAGCCGTGGGCCGCGTAGAAGGCCTGGGCGCGGAGGTTCTTCTCGTAGACCTCGAGGCGGACCCGGCGGATCCCGGCACGGCGCCAGGCGTCGAGGCAGGCCGCGTGCAGGGCGGTACCGGTGCCGCGGCGCCAGTGGTCCGGGTCGACGTGGAGCTGGGTGAGCGTGGTCTCGCCGTCCTCCGTGCGGAAGGCGGCGACCCCGGTGAGCGCGCCGTCCCGCTCGGCGCAGAGCACGCCGCCGCCGTCGGCGCTGGTGCGGGCGACGGCCCGGGACCAGCCCTCGCGGGTCCGCCGGATCTCGGCGTCACCCGCGTAGGCCTGTTCGGGGATGTGGCCCTGGTAGTAGGTGGCGCGGGCCCGGGTGTGCAGGGCGGCGATGGCGTCGAGGTCGGCGGCGTGCGCGGCTCTGATCATGGAAAAGGAAACGCGCCGGGAGCCTCGGCGGTTCCCGGCGCGTCGGCTGTGCCGCCCGCGTGGCTACTTCTTCAGCCACGCCGCCATCATCTTCTGGGCGATCGGGGCCGCCAGCTTGCCGCCACCGATCTCGGAGCGGTCGGTGTCCGAGTTCTCGATCACCACGGCCACGGCGACCTGCTTGCCGTTCGCCTTCCCGTACGAGGTGAACCAGGCCAGCGGAGCGAGGCTGTTGTTGACGCCGCGCTGAGCGGTGCCCGTCTTGCCGCCCACCTCGGCGCCCGCCACCTGGGCCGGTTTGCCGCCGCCCTCGGTGGCGACCGTCTTCATGGCGTCCCGGAGCATCGAGGCGGTCTTCTCGCTCATGACCTGCTGGGACTTGGGGTTCTTGAAGCTCTCCAGCACATTGCCGTTGGCGTCGGTGACCTCCGAGACCATGTGCGGGGCGACGAGCTTGCCGCCGTTCTCGATCGCGGCCGTCACCATCGCCATCTGGAGCGGGGTGGCCTGCACGTCGAACTGGCCGATGCCCGTCTGCGCGACCTGGTCGATCGACATCTTCTTGGACGGGTACTTGCTCGGCGGGTTGGTGCGGACCGGGGTGTCGATCTGCGTGTTGAACCCGAGCTTCTCGGCCATCGCGCGCATCTTGTCCTGGCCGAGCTTGTACGCGAGCTCCGCGAACACGTTGTTGCAGGACAGCTTGAGGGCCGTGCGCGCAGAAACGTTGTTGCAGGCCTCGTCCCCGGCCTCGCTGGGCAGCTTGGTGGTGGTGCCGGGAATCGTGTACGGGGCCGGGATGCCGGTCTGCTGGTCGACGCTGGTGACGAGGCCGTTCTCGATCGCGGCGGCGAGGGTGACCAGTTTGAAGGTGGAGCCGGGTGCCTGCGGCTTGCGCAGCGCCACGTTCTCCATGGCCTTGCCCTTGTCGGCCGAGAGTTCCTGCCAGGCCTTGTCGTCATTGGCCCCGGTGATGCGTCCCGGGTCGAAGGAGGGGTTGTTCACCACGGCGAGGATCTGGCCCGTCGCGGGGTCGATGGCCACGGCGGCGCCCTGCTTGCCCTGGAGCGCGTCGTAACCGGCCTTCTGCACGTCGCGGTCGATGGTGGTCAGTACGTCGCCCGGATCGGCCCGCTTGTTGGTGAGCATGTCCATCATGGTCTTCAGCCGGCTGTCGGAGCCGTTGAGGACGTTCTTGTAGACGCCCTCCAGCATGCTCGTGCCGAAGGCCTGGGAGCTGTAGCCGGTGATCGGCGCGTACAGCGGACCGTCGGTGTACGTCCGCTTGTACCCGAAGTCCTTGCCGCCCGTCTTCGTCGAACCGGTGACCGCCTCCCCGCCCACGATGATGTTGCCCAGCGGGTTCTCGTACTGCCCGATGAGATTCCGCCGGTTGTGCTTGTCGTCTGCGAGGGCCTGGCCTTGGTATGCCTGCACCCAGGTGACACGGACCAGCAGGGCCAGCACCAGAAGCAGACAGAAGACCGACGCACGCCTGATCGTCTTGTTCATCCCCCGGAAAGACGCTTCAGCGGCCCCGGCCGTTCCGCTCTGCCCCGTTTGTGGCGGGGTTCTCAGCCTTTCTTCATGAAGCCCCCCTCGTACGCGGCGATGACGGCCTGGGTGCGGTCCCGGGAGCCGGTCTTGGCGAGCACGGACGCGACGTGCGTCTTGACCGTCTGCGCCCCCAGCCCGAGGCTGCCGCTCATCTCCTGGTTGGACAGTCCGGCGGCCATCAGGCGCAGCACCTCGCTCTCGCGGTCCGTGAGCCGGGCCACCCAGGGCGCCGCGGCGGGCCGGGCGGCTTCCGCGCGGGCCGAGGCCAGGGAGCGGACGGCGGCCGGGAAGAGCAGCGAGTCCCCGCGGGCGACGAGCCGGATCGCGCCGGTCAGCTCGTCGGGCCCGGCCCGCTTGAGGAGGAAGCCCGAGGCTCCCGCCCGCAGCGCGTCGTAGACGTAGTCGTCGTTCTCGAAGGTGGTGACGACCACGATGCGGGGCGGCTCGGCCATGGTGGCGAGGATCTGCTCGGTGGCCCGGATGCCGTCGATCTCGGGCATCCGGACGTCCATCAGCACCACGTCGGGGACCAGGGAGCGGACCAGCGGCACGGCCTCGGCCCCGGTGGCCGCCTCGCCCACGACCTCCAGGTCGGGCTCGGCGTCGAGGATGACGCGCAGGGCGGTGCGGACCATCCGCTCGTCGTCGCAGAGCACGATGCGCAGCGGCGGCCGGTGCGCCGCGACGGCCGGGGTCACCGCTTGCCCCCGGCGAGCGGGAGGACGGCCCGCAGCCGCCAGCGGCCCTCGTACGGGCCCGCCTCGACGCGGCCGCCGAGCAGCGTGGCCCGTTCCGCCGCGCCGCGCAGCCCGCGACCCCCGGTGGTACGGGCCTCCCGGGCTTCGGATGCGGCCGGTGGGTTGGTCATGGTGATCTCCAGTTCACGCTGTTCAGGGTGCTCGCGGCGGTCGGTCCGACCGGGGTGGCGGCTTTCGCGTCCGGGGCGGCCTGGGAGTCCGGGTTGGCCCGTGTGCCCGGGGCGGCCCGTGTCTCCGGGATGGGCGCCGCCCTCTCCGCCCCGTACGGATATCCGCAGTTCCACGGGGCCCGAGCCGTGCCGCAGGGCGTTGCTGAGGCCTTCCTGCACGATCCGGTACGCCTCGCGTGAGGCGATCGCCGGGAGCTGCGCCCAGTCCCCGGCGGGTCCGGGATCCTGGTGGGCGGTGACGGCGGTGCCCGCCGCCCTGGTACGGGCCAGCAGCCCGTCGAGGTCGGCGGCCAGCGTCGGCGCGAACGCGGCGTCCGGCCGGGCCGGGTCCCCCTCCCGCAGCAGACCCAGTACGGCGTCCAGCTCGCCCACCGTGCGCCGGGTGGTGTCCTCGATCGCGGCCAGTGCCTCCCGGACGAACTCGGGGTCGTGCTCCAGCACCCGCCGGGCGGCGACCGCCTGGAGAGTGACGGCGCTCAGCGCGTGCCCGACCGAGTCGTGCAGTTCCCTGGCCAGCCGGTTGCGCACGGCCAGGTCGGCGGCGCGCTCCTCGGCCGCGGCCAGCCGGTCCGCGGCGGTCGGGCCCAGCAGTACGGGGGCCAGCCGGGCCAGCAGCGCCCCGGCCCCGGCGGCGCACAGGACGAACCCCGCCAGCAGGACGATCCCGAGCAGCGGCGCGAGGAGGGGATCTGCCTGTGTGCTGAACCAGCCCGTTCCCAGCCGGGCTCCCCGCAGCGTGCTGAAGAACGGCAGCGCGATCAGCACCAGCGCCATGGGGGGCACCGCGAGGCTCATCCCGCTGATCGCGGCGCCGACCCCCAGGTGCAGGGTCCACCATGCGGAGGTCCGCCCCCGGGCCGCCCAGGTCCTCGCCGGTCCTTCGGCGAGCCGCTCCCCCGGCACCGCGCACATGACCCGTACCGCGCCCGCCGACAGCGGCCGGACCGGCCCGAACACCGCGCTGACCGCGACCATCGGCAGGGCCCCGCCGTACGCGGCGAGCACCAGCGGCAGGCTCTCGAAGAGGCCGCCCCCGCCGCTCAGGCCGCTCACGATCACCGTGGCGAGCAGGAAGTAGGGCATCAACAGGGCCCCGCCGAGGACCAGGTGGACCCACCGCAGCCAGGCCCGCGCCCCGAACAGCCGGCTCATACCGCCTCCCTTCACACCGGGCGGCGGGAGGTGAGATACCGGCTGAGGACGGTGGCGGCGAGCAATCCGGTGACCATCTGACCAGCGTAAGTCAGGTACATGACCGTGGTGGTCTCCGTCGCCTCTTCGAACTTCCCGCCTGAGGAGGCGATCAGGAGGTACAGGCCCCAGCTCGCGGCCATCGCCGAGCCGGTCCACGCGACGGCCACCGGTCCCCTCGCCCGCCGCCGCCCGCCCCGGGCCAGGAACAGCGCCCCGGCCCCGGCGGCGAGCGCGCCCGCTGCGTGGATGGCGGAGACCAGCCCCGCCTCCGGGGACCACTGGGCCACCTGCGCCGCATTCACCCCGGCCGTGCCCCCGAAGGCCCAGTAGAGGTACACCGCGGCCACCATCGTGCCCGCCACCGCCGCGGCTGCCGCCACCACCCCCGTGGGTGACGCCTGCCGCTCCCCCAGCACGCCCCGCCAGCGACCGCCCCAGCGCTCCCTGGCGTAGGGCACGAAGAGTCCTGCGAGGGCCAGCCCCTGAACGGTGAAGCCCGCGTAGACGACGGTGAAGACCCAGGGGTCGAGGAAGGGTTCCCGCGCGGCCTCCACGGCCGGGTCCGGGCCGCCGCCCAGGGCACGTATGAGCAGCTGGCCGGGGAACCCGGTCAGGATCGGGGTGAGCAGCCCCGTGGCCACGAACACCGGCACCGACAGCAGCGGGCTCGGCACCCGTATGCCCCAGGGCCGGGTGAGCACCAGGACGAGCAGGAGCACGCAGGCGTCCATGGCGAGCGTGACGGAGTTGGCCACGGTGAAGAACAGCCCGGGCTCGTTCAGCACGCTGCCGGCCGGTATCCCGACCCGGCTCCCGGCCAGCCAGGCGGTCTTGAGCGCCAGATAGGGCACGGTGGCGGCCAGGGCCACCGCCCCCAGGACCAGCCGCCAGGCCCCCCGACCGGAGGCCGACGGCCGCGTCGCGTACGTCTCGTGCACAGCTCGTGTGGTCATGACCCAACGGTCCCGTGCGCGCGGCCCCGCCACCTCCCCCGTGATGGGGAACCGCCTCCCCCGTGCGGGGGAGCCGCCCTCATCCCTCATCCGAGGGCGTCTCCCCACCACATGCTCCGCACCACAGCCGCACCACATGCCCCGCACCACATGCCCCGCATCACATGCGCCGCGTCACCACCGACAGCCGGTCCCGCGCCTCGAACAGCGCCGCCTTGATGACCTGTTCGCGCCCCGGCGTCAGCCGGGCCACCGGCACCGAGCAGCTCACCGCGTCCCGCGCCGGCGTCCGGTACGGCACGGCCACCCCGAAGCAGCGCAGCCCCAGCGTGTTCTCCTCCCGGTCCACCGCGTACCCCTGCTCCCGCACCAGCGCCAGCTCCTCGATCAGCTGCTCCTGGTCCGTGACGGTGTGCTCGGTGACCGCCTCCAGCCGCCGCGGCAGCAGCCTGCGCACCTCTTCGTCCGTGTGCGTGGCCAGCAGCGCCTTGCCGAGCGCGGTCGAGTGCACGGGCAGCCGCCGCCCGACGCGGGTGAAGGGCCGCAGGTAGTGCTGGGACTGCCGGGTGGCGAGGTAGACCACGCTGGTCCCGTCCATCCTGGCCAGGTGGATGGTCTCGGTCGTGTCGTCGGAGAGCCGGTCCAGGGTGGGCCGGGCCGCGGCGACCACCTCGTCGCCGTCGATGTACGAGCTCCCGACCAGCAGGGCCCGTACGCCGATCCCGTACCGGGTGCCCGTGGCGTCCGTCTCCACCCATCCCAGGTTCACCAGGGTGCGCAGCAGCATGTACAGGCTGGACTTGGGCAGGGAGAGGTCGTTCTGGATGTCGGCCAGGCTGTGCAGTCCCGGATGCGCCGCGAAGTGCTCCAGCAACAGGACCGTGCGCACCGCCGATTTGACCGGCGCCGCCGTGATCGGGCCCGCCGGCTCGGTCGTCGTCATACCCCTGCTCTCCTCTGCTCGCCCCTTGTCACGCGCAGGGCGCGGAAATAGAGTCCGCAGCAGATGTGATCATTCATCCACCGGAACGGCGTTCAGAATACTGAACGATCCAGGAGGCAGCGGGCCATGACAGCGACACCAGTCTGGAGTGTGGACCCCCGCACCGGGAAGCAGCGCGAGCAGGTTGCGGCGGAGGCCACACCCCGGGAGGTGGACGAGGCCGTACGCGCGGCCCACGCGGCCCGGGGCGCGCTGGCCGACGCCCCCGCCCGCGCCGCATTCCTGCGCGCGGCCGCCGCACTGCTCGACGAGGCCGCCGCCCAAGTCATCGAGGCCGCCGACGCCGAGACCGCGCTCGGTCCGGGCCGGCTCACCGGCGAACTGGCCCGCACCACCGGCCAGCTGCGCGCCTTCGCCGACGCCGTGGACGAGGGGGCCTACCTCGACATCCGGATCGACCGCGCCGACCCCTCCCTCAGCCCGCCGCGCCCCGAACTGCGCCGCTACAAGGTGCCGCTGGGCGTGGTCGCGGTCTACGCCGCCTCGAACTTCCCGCTCGCCTTCTCCGTCCCCGGCGGCGACACCGCCAGCGCGCTGGCCGCCGGCTGCCCGGTGGTCGTCAAGGCGCACCCCGACCACCCGGCCACCTCCGAGCTGTGCGCCTCGCTGCTGCGCCGGGCTGCCGTCGCGACCGGGCTCCCGGCCGACGTGGTCGGCGTGGTCCACGGGTTCGACGCCGGCCTGGAGCTGATCCGCCACCCGCTGGTGGCCGCCGCCGGCTTCACCGGGTCGATCCGGGGCGGGCGGGCCCTGTTCGACGCGGCCGCCTCCCGGCCCGTCCCCATCCCCTTCCACGGGGAGCTGGGCTCGCTCAACCCCGTCGTGGTCACCCCGGCCGCGGCCGCCGAACGCGCCGAGGAGATCGGCGGCGGGCTCGCGGGCGCGGTCACCCTCGGCGTCGGCCAGTTCTGCGTCAAGCCGGGCCTGGTGCTCGTCCCCGGGGGAGCGGACGGCGACCGGCTCACCGGCGCCCTCACCAAGGCGCTCGGGGAGACCGAGCCGGGGGTGCTCCTCGACCACCGGATGCGGGAGAACTTCATCTCCGGAGTGGGCGAGCGGGCCGCCCTGCCCGGCGTCGCCGCGCCCGTCACCCCCGGTTCCGGCGGGGAGCACACCGTGGGCGCGGGCTACCTGACCGTGGCGGCCAGCAGCCTCCTGGAGGGCGGGGCGTACGAGCTGCTGCTGGAGGAGTGCTTCGGTCCCGTCACCGTCGTCGTGCGGTACGCGGACCAGGGCGAGGCCGCGGCCGTCCTCGGGCTCCTGCCCGGGAACCTGAGCGCCACCCTCCAGCTGTCCGCCGCCGAGACCGGGGGCGCGCCGGGCCCGGCCGCCGAGCTGATCGGCCAGGTCACGGGGCTGGCCGGGCGGATCGTGGTCAACGGCTGGCCGACCGGGGTGGCCGTGGCCCCGGCCCAGCACCACGGCGGTCCGTACCCGGCGGCCACCTCGCACTCCACCTCGGTCGGCGGCACGGCGATCGAGCGCTGGCTGCGGCCGGTGGCCTACCAGTCGGTGCCGGACGCCCTCCTTCCGGCGGAGCTGCGCGAGGCCAACCCGCTGGGGCTGCCGCGCCGGGTCACCGGGGGCTGAGCACGGCTGGTGGGCCGGGGCGCCGGCCCACCAGCCGGGGCCCTGCCCGACCCCCAGGCGCCCCGCCCCACGCGCCGGGGCGCCGGCCCGCGCCGGGGCACCCCTTAAACCCGTTGCCCGCCCCGCCCGCGGCCGGGCAGGCTGCGGCCCATGCCGAAGCCCCACGGATTCTCGTACGAGACACGCGCCGACCACTCCGTCGTCATCACCCACCGGGGTCGCGCCGCGGGCACCCTGCGCGGGGGCCGGGCCGACAAGTTCCTGGCCGAGGTGGAGTCCGGCGACGCGCAGCTCGTGATGGCCCGCTGGACCGGCGCGTACAAGTTCGGCAATGAGCGCATGGCGAAGGACCACCCGCGCAACCGGCGCTGAAATCTCCCGCGAGGGTAAGGGAACGGCAAAGCACCTCCGGTCGTTCTCCCGGCATGACCGCTATGACCCCTGGTTCCAATCTGCCGCTCAATGCCGTCCGGGTGACGGTGGACGTGGCTGCTCCGGTGCGGCTCGACGTATCGGGACTCCTCCTCACGGCAGACGGCAAGGTGCGCTCCGATGCCGACTTCATCTTCTACAACCAGCCGTCCGGGCCCGGTGTCAGCTACCGGTCCGGCGGTGGCTCCGCGCCGGACTCGATCACCGTGGACACCGGCGCGGTACCGCCCGGCATCGAGCGGATCGTGGTCACCGCCAGCCCCGACGCCGCGGGGCAGAGCTTCCAGGGCGTCGAGCCCACCGCCACCGTGCGCAACGCGGACGGCGGCGCGGTGATCGCCACCTTCACCCCTCCCCAGCTGGGCAGCGAGACCGCGCTCGTCGTGGTCGAGGTGTACCAGCGCGGCGGTGTGTGGAAGGTGCGCGCGGTCGGCCAGGGGTACGCGAACGGCCTCGCGGGCATCGCCACGGACTTCGGGGTCTCGGTGGAGGAGGAGCCGGCCCCGGCGCCCGCCGCGCCCGCACCCGTCGCCCCGCCCGTGCCCCCGGCACCGCCCGCCCCGCCCGTCTCCCGGCCGGCCTCCCCCTGGCTCGGCGGCGCCACGACGCCCACCCCGGCCGCGCCGGTCCCGGCGGCCCCCGCCCCCGCCGCGGCCGCGCCCCTCGGCGCGGGGAAGATCAACCTCGACAAGGGCCGGGTCAACCTCCAGAAGAACCAGACCGTCTCCCTGGTCAAGGGCGGCCGTCCGCTGCTCTCGCAGGTCAAGATGGGCCTGGGCTGGGAGCCCGCGTTCCGCGGCAGGGACATCGACCTCGACGCCTCCGTGATCGCGTACGGACCGCAGCGCAACCACCTCGACAGCTGCTACTTCGGCAAGCTGTCCATCCTGAACGGCGCGATCAAGCACTCAGGCGACAACCTCACGGGCGAGGGCGCCGGGGACGACGAGGTGATCGTCGTGGACCTCGGCCGGCTGCCCGCCGACGCCACCGGCCTGGTCTTCACGGTCAACTCCTTCTCCGGCCAGAAGTTCACCGAGGTGGCCAAGGCGTACTGCCGCCTGATGGACGCGGCGAGCGGCGAGGAGCTGGTGCGCTTCGACCTCACGAGCGCCGAGCCGCAGACCGGCGTGATGATGGCAAAACTGATCAAGCAGTTCACCGGCGAGTGGGAGATGACGGCCATCGGAGAGTTTGTGAAGTCCCGCACAGTGCGCGGCATGGTCAAACCCGCTTCGCAAGCACTCTGAGCAGGTGGGCGGGCACCTGACACCACCAAGTGCCGTAACGGGTGATGGATGCCACCCGTGATCCGGCGGTGGCTGTCAGTGCCCGCCCGTAGCCTTGGAGCATGCATCAGACACTCCGGCCCGCGGGTCCTGCCCGCCCGTCCGCCGCAGAGGCGAACGAGGCGATCCGGCACCTCGTCGAAACCCGGGTGGACGACGAGTGGCCCTCCGAGGCGTACGAATTCCTGCTGGAGGAGTGGACCGCGGCCAGTCGCCCGGACGTGCCCGCGGCTCAGTGACGCCTGTGGCCACTGAGCCGGCGGGCTCGTAGACCCGCGGACGCCGCGGACCTTCGAACTCGTGGACCGGCGGGTCCCGCGTGATCAGCGGCCGCGCCGCCACGGGCCGGTTATGGCCAGCATGATCCCCGGGTCCTGGATGCTGGCGTACAGCGTCCGCCCGTCCGGGGAGAAGCAGACCCCGGTGAATTCGGAGTACTCCGGCTCCTCGGCCGACCCGATGTTCAGCTCGTTGCGCGCCAGCGGGTAGGTGCGGCCGGACTCGGTCGCGCCGAACAGGTGCTGGAGGCCCGAGCCGTCCTCGGCGATGACGAGGCCGCCGTAGGGCGACACGGTGATGTTGTCGGGACCGTCGTAGCCGCCGTCGGCCGACGGGTCGGCGTTCACCCCGATGAGGACGGTGAGCCGGATCGTGCGCCGCTTGGGGTCGTAGAACCACACCTGGCCGTCGTGCGCCGCGCCCGGGCTCTCCTCACGGGCGTAGGAGGAGACGAAGTACGCGCCGCCGTCGGCCCACCACATGCCCTCCAGCTTGCGCCCCCGGGTGACCGCACTGTCCCCGAACTGCTTGCGCACCGGGACGCTCCGCGCGTCGCGGTCCGTCACGTCCACCCAGTCGACCCCGTACACGGTGCCGGTCCTGGTCGCGCGCGAGAGGTCGTCGACGAACCGGCCCGAGCTGTCGAAGCACTTCGCGGCCTGGAGCGTGCCCGCGTCCGCCGCGAGGGTACGCAGGCGGCCGCGGCCGTGGCGGAAGCCGCGCGGCGGCGTCCAGCGGTAGAGCAGCCCGTTGGGGCCGGAGGCGTCCTCGGTCAGGTAGGCGTGGCCCTGGCGCGGGTCGATGACCACGGCCTCGTGGTCGTAGCGGCCGAAGGCCTTGACCGGCCGCGGGTCACGGTTGGCGCGGCGGTCGTGCGGGTCGACCTCGAAGACGTAGCCGTGGTCCTTGGTCATCCCGTTCTTGCCCGCGAGGTCCGAGTTCTCCTCGCAGGTCAGCCAGGTGCCCCAGGGGGTGGAGCCGCCCGCGCAGTTGGTCGACGTACCGGCGATGCCCACCCATTCGGCGACCTCCCCGCCGCGCCGGACCTCGACGACCGTGCAGCCGCCGGCCGCGGCCGGGTCGTAGACGAGGCCCTCGGTGAGCGGGACGGGGCGCTCCCAGTTCGACCGCTTGCCCTTGAGCTCGTGGTTGTTGACGAGGAGGGTGACCCCGCGGTGGCCCTCGAAGGCGGCCGTGCCGTCGTGGTTGGACGGGGTGGTCTCGCCGGACTCCAGCTTCGTCACACCGCTGTGGGTGATCACGCGGTAGGTGAAGCCCGCGGGGAGCGCCAGCAGTCCGGCCGGGTCGGGGACGAGGGGGCCGTAGCCGGGCTCGCAGGGCCGGCCGTGCTCGTCGCGCCGCGTGCTGTCCTCGGCCGCCAGCGCCCCCGGAGCGGTGGCGAGGGCTCCGACCGTCCCGGTGAGCGCGACACCCGCGCCGGCGAGGACGGTACGGGAGGTGAAGTCTCTTCGGCTGAGCGGCATCGGGTCTCCAGGGGTGGGGAGTGGTGCGCCTGTCGTGCGGTCGTCGGCGGACACGCTCCCGCCCGCACGTGAACGGCGGCTGAACTACCCACGAAGAGGGGCCGACCCCTTGCCGGTGGCCGGAATGGCCAAGTCCGCCCCGGGAACGGCGCGTTGTCGACGCCCGCCGTCGGCCCCGGGGCACGCCCGGGGGCACCGACCCGATCGGGCGCCGGACGAGGCTCCGAACCGGGCGCCGCAGCGGGCGCCGAGTGGGACTCCGGACCGGGCCCCGAATCGAGCTCCGGGTCAGCCCCGGATCGAGCTCCGATCCGGCTCCGGGGTCCGGCTCCGGTCCAGGCTCCGGTTCACGTCCGGCTCAGGAGTAGCTCCCCGGCCAGGGCTGCCGCGACCGCGCCTTGAAGGCGGCCTTGCGGGCCTCCTTCGCCGACTTCTTGTCCGGGTGCAGCCGGCCCATCGACTCCAGGACGTACGCCGTCGCCGGGTGCTCCACGCGCCACACCTCGTCGAAGAAGCCCGCGTGGTGGGCCGTCAGGCTCTCCATCAGGAGCGGCAGCTCCTCCGTCTCCCCGTCCGCCGCGAGCTGCGCCGCGATCGTGTCGACCGTCAGCCAGAACACCATCGCCGGGTCCGGGGCCGGTACGTCGGTCACCCCGCGCTCGGCCAGCCAGACGCGCGCCAGCCCCCCGAGTTCCGCATCGTCCAGCACCGCGCGGACCGCGGGCTCGGCCTCCCGCCCGGCCGGCGCGAGGGCCTGCTGGCAGCGCAGCCGGCGCAGCGGGCCACCCTCGTCGTCGCCGCGGGCCGCCGCCAGCAGTTCGGCGGCCGCCACGGGCAGTTCGCGGCCCGCCATCCACTGTTCGATCTCGGCCTGTGCGGCGCTCTCGGGGTAGGAGGCGACCGCGTCGAGCAGGGCGTCCGCGCCCTTGCCGACGAGTTCGCCGACGGCCGGGGCCTCGACGCCCGCCTCCAGCATCCGGGCGCGGATCCCGTACAGGCCGAGGGGGGTCAGGCGGACCATCCCGTAGCGCGAGACGTCCTCGTCGCCGACGCCCTTGTCCGCGCCCCTGGCCGCGCCTTCGCGCGGCTCGTCGGCCTCCGCCATCAGCGCCTCGTCGACGGGCCGGAACTCGACCAGCCCGATCGGCTCCAGCTGCCGGAACTGGTCGTCCAGGCGCATCATCGCGTCCGAGACCTGCTCCAGCACGGCGTCGGTCGGCTCGCCCATGCCCTCGGGCACCACCATCGACGCTGCGAGCACGGGCAGCGGAACCGGCGCCCCCGCCGCCCCGCCCTCGGCGACGGTGAGCAGGTAGAGGTTGGCGAGGACCCCGTCGAGGAAGTCCGCCTCGCGGCGCGGGTTCCAGTCCAGCTGGTCGAAGTCGATCTCGCCGCCCTCGTCGAGCGCGTCGACCAGGTCCTCCAGATCGGGTACCGCCGCGTCCGCGAGCACGGTGTCCACCGCTGCCAGCCACAGGTCGAGCACGTCCCCGGGCGCACCGCTCGTCACCAGGGCCAGGTCCTCGCCGGGCGCGGCGGTGCCGAACTGCGCCTCGTCGTCCGCCCCGCCGTCCTCCTCCGGCTCGGTCACGTCGACCAGGCCGCTGTCCACGGCCACCCGCCAGGCCTGGCTCGCGTACGCCGTGGCGTCCGGGTCGGCGGCGTCGAGACCGAGCACCCGGACCGCCTCGGGCAGCTGTGCGGGGACGAGTTCGCCGCCGGTGTCGACGCGGGTGTCGGGCCCGGCCCAGCGGGCGAGCCGCACGGCGCGGGCGAACAGCGGGGCGACGAGGGCGTCGCGGGCCAGTTCCGCATCGGATTGCAGCCGTACCGGCGGCAGCGAGGGGTGCGGCTCTGCGGACATGGGGCGGTTCTCCTCGCGGATGCGGTGGGGCTTGTGGGGCGGTGGGGCTTGTGGGGCGGTGGGGCCGGCGACCCGGTGGGGCCGAAGAAGCAATGGCGGTGGAGCCGTGGAGCGATGGGGCTTCGGAGCGGTGCCCGGGTGGGACCGTGGAGCGGTGGTGACGGTCTTGCGGCGCCCCAGCGTAGACGCATTTCGGGCGCGTCCGCCGGGCCATCCCCTTTGGTTCATCCCACAGACAGCATTCGTATCCCCTGGAGGCCTTGACAACTTTGCTGGCCACACAGGAAATTGACGCGCGTAGACATGCGGGGACCCCCGAGGTTTCCGCAGATCACCCCCGTCGCAGGTGCCACATGCACCACCTGTGCGGCTTGCACCACTTGCAGCACCCGCACCATCCAGCTTCCCCATTCCTCATCCACACACCGGAGTTCCTGACCATGCGCTCCTCGCATCCCCGTTCCGCCGCCGTCGCGGCCCTCGTCGCCACCGCCCTGGCCACCGGCCTGCTCGTGGGCTCCGCCGACGCGGCCGAGGGCGCCGCGACCGCCGATCCGGTACGCATCCACGACATCCAGGGCACCACCCGGATATCCCCGCTCAACGGCAAGCAGGTCGCCGACGTCGAGGGCATCGTGACGGGCGTGCGCACGTACGGCTCGCGCGGCTTCTGGATCCAGGACCCGGACGCCGACGACAACGAGGCCACCAGCGAGGGCGTCTTCGTCTTCACCAGCTCGGTCCCGACCGTCGCCGTGGGCGACGCGGTCAAGGTCTCCGGCACGGTCGGCGAGTACATCCCGGGCGGCGTCAGCTCCGGCAACCAGTCGGTGACCCAGATCTCCAAGCCGACGGTCACCGTGGTCTCCTCGGGCAACGCGCTGCCCCAGGCCGCCGCCATCAACGAGTACACGGTGCCCGCCGAGTACGCCCCCGCCGGCGACCCCGCCGCCGGCGGCAGCGTCAACGGCCTGACCCTGGACCCCTCGCGCTACGCCCTGGACTTCTACGAGTCCCTCGAGGGCATGAACGTCAAGATCGGCACCTCCCGCGTCGTCGGCGCGACCGACCCGTACTCCGAGCTGTGGGTCACGGTGAAGGGCTGGGAGAACGCCGCCAAGCGCGGCGGCACGGTCTACGGCTCCTACGAGTCCCAGAACACCGGCCGCCTCCAGATCCAGCAGCTCGCGCCCATCGCGCAGCAGCCCTTCCCGGTGGCCAACGTCGGCGACAAGCTGACGGGCACCACCGAGGGCCCGCTGGACTTCAACCAGTTCGGCGGCTACACCCTGGTCGCCCGCACCCTGGGCACCGTCAAGGCGGGCACCCTCGCCCCCGAGAAGACCAAGCCGCAGGCCTCGAACGAGCTCGCGGTGGCCACGTACAACGTCGAGAACCTCGACCCGACCGACCCGCAGGAGAAGTTCGACGCGCTGGCGAAGGCCGTCGTCGAGAACCTCGCCTCGCCCGACATCCTCGCCCTGGAGGAGATCCAGGACGACAACGGCGCCAAGAACGACGGCACCGTCTCGGCCGAGCAGACGCTGACGAAGTTCACGGCGGCCATCGCCGCCGCGGGCGGCCCCGCCTACCAGTGGCGGACCATCAACCCGGAGGACAAGAAGGACGGCGGCGAGCCCGGCGGCAACATCCGCCAGGTGTTCCTCTTCAACCCGGCGCGGGTCTCCTTCACCGAGCGCGCCCCCGGCGACGCGGTGACGGCGACCGGCGTGGTCCAGGAGAACGGCAAGGCCGCCCTGACCCACTCCCCCGGCCGGATCGACCCCGCCAACCCGGCGTGGGCCGACAGCCGCAAGCCGCTGGCAGGCGAGTTCGTCTTCCGCGGCAAGACGGTCTTCGTGATCGCCAACCACTTCGGCTCCAAGGGCGGCGACGAGGGCCTGACCTCGCACCACCAGCCGCCGGTGCGCAAGTCGGAGGAGAAGCGGCTGCTCCAGGCGCAGGCCGTGAACGGCTTCGTGAAGGAGATCCTGGCGACGCAGAAGAACGCGAACGTCCTCGTCCTCGGTGACATCAACGACTTCGAGTTCTCCGCGACCACGGAGGCGCTGGCGGACGGCGGGGCCCTGTACCCGGCGATCAAGTCGCTGCCGAAGTCGGAGCGCTACTCGTACGTCTTCCAGGGC
Organism: Streptomyces sp. NPDC048255; assembly: GCF_040652415.1. NCBI lineage: Bacteria > Bacillati > Actinomycetota > Actinomycetes > Kitasatosporales > Streptomycetaceae > Streptomyces > Streptomyces sp. NPDC048255. The sequence goes on from NZ_JBEZMA010000012.1 coordinate 45,727, forward strand.
AACGCCCAGGTGCTGGACCAGATCCTGACCAGCCCGGCGATCAAGCAGTTCACGTACGACAGCGTGCACATCAACGCGGAGTTCGCGGCCCAGAACAGCGACCACGACCCGCAGGTGCTGCGCTTCCGTCCGTAGTCCCCCGGACCGCAGAGGGCCCGGCCGCCGTCCCGGCCGGGCCCTCTGCCACACTCCTGGCCATGATCTTCCGCACCGCCACGCGCGCGGACCTGCCGGCCGTGCTCGCCCTGCTGGCCGACGAGGACCGGGTCGTGGACCCGGCATCGGTCGTCGTCGGCGAGGCGCACGAGCGGGCCTTCGCCGCCATCGGGGCCGACGCCCGCAACGAGATGCTGGTCCTGACGGACGACGCGGACGGCGTGGTCCTGGGCTGCCTCCAGCTGACGTACATACCGGGCCTGGGACGGAACGGCCAGGACCGGGCACTGGTGGAGGCCGTACGGATCCGCGCGGACCGGCGGGGCGGCGGGCTGGGCGCGGAGCTGATGGAGCTGGCCGTCGAACGGGCCCGGAAGCGCGGCTGCGGTCTGGTCCAACTCACCAGCGACAAGCGGCGCACGGCCGCACACCGTTTCTACGAACGCCTGGGCTTCGCGCGCAGCCACGAGGGCTTCAAGCTCCGCCTGGAGCGGTGACCCGCGGTCCCCTCCGGACGAGGTCGGGACTTTCGGCCCTGGCGTGAGGCTCGCCACATCCCCACCGGAACGGCCGGATGTGGTGTTGAGTGTCTGCACGCCCGATCTTGCCCCGGCTTGTACCGCCCGCACTCCCCGGAGGACCGGATGTTCCCCTCCATCTCCCTCGCCCAGGAAATCGGCCTCGCCGTCCTGCTCGTGGCCGCCCTGGTCTGGTTCGTCGGCCTCGGCCACATGCTGTGGGACAGCCGCTTCCACCACCCGGAGCCCGGCACCTGCGAGGGCCTGCCGGTGATCCCGGGCCAGCGCGGCGCCGCCGCCCACCCGATGGAGACGGTGGAGCTGACCGAGGCGGAAGAGCAGGCCTTCGCCGGGCTGGTCCGCACGATCCCCCTGCGCTGACCTCGCGCGCGCCCCTGCGCCGGTACCGCTCACGCCCCTCACCCCTGACGGGGCGGGGGGCGTTCCGGCGCGCGCCCGGGGCGCCGGCGTCCTCGGTTTGCGGGGTCGGTGGCGGGCACCGATAGTGGGAGAGGCCGCCGCACCATGATCGGCGGCCCACCGGAGGGCAGCCCCAGGGCGCCGGACCGGACCGTGGACCTGACCACCGGCAGTACGCCGTGGTGATCCGGTCGGCCACGGCGACAGGAGGCCCGGAGAGGACCCCCGCCCCACACCCCACGCCCACCTCGCCATCGAGGCCGTGCACACGGCTGACGGGCGGGACCCGACCCCGGGCACGGCTCCTGCATCTCCCTCGCAGAATCAAGAGAGGAGCACTCCCATGCGCAAGAACACCCGGGCCCGTCGCCTCCTGGCGACCTCGGCGGTCTTCGCGGTCGGAGGCCTCATGCTGCTGCCCGCTCCCACCGTGGCGCAGCCGTCTTCGCTCGACATCGCGAAGGCCCGGATATCGGGAGGCACCGCCCAGATCATCAACGTCCAGACCGGCAAGTGCGCGACCGTCGCCGGCGGGTCCACCACCGCGAACAACCACCCGCTCGTCCAGTTCGACTGCGACACGCACCCCTCGCGCCGCTGGAACATCACCAACTGGAACGGCAGCTCGTTCCAGATCGTCAACGTCCAGACCCGCAAGTGCATGACGTTCGCCGGAGGCACCTCCACCGAGAACAACGTCGAGATGCTCCAGTTCGACTGCGACTCCCACCCCTCGCGCCGCTGGAACATCACCAACTGGAACAGCGCCTCCTACCAGCTGGTCAACATGCAGACCGGCAAGTGCGCCACGGTCGCCGGCGGGTCCACCACCGCGAACAACCACCCGCTCGTCGTCTTCACCTGCGACTCCCACCCCTCGCGCCGCTGGTTCCTCCGCCTGGCGGGGTGAACCGGTCACCCGGCCGACGACCGAGCGCCCTCCCGGACCGCGGGAGGGCGCTCGATGGTGGTGAGCGGCGGACGCCCGACCGGTCGGCGGTTCAGCCGCAGTCGAGCACGCCGGCCGGCGGTTCAGCCGCAGCCGGCGCCGGCCGGACGGTCGTCAGTTGTGGCTGTGCAGGACCTCGTTCAGGCCGCCCCAGACCGCGTTGTTCGGGCGGGCCTCGACGGCGCCGGTGACCGAGTTGCGGCGGAAGAGGATGTTGCTGGCGCCCGAGAGCTCCAGGGCCTTGACGATCTGGCCGTCCGGCAGAGTGACGCGGGTGCCCGCGGTCACGTACAGGCCGGCCTCGACGATGCACTCGTCGCCCAGCGCGATGCCGACGCCCGCCTCGGCGCCGATCAGGCAGCGCTCGCCGATCGAGATGATCTGCTTGCCGCCGCCCGAGAGGGTGCCCATGGTGGAGGCGCCGCCGCCGATGTCGGAGCCGTCGCCGACCACGACGCCCGCGGAGATGCGGCCCTCGACCATGGAGGTGCCGAGGGTGCCGGCGTTGAAGTTGACGAAGCCCTCGTGCATGACGGTGGTGCCCTCGGCGAGGTGCGCGCCGAGGCGGACCCGGTCCGCGTCGGCGATGCGCACGCCCTTGGGGGCGACGTAGTCCGTCATCCGCGGGAACTTGTCGATCGAGGTGACCTGGAGGTAAAGGCCCTCGGCGCGCGCGTTGAGGCGGACGGTCTCGACCCGGTCGACCGCGACCGGGCCCAGCGAGGTCCACGCCACGTTGGCCAGCAGGCCGAAGACCCCGTCGAGGTTCTGGCCGTGCGGCTTGACCAGGCGGTGGCTGAGCAGGTGCAGGCGCAGGTACGCGTCGTGCGCGTCCAGCGGCTTGTCCTCAAGGGAGGAGATCACCGTGCGGACGGCTACGACCTCGACGCCGCGCACCGCGTCCGTGCGGATCGCCTTCTGCGCGGCGGCGCCCAGCAGCTCCACGGCCTGGTCGGCGGTGAGGCGCTCGGTGCCGGCCGGGCCGGGCTCGGCGACCAGCTGGGGGGCGGGGAACCAGGTGTCGAGGACGGTGCCGTCGGCGGTGATGGTGGCAAGTCCGGCGGCGACGGCGCCGGTGGTACGCGTAGCAGTCATGCCTGAAACCTAACCGGCGACGGCCTGCGGTTGCGAACCGGTCTCATGTGCCGGTCGCACAGCGTGTCGGGCCTCGGGCCGGTCCGGGTGATCCGGGTGATCCGGAAGTTCCGGCTGGTCCGGCCGGTCCGGACGCTCCGCCCCGGCCGCCCCTGCCGGTCGGAGCCGTTGCGCCCACAGGACCGCCCCGCCCGCCCCCGCCGCCAGCACCGCGCACAGCGGCCACAGCAGCCCGGGCGCCGCGGAGTACAGCGCTCCGCCCAGCGGCGGGCCGAGGACGACCCCGCTGACGGAGACCCCCGCGTAGAGGCTCTGGAACCGCCCCACGGCGTGTTCGGGCGCCTGGTCGGCCACGTAGGCGGTGGCGGTGGTCTTGTAGAGGATCTCCCCGAGGCTCAGCAGCACCATCATCAGCACGGCTCCCGCGAGCCCGGCCCCGAGCAGCAGCGCCGCGTACCCGGCGCCGACGAGCACCAGCCCGGTGCCGATGACCGGCAGCGCGGGCCGGTCGCGCAGCGCGACGGCGGCGGGCAGCTCCAGCAGCAGGATGACCCCTCCGTTGAGGGCGATGACGAGGCCGAAGACGCGTGCGTCCAGGCCCTGGTCGGCGAGGAAGACCGGGAAGGCGGAGTACTGCTGGCGGTAGACGAGGTCGGTGACCAGGATCGCGCCGAGCAGGACCAGTACGGCGGGCCGGGCGCGCAGTTCGCGCCAGACACCGGCTCCTCCGCGGCCCCGACCCCCGTCCGGGGCCGCGGAGGACGTGCGGGAGGCGCCGCGCGCGGGGACGACCCGGGCGGTCCACAGGGCGAAGAAGAGGGTGCCGAGGCCGTCGCCTACGAAGAGCCAGTCGTACGAGGCCCCGGTCGCGACCAGGGCTCCGATGGGCGGGCCGAGGGTGAATCCGCCGTTGGAGACGCAGCGTACGACGGCGAAGGCCTGGCGGCGGGCTCCCTCGGGGACGGTGACGGCGACCAGCGCGGAGTTGGCGGCCCGCACCACGCCGGAGGCGTACTGGGCCAGCGGCAGGGCGGCGTACAGCAGCTCGGTGGGCAGGAGCGGGATGGCCGTCAGGGCGAGTCCGCCGACGGTGGAGGCGGCGAGCAGCACCCGGCGGTGGCCGAAGCGGTCGCCGTACCAGCCGCCGGTGAAGTTGCCCGCGACCAGGCCCACGCCGCCGATGCCGGTGACGAGGCCCGCCTCGGCGGTGCCCAGGCCGCGCGGGCCGGTCAGGTAGAGGAAGACGAAGACGAAGGTGAAGCTGACGACGGCATTGACGAACACCCCCGCAGCCAGCAGCCACACAGTCCTCGGTACGTCCTTGAACCCCTGCAGCACACCCGTGCCCCCCGCATTCCCTAGTGAGTTCCTTTTGGGAACGGACTATGCCAGCATGGCAGCCTGGGGTCAACGGACGAAGGAGTTCCCATGGCCCAGCGCACCCACCTCGGCGACGCCGACTGCTCCATCGCGCAGGCCCTCGACGTCGTGGGCGACTGGTGGACGCTGCTGATCGTGCGCGACGCCGCGCGCGGTCTGCACCGCTTCGACGAGCTCCAGCGCGAGTTGGGCATGTCCCGGAAGGTGCTGGCCGAGCGGCTGAAGCTGCTGGTCGAAGCCGGGGTGCTGACGCGCGAGCCGTACCAGGAACGCCCGGTGCGGCACGAGTACCGGCTGACCCCGCGCGGGCGGGCGCTGCTGCCGGTCCTGGTGGCCCTCCAGGACTGGGGAGACACCTGGGTCCTGGGAGACGGAGAGATGACGGCGACGACCGAAGAGGCCTCGCGCGAGGCGGAACGGGTCCACGGGCTGCGCGGCACCCGGCTGCCGGAGCTGCTGCTGCCGGACCGTTTCGGCGAACTCCGCGACCCGGTGGCGGACACGCCCTTCACCGTCCTGTACTGCTTCCCGGGCGCGTACGCCCGCGCCGAGTCCTACCCTCCGGACTGGGCCGGGATCCCGGGCGCCAGGGGCTGCACGCTCGAGTCGTGCACGTACCGCGACCAGCTCGCGCAGTTCACGGCGGCGGGGGCCGCGGTGCACGGGGTCTCGACCCAGCGGCCGGACGAGCAGCGGGAGTTCGCGGAGCAGGAGCGGCTGCGGTTCCCCCTCCTGTCGGACGCGGACCTGACCCTGACGGCGGCCCTGCGGCTGCCCACCTTCCGGGCGGCGGGGGTGAGCCGGATCAAGCGCCTGACGCTGGTGCTGGACCGCGACCGCACGGTCCGCGAGGTGATCTACCCGATCGGGGACATCGAGGCGAGCGTGGCCACGGCCCTGACGGCCGTCCGCACGGCGGGCACGCCGTAACCGCACCGGCCGCGCGACGGGCACGCCGAATCCGAGTCCGCCGCACGACGTAACCGCTACGCCGGTCCGAGCACCCGGCCCAGGACCTCCCGCGCGTACGGCTCGTCGTACTCCGCGTCCGTCAGCAGGACCTGGAGCCCGATGCCGTCCATCACCGCGACCAGGGCCCGGGCCGTCACCGGGTCCGTCCGCGGGGCGAGGGCCGCCACCACCGACTCGCACCACTGGGCCGCCACCGGCCGCAGCGCGGGGCGGCGCAGGGCGGCGAGGTAGAGCTCGTACTCCAGCTCCACCCGGCTCCGGTCCCCGGCGAGGCACTCGCCCAGCAGCCGGGCCAGCGCCTCCGCCAGGTCCGCCTGCGGATCGGCCAGGGCCGGCGAGGCGGCCACGGCCTGTGCGAAGGCCTGGTTGGCCTGGTGCAGCGCCGCGACGAGGAGATCGTCGAGGGTCTTGAAGTGGTAGGTGGTCGACCCGAGCGGTACGTCGGCCTCCGCGGCCACGCTGCGGTGACTCAGCCCCGCGATGCCCTTGGCGCCCACCACCCGGATCGCCGCGTCGATGATCCGCTGCCGCCGCTCGGGGTCGTACCGGCGGCGCGCGCCGGGGGCCATCAGTGCGCCCCTCCCAGGTTCAGCAGGACCACCCCGCCGATCACCAGCACGATCCCAGCGAGCTTCGCGGCCGTGGCCGCCTCGCCCAGGAAGACCATGCCGATGGCGGCGACGGCGGCCGTGCCGACGCCGGCCCAGATCGCGTACGCCGTGCCGACCGACATCGACTTCAGCGTCTGCGCGAGCAGGGTGAAGGCGATGACGTAGCCCAGCAGGGTGCCCAGCGACGGCCACAGCTTCGTGAAGCCGTCGCTGTACTTCATGGCGGTGGTCCCGGCGACCTCGGCCGCTATGGCCGCGGCGAGCAGTACGTATGGCATGTGTACGAGGGTACACATCGTTGCGTACGTCTGTACACATCAGCTGCGGCCGAGCGGACACTCGCACGCCCCGGGACTCCTGCGCCCTTCGGAGCTACCGTGTCCGCCTCTACCGACAGGGGGCCCGCCGATGGCGCAGCAATGGACCCACCGCGGCGGCGGGCCGGGTGTGATGCCCCTGCGCCCGCTGGGACCCGGGGAGATCCTCGCGGGCGCCCTCACCGCCCTCGGCCGCCACGGCGGGCGGCTGCTCGGCGCCCTGCTCCTCGGCCAGCTCGCCGGGCTGCTCTGCGGACTGTTCGCCGGGCTGCTCGCCGGGCTGGTCGTGGTCGGCGCGCTCGCGGGCCCCGCCGCCCTCGCGGCCGGGAACAGGCCCTCCGGCCACGCCTTCGTCCCGGCCGCGGCCCTGTTCCTGCTGTTCGGCCGGGCGCTGGCCACCGCCCTGGCCGCGGCCCTGCTCCGGCCGGCCGTCCTCGGCGGGCCGGTGACCGTGCCCGGCCTGCTGCGGGCCGCCGCGCCGCGCGTCCCGGCGGTGCTCGGGGCCCAGCTGGCCGCCCTGCTCGCCGTCGCCGGTCCGGGCGCGGCCGTCCTCGCCGCGGGCCTGCCGCCGCTGACGCTGCTCGTCCTCGCCCCGCTCTCGCTGTGGCTCGGGGTGCTCTTCGCCCTGGCGCCCACGGCCGCCGGGTACGAGGGGATCGGCCCGGCGGCGGCCCTGCGCCGCTCGGCCCGCCTGGTGCGCGGGACCTGGTGGCGGACCCTGGGCGTCGCGGCCCCCGCCTGGGCACTCGCGCCGGGGGCCGCGTACGCCGCCCAGGTGTGGTTCGGCCCGCCCGGCGCGCTGCTCGGGGCGGCGCTGCTGCTGGCCTTCCCCCGGCTGGTGGCCGGCCTGCTCTACCTGGACCGGCGGCTGCGCCGCGAACATCTCACCGAGGTCCTCGCGGCGCGGGCGGGCGTCAGCCCAGCGTGAACCAGGCCGCGCGGGACTTCTTCCACTCCGGGTGGTCGAGGTCCTTGGCCTCCTTGCCCTCGCCGTACAGGTCGGCGGCGCCGCTGTCGGTGATCAGCTGGACGCGGGCGCCCGGGATCCGCAGGTCGGGCACGTTCACCACGGCCTCCCAGCCGCCGGGGTCGGCGGTGGGCAGGTCCACCCGCTTCTTCGGGGCGTGGCCGGGGACCCCGTCCCACTGGTAGAGGGCGTACGGGTCGGAGTTGTCGTCGGCGGCGAAGGATCCGGCCAGGATCAGGTACTGGTCGGCCGCGTTCTTGCGGATGTCGCGGACGGCGAGCCCGCCCAGGTCCATCTCGATCGGCTCGCCGAACACGGCCCCGGCGCCCTGCGCGAGGACCCGGTCCATGTTGACGACCGGCACGACCAGGGCCTTCCCACCGAGCGCCGCCGGGGCCAGCGGGGCGCGGAAGCCCAGGTAGGCGGTGGTCGTGGAGCCCGGCGCGAACTCCAGGCCCTCCAGGTTGAACCCGTCGATCTGCTTGGGCGTCTGCCCGGCGGCGGTCCCGGCCGCGAAGCCGTAGCGGTTGCCGTGCTCCGCGTCCCAGGCGGTCAGGTCCTCGCGCAGGCCCTTGTAGGCGCTGCCGAAGACGACCTCGGTGGCCGCTCCGGAGCCGGTGATGCGCGTGGTGAAGACGGTGTTCCGCTCGGCCTTGTACTTGCCGTCCTTGTTGTTGCCCAGCGAGCCCGTCCAGTAGACGGTGTCGCCCACCCGGGCGGCGGCCTCGATGTCGGCCTCCTTCTTCCAGCCCAGGGCGGGGCCCAGGTCCCAGGTCTTCACCGGGGCGCCGGAGCGGGAACGGTCGTACAGGCGCAGCACGTTGGACTCGTCGTCGGCCACCAGCACGTGGCCCCGGCCCACGTCCACCGCGGCGGAGGCGTCCGAGGAGCCAGTGAGGTAGCGGGTGGCCGGTGCTCCGCCGACCTGCGCCGACGCGGCGTAGGAGAGGGTGGCCCTGGCCGTCCTGCCGCCGCGCCCGGTCACCTCCAGGGTCAGGTCGGTGTAGCCCTGGGTGCGGGGCCGCACCGTCAGGGCGCGGTCGCCGGAGCGGGTGCGCTCCTGCCGTACGTCGCCCGGGCCCGCCACCGCGGGATTGCTGGAGGACACCACCCGCAGCCGCAGGAACCCGGCCGGCACCCCGGCCTGCTCGACGTCCACCGTCACGGCGGGGTCGCCGTACGCGCCCACCGCGCCGCTGAGGTGCGTGGCGGAGAGCGAGATCGTCGGGTCGGCGTACCCGGCGGCGTGCGCGGGCGCTCCCAGCCCGGCGACGAGCAGGGCCGCGGCTCCTGCGACGCCCGCGGCGCCCAGGCGGCGAACCGGTGAAAGGCGAACGGTCACGGATGGTCCTCTCGTGAGCTGCGCCACGGTGTGACGGCCGTCGAGAAGATTCGGCCACCGTGGCCAACTCCCGGTGCACACCACCCGTCCGCCCGGAGAACAGCAGCCCGGAGAGCACCCACGCGAGCAGCCCGCGGAGCAGCCCGGGGTCCGGCCCGCCCGAAAACAGGGAGGGCCCCCGGCACGACCGTGCCGGGGGCCCTCACAAGCAGGCGTCGATCAGACGTTGAAGCCGAGCGCGCGCAGCTGCTCACGACCGTCGTCCGTGATCTTGTCCGGGCCCCACGGGGGCATCCAGACCCAGTTGATGCGGAGTTCGTTGACGATGCCGTCCGTCGCCGACTTCGCCTGGTCCTCGATGACGTCCGTCAGCGGGCAGGCCGCCGAGGTCAGCGTCATGTCGAGGGTGGCGATGTTCGCGTCGTCGATGTGGATGCCGTAGATCAGGCCCAGGTTGACGACGTCGATGCCCAGCTCCGGGTCGACCACGTCGTAGAGGGCCTCGCGGACCTCTTCCTCGGTGGCCGGCTTGATCGACGCCTCGGGCGTCGCGTTCTCGGTCATGCCGTCTTCCTCTCCGCGTCGCCCAGTGCCTGGGCCGTCGCGTCCTTCCACGCCATCCAGCTCAGCAGAGCACATTTCACGCGCGCGGGATACTTGGAGACACCGGCGAACGCGATCGCGTCCTCCAGCACCTCCTCCATCGCCTCGTCGGGCTCGACCTTGCCCTTGGACTGCATCAGCTCCAGGAACACGCTCTGGATCTTCTGCGCCTCGGCCAGGTCCTTGCCCACGAGCAGCTCGTTCAGCACGGACGCGCTGGCCTGGCTGATGGAGCAGCCCTGGCCCTCGTAGGAGACGTCGGTCAGCGTCTCGCCGTCGTACTTCACGCGCAGCGTGATCTCGTCACCGCAGGTCGGGTTGACGTGGTGCACCTCGGCGTCGCCGTCGCGCAGGCCACGCCCGTGCGGGTGCTTGTAGTGGTCCAGGATCAGTTCCTGGTACATCGAATCCAGTTTCACTGCTTCGTCGCCCTCGCCGTCAGCCGAAGAAGTTCCGTACGTGCTCCAGCCCGTCGACCAGTGCGTCGACCTCGGCCGGAGAGGAGTACAGATAGAAAGACGCTCGCGTGGTCGCCGGAATTCCGTACCGCAGGCAGACCGGGCGCGCGCAGTGGTGGCCGACGCGGACGGCGATGCCCTGCTCGTCCAGTACCTGGCCCACGTCGTGCGGGTGGATGTCGCCCAGTACGAAGGAGATCGCCGCTCCGCGGTCCTCGGCCGTGGTGGGGCCGATGATCCGCAGGTCGGGCACCTCGGCGAGGCGCTTGATCGCGTACTCGGTGATGGCGTGCTCGTGCGCGGCGATCTTGTCCATGCCGATCGCGGTCAGGTAGTCCACGGCCGCGCCGAGGCCGACGGCCTGGGCGATCGGGGGGGTACCCGCCTCGAACTTGTGGGGTGCCGGGGCGTACGTCGAGGCGTGCATCGACACGGTCTCGATCATCTCGCCGCCGCCGAGGAACGGAGGCAGGTCCTCCAGCAGCTCCTGGCGGCCCCACAGGACGCCGATGCCGGTCGGGCCGCACATCTTGTGGCCGGTGAAGGCCACGAAGTCGGCGCCGAGCGCCTGCACGTCCAGCGGCATGTGCGGAGCGGCCTGGGAGGCGTCGATCAGCACGAGCGCGCCGACGTCCTGGGCGCGCCGGACGATCGCCTCGACGGGGTTGACCGTGCCCATGATGTTGGAGACCAGCGTGAAGGAGACGATCTTCGTCTTCTCCGTGATGACCTCTTCGATGTTGGACAGGTCGAGCCGGCCGTCGTCGGTGAGGCCGAACCACTTCAGCTTCGCGCCGGTGCGCTGCGAGAGCAGCTGCCACGGCACGATGTTGGAGTGGTGCTCCATCTCCGTGATGGCGATCTCGGTCTCGCGGTCGACCCGGTAGGGCTCGTCCGCCCAGCCGAGCATGTTCGCGACCAGGTTGAGCGACTCGGAGGCGTTCTTCGTGAAGATGACCTCGTCGCGGCTCGGCGCGTTGATGAACGCGGCGACCTTGTCGCGAGCGCCCTCGTACAGCGCCGTGGCCTCCTCGGCGAGCACGTGTACGCCGCGGTGCACATTGGCGTTGTGCTGCTCGTAGTACTCGTTCAGCGCGTCGAGCACCTGGCGCGGCTTCTGCGAGGTCGCCGCGTTGTCCAGGTAAACGATCTTCTTCCCGTCGTGGACCACACGATCCAGCAGGGGGAAGTCCTTGCGGATCGCCTCGATGTCGAGGAGGCCAGGCAGCTGTGTCACGCGGTCGCGCCACCCTTCGTGCTGTACGCCTCGTAGCCTTCGGCCTCCAGCTTGTCGGCGAGCTCGGCGCCACCGGACTCGACGATGCGGCCCTCGGAGAAGACGTGGACGAAGTCGGGCTTGATGTAGCGGAGGATCCGCGTGTAGTGCGTGATCAGCAGCGTGCCGACCTCGCCGGTCGCGCGGACGCGGTTGACGCCCTCGGAGACCTGGCGCAGCGCGTCGACGTCCAGGCCGGAGTCGGTCTCGTCGAGGATCGCGATCTTCGGCTTCAGGAGCTCCAGCTGGAGGATCTCGTGGCGCTTCTTCTCACCACCGGAGAAGCCCTCGTTGACGTTGCGCTCGGCGAAGGCCGGGTCCATCTGGAGCTGCTCCATCGCGGACTTGACCTCCTTCACCCAGGTGCGCAGCTTCGGCGCCTCGCCACGGATGGCGGTGGCGGAGGTGCGCAGGAAGTTGGAGACCGAGACGCCGGGGACCTCGACCGGGTACTGCATGGCGAGGAAGACGCCGGCGCGGGCGCGCTCGTCGACGGACATCTCCAGGACGTCCTCGCCGTCGAGGGTCACGGTGCCGCCGGTGATGGTGTACTTCGGGTGACCGGCCAGCGAGTAGGCCAGGGTGGACTTGCCGGAGCCGTTCGGACCCATGATGGCGTGCGTCTCACCCTGCTTGACGGTGAGGTCGACGCCCTTGAGGATCTCGCGGGCGCCGTTCTCGGCCTCGACGGAGACGTGCAGGTCGTGGATTTCAAGCGTTGCCATGGATACCTCAGGACTCCTGGGTGAGGGAGACGAGCACGTCGTCCCCTTCGATCTTTACGGGGTATACGGGTACGGGGCGGGTCGCGGGCAGACCGGAAGGCTTGCCGGTGCGCAGGTCGAAGCTCGACCCGTGCAGCCAGCACTCGATCATGCAGTCCTCGACCTCGCCCTCCGAGAGCGAGACGTTCGCGTGCGAGCAGATGTCGTTGATCGCGAACACCTCCCCCTCGGCGGAGACGATGGACACCGGCGTGCCGTCGAGCTCCACCCGCTTGGGGGTGTTCTCCTCCAGCTCGCTCAGCGCACAAGCCTTGACGTAAGTCATCAGACGGAACCCTGGAGCTCGGTCTCGATCTTGCCGAGCAGGCGCTCCTCGATGTCGTCCACGCCGATCTGCTGGACGAGCTCGGCGAAGAAGCCGCGCACGACCAGGCGGCGGGCCTCGTCGGCCGGGATGCCGCGGGCCTGGAGGTAGAAGAGCTGCTCGTCGTCGAAACGACCGGTGGCGGAGGCGTGGCCGGCGCCGACGATCTCGCCGGTCTCGATCTCCAGGTTCGGCACCGAGTCGACCCGCGCGCCGTCCGTGAGGACGAGGTTGCGGTTCATCTCGTAGGTGTCGGTGCCCTCGGCGGTCTTCTCGATGAGGACGTCACCGATCCAGACCGCGTGGGCGTCCTGCCCCTGCAGCGCACCCTTGTAGACCACGTGCGACTTGCAGTGCGGGGCGTCGTGCGTGACCAGGAGGCGGTGCTCCTGGTGCTGGCCGGCGTCCGTGAAGTACAGGCCGAGGAGCTCGGCCTCGCCGCCGGGGCCGGCGTACGACACCCGCGGGTGCAGGCGTACGACGTCGCCGCCGAAGGTGACCACGATCGACTTGAAGGTCGCGTCGCGGCCGATCAGGGCGTTGTGCTGGGAGCAGTGGACGGCGGTGTCGTCCCAGTCCTGCACGGAGACCACGGTGAGCTTGGCGCCGTCGCCGACCAGGAAGTCGACGTTGGCGGCGCGCACGCCGTCACCGGTGTGGTCGATGACGATGACCGCCTCGGCGAAGGCCTGCACGTCGAAGACCGTGTGGCCGAAGGTGGTGCCGCCCTCGCCGTGCAGCGAGACGCGCACCGGCTCGGTCAGGACCTGCTCCTTGGGCACGGTGACGACCGTGGCCTTCGCGAAGGACGAGAACGCCTGCGCGGCGATCCGGTCCACGGGGGTGCCGGCCTTGCCGATGCGCGCGTCGCCGCGCTCCACCGACTCGACGGTGACGCCCTCGGGCGCGTCGATCTGGGCCTTCATGGTGCCGTTGGCGACCGCGGTGCCGTCGTGCAGGCCCTTGAGGCGGGCGAGCGGGGTGAACCGCCACTCCTCCTCGCGGCCGTGGGGCACGGGGAAGTCCGCCACGTCGAAGGACGGGGGGGCGCTCATCCGGGTGGCGACGGTGGACTCGGCGGCCACCGCGATCGCGCCGGCGGTGGTCGAACCCGCCGGAATGTTCTGAGCCTCTGCCATGGCTGTCGTCTTGCTCTCTTCCTACGTCAATAAGGATGTGCGGGATGCCGGGCGGTCGGGACTAACCGACCGAACCCTCCATCTGCAGCTCGATCAGCCGGTTCAGCTCCAGCGCGTACTCCATCGGCAGCTCGCGCGCGATCGGCTCGACGAAGCCGCGCACGATCATGGCCATGGCCTCGAACTCCGTCAGACCGCGGCTCATCAGGTAGAAGAGCTGGTCGTCGGAGACCTTGGAGACGGTCGCCTCGTGACCCATGGACACGTCGTCCTCGCGGACGTCCACGTAGGGGTACGTGTCCGAGCGGGAGATCGTGTCGACCAGGAGCGCGTCACACAGCACGTTGGACTTCGAGCCGTGCGCGCCCTCGCCGATCTCGACCAGGCCTCGGTAGGAGGTGCGGCCGCCGCCTCGGGCCACCGACTTGGAGACGATGTTCGAGGAGGTGTGCGGCGCCATGTGGACCATCTTGGAGCCGGCGTCCTGGTGCTGGCCCTCGCCCGCGAAGGCGATGGAGAGGGTCTCGCCCTTGGCGTGCTCGCCCATCAGGTAGACGGCCGGGTACTTCATGGTGACCTTGGAACCGATGTTGCCGTCGATCCACTCCATGGTCGCGCCCTCGTACGCCACGGCGCGCTTGGTGACCAGGTTGTAGACGTTGTTCGACCAGTTCTGGATGGTCGTGTAGCGGCAGCGGCCGCCCTTCTTCACGATGATCTCGACCACGGCGCTGTGCAGCGAGTCCGAGGAGTAGATCGGGGCGGTGCAGCCCTCGACGTAGTGGACGTACGCGTCCTCGTCGACGATGATCAGCGTCCGCTCGAACTGGCCCATGTTCTCCGTGTTGATACGGAAGTAGGCCTGGAGCGGGATGTCGACCTTCACGCCCTTGGGGACGTAGATGAAGGAGCCGCCGGACCACACCGCGGTGTTCAGCGACGCGAACTTGTTGTCGCCGACCGGGATGACCGTGCCGAAGTACTCCTGGAAGAGCTCCGGGTGCTCCTTGAGCGCGGTGTCCGTGTCGAGGAAGATGACGCCCTGCTCCTCCAGGTCCTCACGGATCTGGTGGTAGACGACCTCGGACTCGTACTGGGCCGCGACACCGGCGACGAGGCGCTGCTTCTCCGCCTCCGGGATGCCGAGCTTGTCGTACGTGTTCTTGATGTCCTCGGGCAGGTCCTCCCACGAAGCAGCCTGCTTCTCGGTGGAGCGCACGAAGTACTTGATGTTGTCGAAGTCGATGCCCGAGAGGTCGGAACCCCAGTTCGGCATGGGCTTGCGGTCGAAGAGCTTGAGCCCCTTGAGACGGAGGTTCAGCATCCACTCCGGCTCGGACTTCTTCGCCGAGATGTCGCGGACGACTTCCTCGGACAGACCCCGCTTGGCAGCGGCGCCGGCCGCGTCGGAGTCGGCCCAGCCGTATTCGTAGGTGCCCAGGCCATCGAGCTCAGGGTGAGCAGTCTCCGTGGTCATGCGGGGTTCCTCCCGGCCGTACTTGCAGATACTGATGTGTCGGTCTGTGCGGCGCTCGCGCTGCGCGGAATGAACGTCGTGCACACCCCGTCGCCGTGGGCGATCGTGGCGAGGCGCTGCACATGCGTCCCGAGCAGGCGGGAGAAGACCTCGGTCTCCGCCTCGCAGAGCTGCGGGAACTGCTCGGCCACATGGGCGACCGGGCAGTGGTGCTGACAGAGCTGTTCACCGCTGTGCGGACCGGGAGCGCTCTTCGCCGTAGCAGCGTACCCGTCGGCGGTCAATGCCCTGGCGAGGGCCTCGGTGCGGTCTCCCGGGGCAGCCGCTTCGACGGCTTCCCGGTACCCCTCGGCCTGCGCTTCCATCCGCGCCCTGGCGAAGGCGGCGACGGCCGCCTCGCCCTGCTCGCCGCCGCCGACGGACTGCGCGATCCAGCGCAGGGCGTCCACGGCGAGCGTGTCGTAGGACTGGTCGAAGGCGTCGCGGCCGCAGTCGGTGAGCTCGAAGACCTTCGCGGGCCGGCCCCGGGTGCGCGCTCCGTACACACGCTGCTCACGGGATGCGACCACGTCGTCGGTGACGAGCGTGTCGAGGTGGCGGCGGACGGCGGCCTGGGTGAGGCCGAGACGCGCGGCGAGGTCGGCGACGGTGGACGGACCGTGGTCCAGGATGGACCGCGCGACCCGGTTGCGGGTTGACCGCTCCCCGGTCGCGAGCTCCCCCTGGGGGGTCTCGATCTGCCGTTCGCCGTTTTTCACAACGCCATTGTTGCGTAATTAGTCGAGCCCCGACAAGCCGTGACGGAGGCCACCCCTGGTGGTATCCATCACTAAGGGTCACCTAATTTATCTACGCAGAGTTATTCGGAGACTAGCGCTCCGCATTCTCCGCGGGAGACCCCCGAACCGGTGCACGGCTCCCACCAGCAGAACTCCGCCGGCGGCGTTCCCCGCACGGTAAAGATCGGTTTCGCGAAAAGGTCACGGAAACCGGCTCACCCGCCCAGGGCCGACGGAGCGAAAAGAGCCGCATTCGAAACGCCGTCCTCGAATCCGACCGCACGGACACCGCCGCCGCATGCGGGCACCGTGCGGGCGCGCAAGCCTTCAACCCCGGGACATGGGAGCCCTCCCCGGCTCCGTAGACTGGGCCCCCATGAGCAACGACCCCGCCGTGGAGATCCGCGGACTGGTGAAGCGGTACGGACCCAAAACCGCGGTGGACGGCCTGGACCTCACCGTCCGCAGGGCCTCGGTCACCGCGGTCCTCGGTCCCAACGGCGCGGGCAAGACGACCACCGTGGAGACCTGCGAGGGCTACCGCCGCCCCGACGCGGGCACCGTCCGCGTCCTCGGCCTCGACCCGGTCGCCCAGGCCACGGCGCTGCGCCCCCGGATCGGCGTGATGCTCCAGTCCGGCGGCGTGTACTCCGGCGCCCGCGCCGTCGAGATGCTGCGCCACATGGCCAAGCTCTACGCCGACCCGCTCGACGTGGACGCCCTGGTGGAACGCCTCGGACTCGGCGGCTGCGGCCGCACCACCTACCGCAGGCTCTCCGGCGGCCAGCAGCAGCGCCTCGCCCTCGCCATGGCCGTGGTCGGCCGCCCCGAGCTGGTCTTCCTGGACGAGCCCACCGCCGGCCTCGACCCGCAGGCCCGCCGGGCGACCTGGGACCTCGTACGGGAACTGCGCGCCGACGGGGTCACCGTCGTGCTCACCACCCACCACATGGACGAGGCCGAGCAGCTCGCCGACGAGGTCGCCATCGTCGACGCGGGCCGGGTCATCGCCCACGGCAGCCCCGAGCAGCTGTGCCGGGGCGGCGCCGAGAACACCCTGCGGTTCACCGGGCGCCCCTCCCTCGACCTCGCCTCCCTGCTCAAGGCGCTGCCCGACGGCACCCAGGCCGCCGAGCTCACCCCGGGCACCTACCGGGTCACCGGCGACGTCCACCCGCAACTGCTGGCCACCGTCGCCTCCTGGTGCGCGCAGCACGGCGTGATGCCGGACAGCCTCTCGGTGGAGCGGCACACCCTCGAAGACGTCTTCCTGGAACTCACGGGCAAGGAGCTGCGTTCATGAGCGCCGGTACGTTCACCCCCAACCCGGGCGCGGCGCCCGTGTCCCGCATGATCCTCGCGCAGACGGCTCTGGAGACCCGGATGCTGCTGCGCAACGGGGAGCAGCTGCTGCTGACCGTGATCATCCCGGCGCTGCTGCTGACCCTCTTCTCCGCCGTGGACATCATCGAGACGGGCTCCGAGAAGTCCGTGGACTTCCTCGCGCCCGGCATCCTGGCGCTCGCCGTGATGTCCACCGCCTTCACCGGGCAGGCGATCGCCACCGGCTTCGACCGCCGGTACGGGGTCCTCAAGCGGCTCGGCGCCTCCCCGCTGCCGCGCTGGGCGCTGATGGCCGCCAAGACCCTGTCGGTACTGGTCACCGAGGTCCTGCAGATCGCCCTGCTGACGGCGATCGCCCTGGCGCTGGGCTGGTCCCCGCAGGGGAACCCGCTGTCGGTGGCCGTCCTGCTCCTGCTGGGCACCGCCGCCTTCTCCGGGCTCGGGCTGCTGATGGCCGGCACCCTCAAGGCCGAGGTGACCCTGGCCGCCGCCAACCTCGTCTTCCTGCTGCTGCTGGTCGGCGGCGGGGTGATCGTGCCGCTGGAGAAGTTCCCCGGCGCGGTGCAGTCCGCCCTCGGGCTGCTGCCCATCTCGGCCCTGTCCGACGGACTGCGCGACGTGCTCCAGCACGGGGCGGCGCTGCCCTGGGGCGACGCGGCCCTGCTGGCGGGCTGGGCCGTACTCGGGCTGGGCGCGGCCGCGCGGCTGTTCCGCTGGGAATGAAACCCTTCCGCTGAGGTCCGCCTTCCCGGGACTATGAACGCCTTCACATGAGGTGCGCGGACCACGACGCCGGGGGGCGGACATGGCGGAGCGAGAGGCCGTTCTTCGGCTGGACGACCAGTGGGCGCGGGTCCGCTCCGGGGCGGCGCACGCCGGGCCCGAGGAGCGCGAGCGGCTGCTGGACGAGCTGATCGGGGCCCTGCGCGCCTGGCCGGCCGACCCCGAGTGCACCGCCCTGCTGGGTCTGCGGCTGGCGGACCGGGCCGCACTGCGCTTCGCCGAGGGGGACCGCGCGACCGCCCTCGCCACGATCGAGGAGGCCCTGCGCAGCGCCGAGCGGGCCGCCCCCTGCGCTCCCGAGTACGCCCGCTGGTACGCCCGCGGGCTGATCAACCACGGGGTGTGGCTGGCCTGGCCGCTGAGCGACGGGGCCCGGCTGCCCAGGCATCCGCTGGGCCCGGCCGCCACGGAGGGACCCAGCGCCATGGAGCGGGCAGCGGGCGAGCGGGCCCGGGACCTGACCCTGGCCGCCGTAGAGGTCTGGGCGGGGCTGGACCAGCACGACGCGGTCAACCGGCGGGGGCTGGCCCAGGCGAAGGTGTTCCTCGGGGACCGGCTCGCGGAGCTGGGCTTCGCCGAGGACGCGCTGGCCTGGGCGGTGGACGCGGAATCGGATTTCCGGCACCTGCTGCTCGCGGACCCCGGCGGGGCGGAGTCCGCGGCGGCCGAGGAGGCCCTCGACCACATCGGCCGCCAGCTGGAACTGCGCCTGCGCTTCCTGGGCTTCGAGTCCCTTGTCAGCCTGCGCTCACGGGGGCTGCTGCCCGAACGGCTGCTGCCCCAGGCCGTGGTGGCCGCCCGGATCCAGGGCGTGGCGGAGCCGGGGATCGCGGCCGGGCTGGGCCTGGAGGCCGAGCAGGTGCGCACGATGCTTGAGGTCACCCCTTGGCGGGCGGTCTGGCGCGTGGAGGTGCGCGGTCCTGACGGACTGTGGAACGTACCGGGCCCTTCCTGGCATGCCGCCGCAGAAGTAAGAAATAGGACAGCTGGCGAGATAGGGGATGAATTGGTGCGCGGATTCTCGGAATCGGCGGACTGCCCCCGTGACGGCGGCCCTTGGCGGATCAGGCTGTGGTGGCACGAGGAAGGCGACCCCGCCGGCGCCCGGTTCCGCCGGGTGATCGGCCCGGACGGACCTGCCGGCACCCCCTCGTGAAACTTTGCACAAGGCTCCGCCTACGATAGGAGCCGTGTTTAACCCCTTCACTTACCTCGCCGCTCGCTGGACTCCGTCACCCCGGACCGTCCGGCGCGCCGCGCTCGCCGCGCTGTTCATGAGCGTGGCCATCGTCGTCACCGGCGGCGCGGTGCGGCTGACCGGATCCGGTCTCGGCTGCGACACCTGGCCCAAGTGCACCGACGACAGCCTGATCGCGACGCCGGCCCAGGGCTTCCACGGAGCGATCGAGTTCGGCAACCGGATGCTGACGTACGTGCTCTGCGCGGCCGTCGGCTGGGTCATCCTGGCGGCCCGCTCGGCCAAGCCCTGGCGCACCGTCCTGACGAAGCTCGGCTGGACCCAGTTCGTCATCGTCATGGCCAACGCCGTGCTCGGCGGCATCACGGTCGTCACGGGCCTCAACCCGTACAGCGTGGCGGGGCACTTCCTGCTCGCCACCGCACTGATCACCGTGACCACCGTCACCTGGCAGCGCACCGCCGAGGGCGACACCGCCCCCCGGCCGCGGGTGCCCGGTCCGGTGCGCAAGCTCTCCTGGGCGATGCTCGCGGCGACCTTCGTACTGATCGCGGCGGGCACGGTCGTCACCGGCTCCGGGCCGCACGCGGGCGACAGCAGCGAGATCAAGCGGATGCCGTTCGACTGGCAGACCACCGCCCACGCGCACGCCGCCGCCGCCTGGCTGGTGTGTGCGCTCGCCGTCGCCATGTGGCTGGTGCTGCGCGTGGTCGACGCCCCCGCCGACACCCGGGCCCGCGCCCGCGACCTGCTGATCGTGCTGCTCGCCCAGGGCGCCGTCGGCTACGTACAGTTCTTCACCGAGCTGCCGGAGGTCCTGGTCGGCGCCCACATGCTCGGCTCGTGCCTGGTGTGGATCGCGGTGCTCCGGCTCGCGCTGAGCCTGCGCGAGCGGCCCTCGGCCCAGGCGGAGGTCCCGGCCCAGGCCGATCCCCGGCTCGCCTCGGTCTGACCGGCGGGGCTCACCCTGCCTCGTCCAGCCGGTAGACGCGGCGGGCGTTGCCCGCCGCGAGCATGGCCGCCACCCGGTCCGCGTCCCGCCAGGACCAGGCCCCGTCCGCGACCCATCCGCTCAGCACCTTGCCGAGCGCCTCGCGGAAGACCAGGGCGCCCACCGCGTGCAGTTCGGGCAGCCGCCCGCCGCCGCTGGAGAACAGCAGCTTCCCGAACGGCGCCAGCTCCAGCAGCTCGGCGAGGACCGCCGCGGCCCCGGCCCCGCTCTGCCCGAGGGCCGCGCCCACGTCGGCGTGGACGTGCGGGAAGACCGCCGCCAGCCGCGCCGCGTGCCGGTGGTACGGGTAGCCGCCGAGCAGCACCACCTGCGTGCCCAGGCCGGCGGTGGCCCGCAGGAAGTCCGCCAGCAGCGCCGGATCGGCCCGGCCGGACCGCAGGCCAGGATCCCCCGGGCCCGTGTGCAGCTGGAGCGGCCGCCCGGACACCGCCGCGCTCCACAGCAGGTGCCGCAGCAGTACGGGGTCCCGTACGGCTCCGCCGCGGGGCCTGCGGGCCAGCCACCGCCCGGCCGCCCCCCGCACCTCGCCGGGACCGGGCGGTTCGGGCGCGAGGGCCAGGCTGGCGGCGTACCCCGGGCCGGTCCCGCAGGTGAAGGCCGCGGCTCCGGCGGCGGCGTCGTGGACCGCGCCGGAGAGATTGGCGAGGAAGGCGGCCACGGTTCCGGAGGTGTCCGCGACCTGCTCGGCCAGTAACTCCAGCCGCACGACCTCGAAGGCCTCGGCGTCCCCGGCCAGCGCCATGTCCTTGGGCCCGGTGAGGTCCCCCGGCGCCCCGGTGTCGACCATGTAGGCGGCGACCCGGGAGCCCCGCAGCAGGCGGCGCGCGGTCTCGGCCACGCCCAGCTCGCGCCGCCGGGCCAGGTAGCGGGCGGGGGCGCAGTGCGGCTCCAGCCCGAGCAGCGGCGGGCACCAGCGGCGCACCGCGAAGCCGGTCTGCGTGTCGAAGAAGGTCGTGCCCGCGGCGGGCGGGCCCGCCGAGTGGACCAGCTGGGTCTCGAAGGTGCCGAGACCCAGCTCGGTACGGAGCACTCCGTGGCAGTACTGGTCCACCAGGGGCGGCGTTTCGATCATCCGGGCATCCCGTTGCGGACGTGAGGAAGGGGCTTCCACACGTCCTAACGGGTGAGCGGGGTGTGAGGTGTTGCTCGCGCTGTTGACCGAGAGGGCACCGCGAGCCGGGCCCTGCCGGGTGTCCGGTGGATCAGGCGGCCGGGTTGGCGGGGCCGCCCAGCTGGATGCCCGCCATGCGCGTCCACTCGTACGGTCCGGTGCGCACCCGTGCGGCCACCTCTCCGTCGAACTCCTCGTGGAGGGTGAGCCCGGCCTTCTCGGCGGCCAGCTCGGCCACCGCGTAGGTCGGGGCCACCAGGTCGCCCCAGGCGCCGTCGGTGCCTACGAGGACGATCCGGGTGCCGGCCTGGCCGATGTGGGCGAGGTGGCCGTCGGCGCCGCCGTGCTGCTTGGCGAACGAGCCGATCTGCTTGGCCAGCTTCGCGGCCGTACGGCCGTGCTTCTTGTCTGTGGTGTCTGCGGTGCCCGCGGTCTCTGCCATGGACGGCATGCTACCGGCGAGTAATCAGCGGAGGAAGGGATCCACGGCCACAGCCACGAAGAGCAGCGACACATAGGTGATCGACCAGTGGAACAGCCGCATCTCCTTGAGCTTCCCGCCCGTCACGCCCGCCTTGGCCCGCGCGTGCAGCGCGTGCGCCTCCCACAGCCACCAGCCGCCGGCCAGCAGGGCGACCGAGGTGTAGAACCAGCCGGTGTACCCCAGCGGGGTCAGCAGCAGCGAGACCGCCACCATCACCCAGCTGTAGAGGACGATCTGGCGCGCCACGACCCTGTTCCCGGCGACGACCGGGAGCATCGGCACGCCGACGCGCGCGTAGTCCTCCTTCACCTTCATCGACAGCGGCCAGTAATGCGGCGGCGTCCAGAAGAAGATGACGAGGAACAGGATGACCGCGGCCCAGGAGACCTCGTTCTTGACGGCCGACCAGCCGATGAGCACCGGCATGCAGCCCGCGATGCCGCCCCAGACGATGTTCTGGGCGGTGCGGCGCTTGAGCAGCATCGTGTAGACCACGACGTAGAAGAGGAGCGCGCCGAGCGCGAGGGCGGCCGACAGCCAGTTGACGAGCAGACCGAAGAACAGGGTGGAGACCACCCCGAGCGTGATGCCGAAGGCCAGGCATTCACGCGGGCTGACCATGCCGGTCACCAGGGGGCGCTGCGCGGTCCGGTCCATCAGCGCGTCGATGTCGCGGTCGATGTACATGTTGAGCGCGTTGGCACCGCCCGCGGACAGGTAGCCGCCGAAGCAGGTCGCGAGGACCAGCCACATCGACGGAACACCCTGCTCGGCGAGGAACATCACCGGCACTGTGGTGATCAGCAGAAGTTCGATGATCCGCGGCTTGGTCAAAGCCACGAAAGCCATGACCCGGGCCCCGAACGGCCGGTGAACGGGGCTCGTCCCGAGCACCCCCGCTGGACGGGATTCGACGGCCGTCACACGCACCCCTGAGAGAGAATCCAGCAAGCTCCGACTCGGACCCTTCACACCATGAAGGCCCGGTAAAGGCTTGCGCGTACCACGCCACTGTAGACGTTGCACTTACGTGGCCCCGCGCGGGGGTCGCTTCGTGTTGGGCCGATCGGACCGCGCGCGGACCGCCGGCCGACCACGGACAAAGGGTGGACGAGCGCACAGGAGGCCGCCTTCCGTCCCCCCGGCAGGCAGGTGAACACGGGCTGCCGACGCAGTGACGGACTGTGGACACTCGAATAGCTGCACGCCCTGGCGGGGGTAGGCTCGGAATCGCAGCCGGTGCACCGTTCGTCACCGGGAACAGACATGTGGAGAGGAGCCCTGACCAACGGTGAGCACCAAGCCGACCACCACAGAGCTCGAGTGGACCGAACTGGACCAGCGGGCCGTCGACACCGCCCGCATCCTGGCCGCTGACGCGGTCCAGAAGGTCGGAAACGGCCACCCCGGTACGGCGATGAGCCTGGCCCCCGCCGCCTACACCCTCTTCCAGAAGGTGATGCGGCACGACCCGGCGGACCCCGAGTGGGTCGGCCGCGACCGCTTCGTGCTCTCCGCTGGGCACTCGTCCCTCACCCTTTACACCCAGCTGTACCTCGGCGGGTTCGGGCTGGAGCTGGACGACCTCAAGGCGTTCCGCACCTGGGGCTCCAAGACCCCCGGTCACCCGGAGTACGGCCACACGGCCGGCGTCGAGACCACCACCGGCCCGCTGGGCCAGGGCATCGCCAACGCGGTGGGCATGGCCATGGCCGCCCGCTACGAGCGCGGTCTGTTCGACCCCGAGGCCCCGCAGGGCTCCTCCCCGTTCGACCACATGATCTACGCGATCGCGGGCGACGGCTGCCTCCAGGAGGGCATCTCGCACGAGGCGTCCGCCCTGGCCGGCCACCAGAAGCTGGGCAACCTCGTCCTGCTGTGGGACGACAACCACATCTCCATCGAGGGCGACACGGAGACGGCCGTCTCCGAGGACACCCTCAAGCGCTACGAGGCGTACGGCTGGCACGTCCAGCGCGTCGAGCAGCAGGAGAACGGCGACCTCGACCCGAAGGCGCTGTTCGAGGCCCTCCAGGCCGCCAAGGCCGAGACCAGCAAGCCGTCGTTCATCGCGGCCCGCTCGATCATCGCCTGGCCCGCCCCGCACGCCCAGAACACCGAGGCCGCGCACGGCTCGGCGCTCGGCGACGACGAGGTCGCGGCCACCAAGCGCGTCCTCGGCTTCGACCCGGAGCAGACCTTCGAGGTCTCCGACGAGGTCATCGCGCACACCCGCAAGGCGCTGGACCGCGGCCGCGAGGCCAAGGCCGCCTGGGAGAAGGACTTCTCCGCCTGGCGCACCGCCAACCCGGAGCGCGCGGCCGAGTTCGACCGCATCAACGCCAACGAGCTGCCCGCGGGCTGGGAGGACGAGCTCCCCGTCTTCGAGGCCGGCAAGGGCGTCGCCACCCGCGCCGCCTCCGGCAAGGTGCTCGGCGCCCTCGGCGCGGTCATCCCGGAGCTGTGGGGCGGCTCGGCCGACCTGGCCGGCTCCAACAACACCACCATCGACAAGGAATCCTCGTTCCTTCCGGTGGGCAACCCGCTGCCGGAGGCCGACCCGTACGGCCGCACCATCCACTTCGGCATCCGCGAGCACGCCATGGCCGCGGCCATGAACGGCATCGCCCTGCACGGCCACACCCGCATCTACGGCGGCACCTTCCTGGTGTTCTCCGACTACATGCGCAACGCCGTCCGCCTGTCCGCGCTGATGCACGTGCCGGTCACCTACGTGTGGACGCACGACTCCGTCGGTCTCGGTGAGGACGGCCCGACCCACCAGCCCGTCGAGCACCTCGCCTCGCTGCGCGCCATCCCGGGCCTGAACCTGGTCCGCCCGGCCGACGCGAACGAGACCGCCATCGCCTGGCGCGAGATCCTCAAGCGCCACACCAAGGTGTTCGGCAAGGGCGCCCCGCACGGCCTGGCGCTCACCCGCCAGGGCGTGCCGACCTACGAGCGCAACGAGGACGCCGCCAAGGGCGGTTACGTGATGTTCGAGGCGGAAGGCGGCGAGCCGCAGGTCGTCCTCATCGGCACCGGCTCCGAGGTGCACCTGGCCGTCGAGGCCCGCGAGCAGCTCCAGGCCGAGGGCATCCCGACCCGCGTGGTCTCGATGCCGTCCGTCGAGTGGTTCGAGGAGCAGGACCAGGCGTACAAGGACAGCGTCCTGCCGCCCTCCGTCAAGGCACGCGTCGCGGTCGAGGCGGGCATCGGCCTGACCTGGCACCGCTACGTCGGCGACGCGGGCCGGATCGTCTCGCTGGAGCACTTCGGTGCCTCGGCCGACGCGAAGGTGCTGTTCCGCGAGTTCGGCTTCACCCCCGAGCGTGTCGCAGCCGCCGCCCACGAGTCCCTCGCCGCCGCGCGCTGACGCGGGTACTACACCAGTAGGAGATGCAATTCCCATGACAGACGCACTCAAGCGCCTCTCCGACGAGGGCGTGGCGATCTGGCTGGACGACCTGTCCCGCAAGCGCATCACGTCCGGCAACCTGGCGGAGCTCATCGACCAGTCGCACGTGGTCGGTGTCACCACCAACCCGGCGATCTTCCAGAAGGCCATCAGCGGCGGCGAGGGGTACGAGCAGCAGCTCACCGACCTCGCGACCCGCAAGGTGACCGTGGAAGAGGCCCTGCGCATGATCACGACGGCGGACGTCCGCGACGCCGCCGACATCCTGCGCCCGGTCTACGACCGCACCGACGGCCAGGACGGCCGCGTGTCGATCGAGGTCGACCCGCGCCTGGCCCACAACACCCCGGCGACCATCGCCGAGGCCAAGCAGCTGGCCTGGCTGGTGGACCGCCCGAACACGCTCATCAAGATCCCGGCGACCAAGGCCGGCCTGCCGGCGATCACCGAGGTCATCGGCAAGGGCATCAGCGTCAACGTCACGCTGATCTTCTCGCTGGAGCGCTACCGCGAGGTCATGGACGCGTACCTGGCGGGTCTGGAGAAGGCCAAGGCCGCCGGCCTGGACCTCTCGCTGATCCACTCGGTCGCCTCCTTCTTCGTGTCCCGCGTGGACAGCGAGATCGACAAGCGCCTGGACGCCGTCGGCACCGACGAGGCCAAGGCCCTCAAGGGCAAGGCGGCGCTCGCCAACGCCCGGCTGGCCTACGAGGCGTACGAGGAGGTCTTCTCCTCGGACCGCTGGGCCGCCCTGGAGCGCGTCGGCGCCAACAAGCAGCGTCCGCTGTGGGCCTCGACGGGCGTCAAGGACCCGGCGTACAAGGACACCCTGTACGTGGACGACCTGGTCGCCCCGAACACGGTGAACACCATGCCGGAGGCCACCCTGGAGGCCGCCGCCGACCACGGCCGGATCACGGGTGACACCGTGCGCGGCAGCTACGGGCAGGCGCGCGCCGAGCTCGACGCGGTCGCGAAGCTGGGCATTTCGTACGACGATGTGGTGCAGCTGCTCGAGGACGAGGGCGTCGAGAAGTTCGAGGCGTCCTGGAACGACCTGCTGAAGTCGACCGAGGCGGAGCTTGAGCGCCTCGCCCCCACGGAGG
Source organism: Streptomyces sp. NPDC048255 (assembly GCF_040652415.1). Taxonomy (NCBI): domain Bacteria; kingdom Bacillati; phylum Actinomycetota; class Actinomycetes; order Kitasatosporales; family Streptomycetaceae; genus Streptomyces; species Streptomyces sp. NPDC048255. Next base: position 71,731 of record NZ_JBEZMA010000012.1, read on the forward strand.
CCTGAACACTTTGTCTGTGAACGGAGCGAACCCGCTTCGTGACGCACAGGACCGGCGGCTCCCGCGTATCGCGGGGCCGTCCGGCCTGGTCATTTTCGGCGTTACGGGTGACCTGTCGCGCAAGAAGCTGATGCCCGCCGTCTACGACCTGGCGAACCGGGGCCTGCTCCCGCCGGGCTTCTCGCTGATCGGCTTCGCCCGCCGGGAGTGGGAGCACGAGGACTTCGCGACGGAGGTGTACGAGGCCGTCAAGCAGCACTCGCGCACGCCGTTCCGCGAGGAGGTCTGGCAGCAGCTGGTGCAGGGCTGCCGGTTCGTCCAGGGCGACTTCGACGACGACGCGGCCTTCGAGACCCTGAAGGCCACCATCGAGGAGCTGGACAAGGCACAGGGCACAGGCGGCAACTTCGCCTTCTACCTGTCGGTCCCGCCCAAGTTCTTCCCCAAGGTGGTCCAGCAGCTCAAGGACCACGGTCTGGCCCAGAAGGAGGGCTCCTGGCGGCGCGCCGTCATCGAGAAGCCCTTCGGCCACGACCTGAAGAGCGCCGAGGAGCTCAACAAGGTCGTCCACGAGGTCTTCCCCCGTGACGAGGTCTTCCGGATCGACCACTACCTCGGCAAGGAGACCGTCCAGAACATCCTGGCGCTCCGCTTCGCCAACACCATGTTCGAGCCGATCTGGAACCGGTCGTACGTCGACCACGTACAGATCACCATGGCCGAGGACATCGGCATCGGCGGCCGGGCCGGCTACTACGACGGCATCGGCGCGGCCCGTGACGTCATCCAGAACCACCTGCTCCAGCTGCTCGCGCTCACCGCGATGGAGGAGCCCGGCTCCTTCCACCCGAAGGCGCTGGTGGCCGAGAAGCTCAAGGTGCTGACCGCCGTGGAGCTGCCCGAGGACCTGGGCAAGCACACCGTGCGCGGCCAGTACTCGGCGGCCTGGCAGGGCGGCGAGAAGGTCGTCGGGTACCTCGAAGAGGACGGTATCGACCCCAAGTCGAAGACCGACACCTACGCGGCCATCCGCCTGGAGATCAACAACCGCCGCTGGGCGGGCGTCCCGTTCTACCTGCGGACCGGCAAGCGCCTGGGCCGCCGGGTGACCGAGATCGCGGTGGTCTTCAAGCGGGCCCCGTACCTGCCGTTCGAGTCCGGCGCGACCGAGGAGCTCGGGCAGAACGCCCTGGTCATCCGGGTCCAGCCGGACGAGGGCGTGACCGTCCGCTTCGGCTCCAAGGTTCCGGGCACCTCCATGGAGGTCCGGGACGTCACGATGGACTTCGCCTACGGCGAGTCCTTCACGGAGTCGAGCCCCGAGGCGTACGAGCGGCTCATCCTCGACGTGCTCCTCGGCGACGCGAACCTCTTCCCGCGCCACCAGGAAGTGGAGCTGTCCTGGAACATCCTCGACCCGATCGAGGAGTACTGGGACAAGCACGGCAAGCCCGCGCAGTACCCGGCGGGCACCTGGGGACCGGTCGAGGCGGACGAGATGCTCGCACGAGACGGACGGAGCTGGCGCCGGCCATGAAGATCGACCTCACGGAGACCACCTCCAGCAAGATCAACGCGGCGATGGTGCAGGCGCGCCGGGACATCGGCACGCCGGCCATCGGCATGGTGCTCACGCTGGTGATCGTGACCGACGAGGAGAACGCGTACGACGCGCTCAAGTCGGCGAACGACGCGTCCCACGAGCACCCCTCGCGGATCATCGTCGTCATCAAGCGGGTCAGCCGCTCGCCGCGCAGCCGCCGCGACGCCCGTCTCGACGCGGAGATCCGCGTCGGGGCGGACTCCGGCAGCGGTGAGACGGTGGTCCTCCGCCTGCACGGCGAACTGGTCGACCACGCCCAGTCGGTGGTGCTCCCGCTGCTCCTGCCGGACGCCCCCGTGGTCGTCTGGTGGCCGGACGGTGCTCCCTCGGACCTGGCGGGCGACCCCCTGGGGGCGCTGGGCCAGCGCCGGATCACGGACACGTACTCCTGCGAGGAACCGGTCGGGGCCCTCGGCAAGCGGGCCGCGGCGTACGCCCCCGGGGACACGGACCTGTCCTGGACCCGGATCACCCCGTGGCGCTCCATGCTGGCGGCGGCCCTGGACCAGCAGACCGTCTCCGTCCGCTCCGCGATCGTCGAGGGCGAGGACGAGAACCCGAGCTGCGAACTGCTGGCCATGTGGCTGGCGGACCGGCTCCAGGTCCCCGTCAAGCGCACCCTGTCCTCCGGCCCGGGCCTCACGGCCGTACGGCTGGAGACCAAGGAGGGCGAGATCGTCCTGGACCGCGCGGACGGGGCACTGGCCACGCTGTGCATGCCGGGCCAGCCCGACCGTGCGGTGGCGCTCAAGCGCCGCGACACGGCCGAGCTCCTGGCGGAGGAGCTGCGCCGGCTGGACCCGGACAACACGTACGAGTCCGCGCTGAAGTTCGGCGTCGCGAAGCTGGCGGCACAGGCCCCCGAGGCCGTGGAGGCTCCCGCCAAGGCGAAGCCGAAGGCCGAGGCGGAAGCCCCGGCCGCGAAGCCCGCGCCGGCTCCGAAGCCGGACAAGAAGGCCGCACCCAAGTAACCGGGCCCTGCGGGGCTTTCCCCCACCCACCCTTTCGCCGTCTCCTGGGGCTCCGCCCCAGACCCCGCGCCTCAAACGCCGGTGGGGCTGAATTCTTCAGCCCGTCCGGCGTTTGAGGACCGGGTCCGGGCGGAGCCCGGTTTCGGGAAGGGGCGGGGTGGGGGAGGCCCCGCGCAGCGGCACCCCGCACCACCCGCACCCGCACTACCGAGAAGGCGGCAGCCAATGGGTATGACGACTCCCCAGGTCGTCGTCCACCGGGACAAGGAGCTGATGGCCCAGGCCGCGGCGGCCCGGCTCATCACGAAGATCGTCGACGCCCAGGCCGCCCGCGGCAGCGCCTCCGTGGTCCTCACCGGCGGCCGCAACGGCAACGGGCTCCTCGCGGCGCTCGCCGCCGCCCCGGCCCGCGACGCGGTGGACTGGTCCCGGCTGGACCTGTGGTGGGGCGACGAGCGGTACGTCCCCGCCGACGACCCCGAGCGCAACCACGTGCAGGCCCGCGCGGCCCTCCTGGACTCCGTCCCGGTGGACCCCGCGCGCGTGCACGCCATGCCCGCCTCGGACGGCCCGTACGGGGCCGACGTGGACGCGGCGGCCGCGGCGTACGCGGCGGAACTGCTGAAGGCAGCCAACCCGGAGGACCACGGTCCGGTCCCCCGTTTCGACGTGCTCATGCTCGGCGTCGGCCCTGACACCCATGTGGCGTCCCTCTTCCCCGAGCACCCGGCGGCCCGCGAGAGCGAGCGCACGGTGGTCGGTGTCCACGGCGCCCCGAAGCCCCCGCCCACCCGGATCTCGCTGACGCTCCCGGCCATCCGGGCGGCGCGCGAGGTCTGGCTGCTGGCGGCGGGCGAGGACAAGGCCGGAGCGGTGGCCATCGCCCTCGGCGGCGCGGGCGAGGTCCAGGCCCCGGCCGCGGCAGCCTACGGCCGTGCCCGCACCCTGTGGCTCCTGGACCGCGCCGCGGCGGCCCGGCTCCCGTCGGACATGTACCCGCCGGCCTCGTCCTGACCCGGGACGAAGCGCCCCGCACCGGAAGGTGCGGGGCGCTTCGTCATACCTGCCGTTCCACGGCCTCAGCCGGCGGCCTCGACTGCGGCCTCAGCCCCGGCCGCGCAGCTCGCGGTACGTGGCCACCAGGGCCTTCGTCGAAGCGTCCAGGCCCGGTACGTCCGCGCCCTCCGCCAGGGCGGGCTCGATCCGCTTGGCGAGCACCTTGCCGAGCTCCACGCCCCACTGGTCGAAGGAGTCGATGTTCCAGACCGCGCCCTGGACGAACACCTTGTGCTCGTACAGCGCGATCAGCTGGCCGAGCACCGCCGGGGTGAGCTCGCCGGCCAGGATCGTGGTCGTCGGGTGGTTGCCCCGGAAGGTCTTGTGCGGGACCAGCGGCTCCGGGACGCCCTCCGCCCGCACCTCGTCCGCCGTCTTGCCGAAGGCAAGCGCCTGCGTCTGGGCGAAGAAGTTCGCCATCAGCAGGTCGTGCTGGGCCGCCAGCGGCGGCGACAGCTCGGCCACCGGCCGGGCGAAGCCGATGAAGTCCGCGGGGATCATCCGGGTCCCCTGGTGGATCAGCTGGTAGTAGGCGTGCTGCCCGTTGGTGCCGGGCGTGCCCCACACCACCGGGCCCGTCTGCCACTCCACCGGATCGCCGTCGCGGTCCACGGACTTGCCGTTGGACTCCATGTCCAGCTGCTGCAAGTAGGCCGTGAAGCGCGACAGGTAGTGGCTGTACGGGAGGACGGCGTGCGACTGAGCGTCGAAGAAGGCGCTGTACCAGATCCCCAACAGGCCCAGCAGGAGCGGGGCGTTCTCCTCCGGCGGCGCCGTGCGGAAGTGCCGGTCCATCGCGTGGAAGCCGCCCAGCAGCTCCCGGAAGGCGTCCGGACCGATCGCGATCATCAGGGAGAGCCCGATGGCCGAGTCGAAGGAGTAGCGTCCGCCGACCCAGTCCCAGAACTCGAACATGTTGGCCGGATCGATGCCGAATCCGGTGACCTTCTCGGCGTTGGTCGACAGCGCCACGAAGTGCCGTGCCACGGCCTGCGTGTCGCCGCCGAGACCGGCGAGCAGCCATGCGCGCGCCGATTCGGCGTTGGTGATGGTCTCGATGGTGGTGAAGGTCTTGGACGCGATGATGAAGAGGGTCCGGGCCGGGTCCAGGTCCCGCAGCGCCTCGTGCAGGTCCGCGCCGTCCACGTTCGAGACGAAGCGCAGGGTCAGCCCGCGGTCGGTGAAGGCGCGCAGCGCCTCGTACGCCATCGCCGGTCCCAGGTCGGAGCCGCCGATGCCGATGTTGACGACGTTCGTGATGCGCTCGCCGGTGAAGCCGGTCCACTCCCCCGACCTGACGCGGTCGGCGAAGGCGGCCATCTTGTCGAGGACGGCGTGCACGCCGGGGACGACGTTCTCGCCGTCCACCTCGATGACCGCGTCCCCCGGCGCGCGCAGGGCGGTGTGCAGGACCGCCCTGTCCTCCGTCGTGTTGATCTTCTCGCCGCGGAACATCGCCTCGCGCAGCTCCGCCACGCCCGTGGCCGCCGCCAGTTCGCGCAGCAGCTCCAGCGTCTCGTCGGTGACCAGGTGCTTCGAGTAGTCGATGTGCAGGTCCCCGACCCGCAGGGTGTAACCGGTGCCGCGGCCCGGATGGGCCTCGAACAGCTCCCGCAGATGCGTCTGCCCGAACTCCTCCCGGTGCTTGCCCAGTGCCTGCCACTGCGGCGTCCGGTTGAGCTTCGTACGTCCCTCTGCGTTCATCTCCGACATAAACCCACTTCTTCCGTCCTGTCGTGCCCCGCCGGGCTCCAACTTAAGGGATCGGAAGCGGCTGTGCCGTAGCGGCACATTCGGCCGGGTCACCTGTGAAAAGGGCCCGGTCCCACAGGAAGGTGATTCCTGCGGGACCGGGCCCCAAGTCACGTGCTCGCCGGGTGGATTCAGATCTCGCCGCGGAGTTTGGCGAGCGCCTCCGCGAGGATGGCCTCGCCGTCGGCGTCCGTGCGCCGCTCCCGTACGTAGGCCAAGTGGGTCTTGTACGGCTCGGTGCGGGGTGGCGCCGGCGGGTTGTCCCGGTCCTGGCCGGCCGGGAACCCGCAGCGCGGGCAGTCCCAGTTGTCCGGCACAGTTGCGTCGCTGGCGAAGCTCGGCTGCGTCTCGTGCCCGTTCGAGCACCAGAAGGAGATGCGCAGGCGGGGCGCGGACTCGCCGCGCTCGGCCTCGCCCATCGGCCCCGCTCCGACCCGGCTACCACGGATCGCGTTGCCACTTGCCACGGTCGTAACTCCCTGCGTGATGGTGCCGCAAAGCGTGAGTGGAATGTCCGCTGCGGGCGCCCGGTCTACGTACGGCCCAACTCGCTTGCAGCGAAAGGAGGGACCGACCCCGCAGGGGCGGGGGACGGAGTTACTTGTTCCGCGACCGGGTGCCGACCCTCATGATAGGCCGGGCGGAGCCGACCGGTCCGCCGGAATGGCCAGAACGGTCAGCTGCTCGTCTTCATCAGCAGGCCGAGGGCGACGATGCACGCGAACCACAGCAGACCGACGACGACGGTGATCCGGTCCAGGTTGCGCTCCGCGACGGAGGATCCGCCGACCGAGGACTGCATGCCGCCGCCGAACATGTCGGAAAGGCCGCCGCCCTTGCCCTTGTGCATCAGCACGAGCAGCATCAGCAGGGCGCTGAAGACGATCAGGGCGATCGAGAACCCCATAATCACGGCTGATTCCTACTTTCTGGCTTTTCTGGCTTTCCGGCATTGCTGGGAAGTGCACGGGGGCCAGTGGCTGGTGGTTCAGCCTCCTGGCCCCCGCAAGGGTACGACGGATCCGTCCTACCGCATACTCACTGCAGCTCTCACTGGTCGCGGAAGCGGACGATCTTGACGAACTCGTCCACGTCCAGCGCCGCGCCGCCGATCAGGGCGCCGTCGACGTCGGGCTGGGCCATGATCGCCGCGATGTTCCCGGACTTGACCGAGCCGCCGTACTGGATGCGGACCTTGTCGGCGAGCTCCTGGGAGTACAGCTCGGCGAGGCGGCCGCGGATCGCCCCGCAGACCTCCTGGGCGTCCTCGGGGGTGGCGACCTCGCCGGTCCCGATCGCCCAGACGGGCTCGTACGCGATCACGATGGACTCGACCTGCTCGGCCGGGACGTCCTTGAGGCCGCCGTCGACCTGGCTCAGGGTGTGCGGGACCTGCTGGCCGGCCTTGCGGACGTCCAGGCCCTCGCCGACGCACAGGATCGGGGTGATCCCGTGCCGGTACGCGGCCTTGACCTTGGCGTTGCAGACCTCGTCGGACTCGGCGTGGTACTGGCGGCGCTCGCTGTGGCCGACGGCCACGAACGTGCACTTCAGCTTCGCGAGCATCGAACCGGAGATCTCGCCGGTGTAGGCACCGGAGTCCTGCGCCGAGAGGTCCTGGGCGCCGTACTTGATCTTCAGCTTGTCGCCGTCGACCAGCGTCTGCACCGAGCGCAGGTCGGTGAAGGGAGGCAGGACGGCGACGTCGACGGCGTCGTAGTCCTTGTCGGTGAGCGCGAAGGCGAGCTTCTGGACGTGGGCGATGGCCTCGAGGTGGTTGAGGTTCATCTTCCAGTTGCCCGCCATGAGCGGGGTGCGGGTGTCAGCAGCAGACATGGGGGTTCAGCCCTCCAGGGCGGCGAGACCGGGGAGCGTCTTGCCCTCGAGGTATTCGAGGGAGGCGCCGCCACCGGTGGAAATGTGGCCGAATGCGTTCTCGTCGAAGCCCAGGATGCGGACTGCGGCAGCGCTGTCGCCACCGCCGACGACGGTGAAGGCGCTGCTGTCGACGAGGGCCTGCGCGATGGCGGTGGTACCACCCGCGTAGTCGGGGTGCTCGAAGACGCCGACGGGGCCGTTCCAGAAGACGGTCTTGGCATCGGCGATCTTCGACGCGTAGAGCTCGCGCGTCTTCGGGCCGATGTCCAGGCCCTCCTTGGTCTTCGGGATCGCGGTGGCCGCGACGGTCTCGAAGTCCGCGGGGGCCTTGGTCTTCAGGTCCGGGAAGTCCGCGGAGACCAGGACGTCGACCGGGAGGACCAGCTCCACGCCGGTCTCCTCGGCACGCTTCATGTACTCCTTGACGACGTCCACCTGGTCCTTCTGGAGCAGGGAGATGCCGACCTCGTAGCCCTTGGCGTAGAGGAAGGTGTACGCCATGCCGCCGCCGATGAGGATGCGGTCGGCCTTGCCGAGGAGCTGGTCGATCACGGCGAGCTTGTCGGAGACCTTGGCGCCGCCGAGGACCACGACGTACGGGCGCTCGACCTCGTCGGTCAGCTTCTTCAGGACGCCGACCTCGGTGGCGATGAGGTAGCCGGCCACGTGCGGGAGGCGCGCGGGCAGGTCGAAGACCGAGGCGTGCTTGCGGTGGACCGCGCCGAAGCCGTCGCCGACGTAGACGTCGGCCAGCTCGGCGAGCTGGTCCGCGAAGGCTCCGCGCTCGGCGTCGTCCTTCGAGGTCTCGCCCGCGTTGAAGCGCAGGTTCTCGATGACGGCGACCTGGCCGTCGGTGAGGGCGGCCACGGTCTCCTTGGCGGAGGCGCCGACGGTGTCGGTGGCGAACGCCACCTGCGCACCGAGCAGCTCGCCGAGCCGCGCGGCGGCCGGCGCCAGGGAGAACTCCGGCTCGACGCCCGTGCCCTTGGGACGGCCCAGGTGCGAGGCGACGACCACGCGGGCGCCGGCTTCGGCGAGCTTCGCGACGGTCGGCTGGACCGCGCGGATGCGGCCGTCGTCGGTGATGGTGGTGGTGCCCTTGGCGAACGGGACGTTGAGGTCCGCGCGGACGAAGACCCGCTTGCCCTTGACGCCCTCGGCGAGCAGTTCGTCGATCGTCTTCATGTGTTTCTACTCCTTGTCAGCCCTTCACCCTAAGGGCGAGGAAGGGAGAACGAGACAAGCAACAGGGCCCGTGCGGCGCTTCGTCGCGCTGCCCGGACCCTGTGCTCACATCGTGTTGCCTTGCCTTAGACCTCGTACGTTGTGGAGCCTGGCGACCTTAGAGCTGGCCACCGACGAAGACCGTGAGGTCGACGAGGCGGTTGGAGTAGCCCCACTCGTTGTCGTACCAGCCGATGACCTTGACCTGCTTGCCCTGGACCATGGTCAGGGTGGAGTCGAAGGTGCAGGAGAACGGCCAGTTCACGATGTCGGAGGAGACGATCGCGTCCTCGGTGTAGTCCAGGATGCCCTTGAGCTGACCCTCGGAGGCCTTCTGGAACGCGGCGTTGACCTCGTCCTTGGTGACCTCGCGCTCCAGCTCGATGACCAGGTCGGTCACGGAGCCGGTCGGGACCGGGACGCGCATCGCGATGCCGTCGAGCTTGCCCGCCAGCTCCGGGATGACCAGCGCGGTGGCCTTGGCGGCACCGGTGGTCGTCGGGATGATGTTCTCGGCGGCGGCGCGGGCGCGGCGCAGGTCCGAGTGCGGGAAGTCCAGGATCCGCTGGTCGTTCGTGTAGGCGTGGACCGTGGTCATCATGCCCTTGACGATGCCGAAGTTCTCCAGGAGGACCTTGGCCATCGGCGCCACGCAGTTGGTGGTGCAGGAGGCGTTGGAGATGACGTGGTGGTTGGCCGCGTCGTACTTGTCCTGGTTGACGCCCATCACGATGGTGATGTCCTCGTCCTTGGCCGGAGCCGAGATGAGGACCTTCTTCGCGCCCGCGGCGATGTGCTTGGCGGCGTCGGCCTTCTTGGTGAAGATGCCGGTCGACTCGATGACGATGTCGGCGCCCAGCTCGCCCCACGGGAGGTTCGCGGGGTCACGCTCGGCGAAGGTCTTGAAGGTGTTGCCGCCGACGGTGATGGTGTCGTCGGTGTGGGAGACCTCTGCCTTGAGGCGGCCCAGGATGGTGTCGTACTTGAGCAGGTGCACCAGAGTGGCGTTGTCAGTCAGGTCGTTGACACCGACGATCTCGATGTCCGCTCCCTGCTCAAGGAGCGCCCGGAAGTAGTTGCGGCCAATTCGGCCAAAACCGTTGATGCCTACGCGGATCGTCACGAACCGATCTCCTCGTTGGTGCGCCGGTAAGTGCGCCGGCGAGCTGTATGGGATGTCCCCGACCGCTTACGACCCTACCTCTCCGTGAGCTTCGGAGTGACATCGGTCGGGGCCTGACACTCCCCCTGCTTCGCTGGGGGACCCCCGCTCAGCCCGTGCCGGGCACGCCGGCACGGGACCTCGGGGACCTTGTGCCCCGTCACTCAGAGTGAGCGCCGGGAAGGCCGCTGATCAGCGGTTCAGTGCCTTGAGCGCCTTACCGACGAGTAGGGCGCGGTCTCCGGCAGCCGGCAGGTGCTCCAGCCCGAAGCCCAGCAGGACGGTGTCACGCGTAGTCACCGACGCGTAGGACTTGAAGAGCTCCCCGGACCGGGACCAGTCGCCCGCGACGTCGGGACTTCCGGCAGGTGCCCCCTGGGCCGCCCAGGAGCCGAGGCCCGTCTCGAAGCCCTCCACCGCCTGGTCGGCTCCGCCCACGTTCAGGCGCGCCTCGTCGGCGAAGACCCCGCGGCCGCCCGAGCCCGGGTCGGTGACGTAGGAGAGCGAGACCTCGACGCTCTTGCCGGCGTAGGCGCTCAGGTCGAAGGAGACCTGCTTCCAGCCGCCGGAGGAGCCGGTGAAGCTGTTCCAGGCGCCGCTGGTGCCCCGCGGGGTGCAGCCGGCGCCGTCCAGGGTGAGGTAGCGGCCCAGGAAGGGGTGGCCGTTCATGAAGAACCCGGCCGCGCACTCCTCGGGAACCGTGGTGGCGCTCAGGCCGCCCGCGTCGGGCAGCGTGGTCCAGTCGTCCCCGCCGGCCGTACGGGCCTCCAGGAGGGCGTGGTCGTAGCCCTCCTCGGTGTTCCAGTTCAGGGCCATCTTGAGCTGCGGCTTGTCGGCGGCGCTGACCCCGGTGAGGTCGATGGTGCGGACCAGCCGCTTCCAGTCGTCGTCGGTGTGGAGCGCCGAGGCCATCCCGGCCCCGGCGTGGGGGGCGTACGGGTTCACGACACCCGCGTACAGACCCGCCTGCGCGCTCTTGAACTGCGGGAACCCGGCGGGGTCCAGGGTCTCGGAGGTCACGGTGTAGGAGCCGGGGGCGTTCAGCGGGTTGCCCGCGGCGTCCCCGAGGCCGCCCTGGGCCCCGGCGAGGATGCCCGCGCCGGTGAAGCCGGTGGCGCCGCTGCCGCTCGTACGGCCGAAGGCGCCGAGCCAGTACTGGCTGAAGTCGTTGGTCACGGCGCGGCCGACCTGGGCGTTGCCGCCCGCCAGCTCACCGGCCTCGATCAGCTTGCCGCCCTCGTTGAGGAAGTCGCGCACCGCCAGCTGGGTGTCGCCTCCGGGGGTCTTGGCCCCCGTGTAGTGGACGGCGGTGCGGAAGTGGGAGAGCACCCCGAGGTGGTGCGGGGTCCCCTGGGTGGCGACGTCCCAGACCGCCGCGGACTTCCCGTTGGCGCGCAGGGCGTCCACGTACGTCCGGGCGTGCTGGGCCGGGGCCCCCTCCTCCGCGATCACCAGGACGTCGGCGCGCGGCCGCTCGGCGACCGTGTACGTGAAGTGCTCGCTGGAGACCTGCTTGCCGGAGCGGTCGCGGCCGGTGAACCAGACCTCGACCTTGTCGCCGGGCTCGGCGCCGTCCACCTCGGCGCGGTACTCGTCGAACCAGTTGTTGTCCTCGCCGCCGTAGACGTCACCGCCCTTCCATGCCTTGAGTTCCTCGTCGTGCGTACGGCCGCCGTTGATGCGGAAGTTGAGCTCCTTGTCCCGCAGCGACTTGCGGGCCGTGACGGAGACCTCCTGGTCCTGGCCGCGGGCGGCGTAGGAGGTGGCGAAGGGGTCCGTGGTGAAGTCCGCGGCGCTCAGGCCCACGGAGGAGGCCGGCTGGTCCGGGCGCGCGGCGCTCTCGCCGACGGACAGCGCGAAGGAGACGTTCTTGGCGAACTCCGCCTGGATCAGCTTCTCGTCGTCCGGGAAGTTGAAGCCGGAGGCGCAGTCCTCGGGCTTCCACCGGTCGTCCGGATCGATCTGCGAGGCCGTCTGACAGGTGGTCATCTCCGGCGTGAACATCATGATGCCGTTGACGTTGGAGGCGTGCCCGTCGGCCTCGCCGTTGGTGGTGTAGAGCTCGGAGGACACCTGCGGGTAGTAGCCCGGGACCGCCGGGTTCTCCGGGGTGCCGGCGAGCGCCTTGTAGGCGACGTCGTCGGGGGTCGGGGTGGCCACCTGCCAGCCCACGCCGTAGAGGATCAGTTCCGCGGCGGAGTGGTAGTTGACGGCGTACTCGAAGCCGATGCGCTTCTGGAAGCGGTCGAGGGCGACGGTCTCCGGCTCGGACTGGGCCTTGGCACCGCGGAAGGTCTCGCTCGCGGGGCTGGGGGAGGAACCCTCGTTGTCGTAACCCCACTTGTAGGCGAAGTTCCGGTTGAGGTCGACCCCGTCGGCGGAGGTGGTCCTGCCGTCCCCGTCGTTGTCGCGCAGGTTCTTGCGCCACAGCCGCCGGCCGTCGGGGGCGTGCGTGTAGTCGTACCCGTCGGGGTTGGCGGAGAGCAGGAACCACAGCTCGGTGGAGTCCACCAGCCAGGTGATCCGCGGGTCCTTGCCGTAGTTGTCGAGCGTGTGGTGCATCAGCCGCCGGGTCATCTCCGGGGTGATCCACTCGCGCGCGTGCTGGTTGGACATGTACAGCACGGACGGCTTGTCGCCGTCCTTGGACTTCCTGGCGTTCTTGGTGACCTTGAGGGCGAGGATGTCCTTGCCCTGGACGGTCTTGCCGATGGAGACGACCTTGGTGAGCGCCTGGTGGGACTGGGCCGTCCGCAGGATCTCCTCCTGGAGGCCGCCCTTGCCGCTGTACGGGCGGAAGACCCCGTCGCCGGCGGCCTGGGAGCGGGCCGCCGCACCGGCCGGGACCTTGCGTTCGGCGAGCTTGACTCCCTGGGCCGCGAGTTCCCCGGCCTGGCCCCCGGTGAGGAAGAGCTCGACGCGGGCGGTCCCGGTCTCCGGGGCGCGTTCGGAGAGCTCGTGGGCGTCCTGTCCGGCGGCCAGGACGAGCGGGACCTGTTCCTTGGTGATGTCGGCGTCGTAGACCCGGACCTCGTCGGCGGCCGCCGCTGCGGTGGCGCCCGCGGAGGCGGGCTGGGACTGTGCCGCGGCGGGTAGCGCGGCGAGTGTGGTTCCGAAGACGAGTGCGCTTGCGGCGAGGATCGATCTCGCGCGGTGCCTCATGTGCCCCCCTGGGCGTCGTCTGCCACGAAAGCTTCGGACGCCAGGCTCACGACCAGCCCATGCTCATGTCAATGGGCCCTCCGGGTGATACAGCCGGAAAGAGGCCCGTGCGGGTGAGCGCGCGGGCCTCTTCTTCGCCGTACGGGGGAACCGGTCAGCCGGCCATGTTGTCGGCCATTTCCTCGCTGAGGTCGAGGTTCGACTCGGTGCCCGGGATGCCGAGGTCCTGGGCCCGCTTGTCGGCCATCGCCAGCAGGCGGCGGATCCGGCCCGCGACCGCGTCCTTGGTCAGCGGCGGGTCGGCGAGCGCGCCCAGCTCCTCCAGGGAGGCCTGCTTGTGCTCCATGCGCAGCCGTCCGGCCGCGGCGAGGTGCTCGGGGACCTCCTCGCCGAGGATCTCCAGCGCGCGCTGTACGCGGGCCCCCGCGGCCACCGCGGCCCGCGCCGAGCGGCGCAGGTTGGCGTCGTCGAAGTTGGCGAGGCGGTTGGCCGTGGCGCGCACCTCGCGCCGCATCCGCCGCTCCTCCCAGGCCAGCACCGACTCGTGGGCGCCGAGGCGGGTCAGCAGGGCGCCGATGGCGTCCCCGTCGCGGACCACGACCCGGTCCACCCCGCGCACCTCGCGCGCCTTGGCGGCGATGGAGAGCCGGCGGGCGGCGCCGACCAGGGCAAGAGCCGCCTCCGGGCCGGGGCAGGTGACCTCCAGGGAGGAGGACCTGCCCGGTTCGGTGAGCGAGCCGTGGGCCAGGAAGGCACCGCGCCAGGCCGCCTCGGCGTCGCAGGTGGCCCCGGAGACCACCTGCGGGGGCAGACCCCGGATGGGGCGGCCGCGGCCGTCCACGAGGCCCGTCTGGCGGGCCAGCTGGTCGCCGCCGGCCACCACCCGTACGACGTAGCGGCTGCCGCGGCGCAGTCCGCCCGGGGCCATGACCACGAGGTCGGAGGAGTGGCCGAAGATCTCCAGGATGTCCTTGCGCAGGCGCCGGGCGGCGATCCCGGTGTCCAGCTCCGCCTCGATGACGATGCGGCCGCTCACCAGGTGGAGGCCGCCCGCGAACCGAAGGATCGCCGAGACCTCCGCCTTCCTGCAGCAGGTCCGGGTGACGGGAAGGCGCGAGATCTCATCCTTCACCGCGGGCGTCATCGCCATGGGCCGATCCTTCCATGCATCCGAAAAATACGGTCGTACGCGGCTGCAAGCAGCTCCGGATCATGCTTCGGAGAGCCGTCTTCCCTGGCCACCGGCGCCAGCTCGACCGCGGCACCGAACCGTTTTGCGGCATCGGCGAGGGACTCGCGGTCGGGCACGGCGGCCTGGTCGGCCAACACCACGTCCAGGGCGAGTTTAGGGGCGTGTCGGGCCAAAACCTCCAAATGACGCTGCGGAGAGAAGCCCTCTGTTTCCCCGGGCTGCGGTGCGAGGTTCAGCGAGAGGACCCGGCGGGCCTTCGTCTCGATCAGCGCGTCGAGCAGTTCCGGCACCAGCAGGTGCGGGATGACGGAGGAGAACCAGGACCCCGGTCCGAGCACCACCCAGTCGGCGTCCAGGACCGCCGCGACGGCCTCCGGCACGGCCGGCGGGTCGCTGGGCACGACCTGTACGGAGAGCACCTCGCCCGGGGTCAGGGCCACCGTGGCCTGCCCGCGGACGGTGTCCACGTCCTGCGGGCGGGCCGGATCGTGGCCCTTGACCAGCGCCTGCAGCTCCAGCGGCACCGCCGACATCGGCAGTACCCGGCCCTGCGCCCCGAGCAGCTTGCCGACCAGGTCCAGGGCCTGGACGGGGTCGCCGAGCTGTTCCCACAGGGCGACGATCAGCAGGTTGCCCACGGCGTGCCCGTGCAGGTCGCCCTGGGACTGGAAGCGGTGCTGGATCACCCGGGCCCAGGTCTGGCCCCAGTCGTCGTCCCCGCACAGCGCGGCCAGCGCCTTGCGCAGGTCGCCGGGCGGCAGCACGCCGAGCTCCTCCCGGAGCCGGCCGCTGGAGCCGCCGTCGTCGGCGACGGTGACCACGGCGGTGAGGTCACCGGTGATGCGGCGCAGGGCGGCGAGGGAGGCCGACAGGCCCTGGCCGCCGCCGAGCGCGACCACCTTGGGCGTGGCGCCGCGCCGGCGGCCGGGGCGGCCCGCGCCGTCCTCGCCCCGTCCCGGGGTGAGGCGGCGCAGGCGGCTCAGCCGCGGGGTCCGTGGGGTCACTCGCGCCCCATGTCCCGGTGGACGACGACGGTCTCGACTCCCTCGGAGGCGAGGCGGGCGGCGAGCTTCTCGGACATGGCCACGCTGCGGTGCTTGCCGCCCGTGCAGCCGACCGCGATGGTCACGTACCGCTTGCCCTCGCGGCGGTAGCCGGTGGCGATGAGCTGGAGCAGCTCGGTGTACCGGTCGAGGAACTCCTTGGCGCCGGGCTGGCTGAAGACGTACCCCGACACCTCCTCGTTGAGCCCGGTGAAGGGGCGCAGTTCCGGGACCCAGTGCGGGTTGGGGATGAAGCGGCAGTCGACGACGAGGTCGGCGTCGACGGGCAGGCCGTACTTGTAGCCGAAGGACATGACGGTGGCCCGCAGCTCGGGCTCCTCGTCACCGGCGAACTGGGCGTCCATCTTGGCGCGCAGCTCGTGCACGTTCAGGCTGGAGGTGTCGATCACCAGGTCGGCGTCGCCGCGCAGCTCGCGCAGCAGGTCGCGCTCGGCGGCGATGCCGTCGGTGATGCGCCCGTCGCCCTGGAGCGGGTGCGGGCGGCGGACCGACTCGAAGCGGCGCACCAGCGCGTCGTCGGAGGACTCCAGGAAGACGATGCGCCGGGTGACGCCGCGGCTGTCGAGGTCGGCGAGGGACTCCCGCAGGGCGTCGAAGAACTGGCGGCCGCGGACGTCGACGACGACGGCGATCCGCGCCACGTTGCCCTGCGAGCGGGCGCCGAGCTCCACCATGGTGGGGATCAGCGCCGGCGGGAGGTTGTCGACGACGAACCAGCCGAGGTCCTCCAGACACTTGGCCGCCGTACTGCGGCCGGCCCCGGACATACCGGAGATGATCACCAGCTCGGGGATGGCCGCCTCGGCGGTATCGCCGGGCTCCGCTGTCGTGCCCGTACTCACCTGTGCTCCGTCTCGGTCGTGCTCGGTCGTGCGATCGGACTCGTGCTCGGTCATTGCTCGGTCCCCCGTTCGGACGATGCTCCCGCTGGCGCGGGGGTCTCATCCTCAATGATCTCTCCTGTGGCCGTGTTGACGGCAGGGCCGGCGGGAACCGCCTGGGCGAGGGCCGCGGCCACGGTCTCGGCCGTCTTGCGGCCTATGCCCGGGACCTCGCAGATCTGGTCGATTGTCGCCTGTCTCAGCTTCTTCACCGAACCGAAGTGCTTCACCAAGGCCTGTTTGCGGCTCTCCCCGAGACCCGGCACCTCGTCCAGCGGGCCGGACTTCAGGCGCTTGCCCCGCTTGTTGCGCTGGTACTGGATGGCGAAACGGTGGGCTTCGTCACGCACCCGCTGGAGCAGGTAGAGGCCCTCGCTGGTACGGGGCAGCACGACCGGGTCGTCCTCGCCGGGCAGCCAGACCTCCTCCAGTCGCTTGGCCAGGCCGCACACGGCGACGTCGTCGATGCCGAGCTCCTCCAGGGCCCGCTTGGCGGCGGCGACCTGCGGCTGCCCGCCGTCGACCACGACGAGCTGCGGCGGGTACGCGAAGCGCCTCGGCCGCCCGTCGTCCTCGGGCGCGTCGCCCTCCTCCGCCTCCCATTCGCCGGTCTTCAGCTTCTCCTGGAGGTAGCGGCGGAAGCGCCGGGAGACCACCTCGTGCATGGAGCGGACGTCGTCCTGCCCCTCGAAGGATTTGATCTGGAAGCGCCGGTACTCGCCCTTGCGGGCGAGACCGTCCTCGAACACGACCATCGAGGCGACCACGTCGTCGCCCTGGAGGTGGGAGATGTCGAAGCACTCGATGCGCAGCGGGGCGCCGTCCAGCTCCAGGGCCTCGGCGATCTCCTCCAGGGCGCGGGAGCGGGTGGTCAGGTCGCTGGCGCGCTTGGTCTTGTGCAGGGCGAGCGACTGCTGCGCGTTGCGGTGGACCGTCTCCATGAGGGCCTTCTTGTCGCCGCGCTGCGGGATGCGCAGGCTGACCTGGGACCCGCGGCGCTCGGCCAGCCACTGGTTCAGCGCGGGCGTGTCCTCCGGGAGCGCCGGGACCAGCACCTCCTTGGGGACGGCCTCGCCCTTCTCCTCCCCGTAGAGCTGCTGGAGCGCGTGCTCGACGAGCCCGGCCGTGTCCACGGCCTCGACCTTGTCGGTGACCCAGCCGCGCTGGCCGCGGACCCGGCCGCCGCGGACGTGGAAGATCTGCACGGCGGCCTCCAGCTCGTCCTCGGCGACCGCGATCAGGTCGGCGTCGGTGGCGTCGGCGAGGACGACGGCGTTCTTCTCCATGGCCCGGCGCAGCGCCCCTATGTCGTCGCGCAGCCGGGCGGCCTTCTCGTACTCCATCTCCTCGGCCGCCTCCTGCATCTCCCTCTCCAGCCGGGAGAGGTAGGTGCCGGTGCGGCCGGCCATGAAGTCGCAGAAGTCCTCGGCCAGTTCGCGGTGCTCCTCGGGGGTGACCCGGCCGATGCAGGGCGCGGAGCACTTGCCGATGTAGCCGAGCAGGCAGGGGCGGCCGATCTGCGCGGAGCGCTTGAACACCCCGGCGGAGCAGGTGCGCACCGGGAACACCCGGAGCATCAGGTCGACGGTCTCGCGGATGGCCCAGGCGTGCCCGTACGGACCGAAGTAGCGCACGCCCTTCTTCTTCGGGCCGCGCATGACCTGGACGCGGGGGTACTCCTCGTTCATGGTGACGGCGAGGGAGGGATAGCTCTTGTCGTCGCGGTACTTGACGTTGAACCGGGGGTCGTACTCCTTGATCCAGGAGTACTCCAGCTGGAGCGCCTCGACCTCGGTGGACACCACGGTCCACTCGACGGACGCGGCCGTGGTCACCATCGTGGCGGTACGGGGGTGCAGTCCGGCGACGTCCTGGAAGTAACTGGCCAGGCGCTGGCGCAGGCTCTTGGCCTTCCCGACGTAGATCACCCGGCGGTGCTCGTCGCGGAATCGGTAGACCCCCGGTGAGTCGGGGATCTGTCCCGGCTTGGGGCGGTAGCTGGAAGGGTCGGCCATGCCAACCACCCTACTTGCGCCCGCCGACAACGAACCGTACCCGTCGCCTCCCGGCGGGGGTCGCGGGCCTCCCGCCACCCGTCACCTCCCGGCGGGGCCGCGGGTGTCGCGCCACACGTCACTCCCGGCGGGGGTCGCGGGCCTCCCGCCACCCGCCACCTCCCGGCGGGGGGCGCGGGTGTCCCGCCGCACGTCACTCCCGGCGGGGGTCGCGGGCCTCCCGCCACCCGTCACCTCCCGGCGGGGCCGCGGGTGTCCCGCCGCACGTCACTCCCGGCGGGGGTCGCGGGCCTCCCGCCACCCGTCACCTCCCGGCGGGGGGCGCGGGTGTCCCGCCGCACGTCACCTCCCGGCAGGGGCCGCGCGTCTCCCGCCAGCCGTCACCTCCCGGCGGCGGCAACGCGTCTCCCGCCACCCGCCACCTCCCGGCGGGGGCCACGCGTCTCCCGCCACCCGTCACTGGCGGGGGTCGCAACGGTCCCGCCGCCCATCACCTCCCGGCGGGGGTCGCAAGTGTCCCGCCGCCCATCCCCTCCCGGGGGCCGCGGGCCTCCCGCCACCCGTCACCTCACGGCGGGGGGGTCGCAGGTGTCCCGCCACCCGTCACCTCCCGGCGGGGCCTCGATATTCCGCTGCGCGTAGCCTCGGCGGGGCCGGGGTGTTCCGCTGCGCGGGGCTTGCCCCACCCCGCCCTTCCCCCGTTCCCCGGGCTCCGCCCGGACCCGCGCCTCAAACGCCGGCGAGGCTGAATTCGGCTCCTGCGGCCGGACCTGCGCGCAGCACCTTCCTCCCGCCCCGCCCCGCCCCGCCACGGCACTTCCCGCCCCGCGGGGCATTTCCAGCCCCGCCCGCGTTTGAGGCGCGGGTCCGGGCGGAGCCCCGATCTTCAGCCCCGCCGGCGATTGAGGCGCAGGGGCCCGGGGCAGAGCCCCACGCTCCAGCCCCACCGGCGATTGAGGCGCAGGGCCGCGGGCCGGAGCCCCACCCTCCAGCCCCGCCGGCGATTGAGGCGCGGGGGTCCGGGGCGGAGCCCCTGGCAGCGGCGGGGCGGGGGGCGACGGACCGCAGGGCCCGGCCCCTGGCGGGAGCCGGGCCCTGCAGGCGGGCAGGCGGGCAGGCGGGCAGGCGGGCAGGCGGGCAGGGCTAGGCGGCGGCGCGCCGCCGGCGCAGCAGCAGCACCCCCGCACCGCCCAGCGCGAGCGCCCCGGCCGAGCCGGCCACCAGCCCCACCGGAGCCGCGGAGTCACCCGCACCCGGCACAGGAACAGGCACAGGCACGGGCGCCGCCGCCGGCTCGGCGAAGCCCCCCGCCACGCCCCGCCGGGCATACGCGGAGCCGGGGAGCTTGTCCCCGTACGCCTCGGTCACGCGGACCCGGTACGCGTCGAGGGTGGTGCCCCCGGCGCCCACGGCCCGCTCCGCGTCCTCGTCCAGCGGCAGCACCCGGCTGCCCCCGGCCACGTACCAGGCGTCGATCTGGGGCTCCCGGAACACGGTCCCGCCCGGCAGCTTCGCGGCGCCGAGCTGCGCGTAGCGGAACTCGTCGTCGCCCGTGGCGATGTTCACGACCTGCCAGCCGGACCCGGTCCGTGCGGTCCACAGCGCGGCCTGCTGCCCGTCGGACGAGACCGCCTTGCTGGCGAGGAACTCCAGGCGGGCGACGGACGCCCCCTCCTTGCCCGCGACGAAGTCCGGGGAGAGGTGGTGCACCGGGATCGCCTCGCCCTCGATACGGGGCTGCGCGCCGGTCAGGGTGACCTTGCCCTCCCGGGCGAAGAAGCGGGACAGCGTGGCGAGGGTGTCGGGGGCCGCTGCCGCCGCGGCGGC
This sequence comes from Streptomyces sp. NPDC048255, assembly GCF_040652415.1. NCBI lineage: Bacteria > Bacillati > Actinomycetota > Actinomycetes > Kitasatosporales > Streptomycetaceae > Streptomyces > Streptomyces sp. NPDC048255. The sequence goes on from NZ_JBEZMA010000012.1 coordinate 91,518, forward strand.
GGCCTCCCTGGCCTCGGCGGTGGCGGCCTGGGGCTGCGGCACGGGGTCCGCGGAGACGGCGGCGGCCTGCGGGGCCAGGCCGAGCAGGACGACGGCGGCGAGCACCGCGGCAGCGGCGGTGGCGGTGGCGCGCGGGGCCATGGCGGTCACGCCCCTATCCGGTAGAGGGAGTGGGTCCAGGAGAAGGTGCTGTTGTTCACGTACCAGGCGTGCGAGGCCCAGTTGTAGCGGTCGCTGGAGGGCCATGGGTCGCCCCAGTAGACCCAGCTGTTGGCGGTGTCGTAGCCGTAGATGACGTGCATGTGGCCGCCGCCGTTGGACCACTGGATGCGGGTCTCGACCGGCCGGTCGGCGTTGATCTCGGTCTGGACGGTGGAGTACTGGAGCCAGCCGTTCACGTAGGAGCCGGAGTTGATGCCCGCCCAGCGCAGCCCGGTCTGGACGTTTCCTAGGGTGGCCTGGTTGTTGGGGCAGTCGTAGCCCTGCTGGCGGTTGAAGGCGGCGTTGCAGAACTGGTTCTGGGTGTAGTTCCGGCCGAACCACGTGGCGATCGTGTTGCCGCCGGCGGCCCAGCACCAGTTGGTCTTCTGCTGCGCCTGCATGGTGATGTTCAGGCGTTTGGTGGCGAGGGCCGCTGCAGGGGTGTCGGCGGTGGCGGTGCCGGCGGTGGACAGGGCCATGAGCAGGGCGGTGAGGAAGGCGGCCAGGGAAAGCCGCCGGTTTCGGTTGCGCATCGCGTTCCTCCCGTGGGGGGAGTGGGGATGGAGGAGCGCGTCCGGACGCTGTGGAGGAGCATCAGGGTGTTGTCGCGATCAGGTCAACACGCTTCAATACGCTGTGACATTGCGCTGTGAACGGTGGGGCTGCGGTGTGAACGGTGGCTGTGGATTCACCTGGTCCTCCCGGCCCCTGGCGCGATCCCCCCGCCGCGGCGCATGTGAACGTTCACAGAGGAGTCGCCATGGCGCCGACCGGGGAAACGGCGGGTACGGCAGGTAAGGCCGAAACCAGCCGACTGCTGCGCGAGGGCCCCTTCCACCTGGCCCTGCGGGCCGCCCTGGCCGCACGCGGGCTGCCCCTGCACCGGATACAGCACCGGCTCGCGGCACGCGGCATCAAGGTCGGGGTCACCAGCCTCAGTTACTGGCAGCAGGGCGCCCGGCGGCCCCGCCACAAGGAGTCCCTCCGGGCCGTTCGCGCCCTGGAGCAGATCCTCGAACTGCCGGACGGGACCCTCCTGCGCCTCCTGGGCCCCGGTTCCCCCTCGGAACCCGCCCGGCCGGCCGCCCGCTCGTACCGGACGCTGGTGAGCGCGGGCGCGGCGGTGGAGCGGATGCTGGAGGCGATGGACCTCCCGCCGGACGGGGGGCTGCACTCGGTCGGCCACCACGAGCGGGTCCGCATCGGGCCCGCCGGCGAGCTCTCCGGCCGCGATTCGCAGCAGATCGTACGGGCCCACCGCGACGGCGTGGACCGCTACCTCGCCGTCCACCACGGCGACCCGGGCTGCGACCCGTCCCGGGTGGAGGTGACGGCGTACGAGAACTGCCGCACGGGCCGTGTGCGGTGGCACCCGGAGTCGGGGCTGGTGGTCGCGGAGCTGCTCTTCGACGCCCGGCTGCGACGCGGCGACACGTACGTCTTCGGCTACGGGATCGAGGACGGTACGGGAGCCCGCAGCACCGAGTACGTGCGCGGCTTCAGCTACGCGGGCGGCCAGTACATGCTCCAGGTGCGCTTCGACGAGGCCGCGCTGCCCGTGCGCTGCCTGCGCTTCGCCCGCACCGGGCCCGGGGCCCCGCGCACCGGCCTCGCGGACCTGACGCCGAGCGGGCGGCACCGGGCGGTGCACCTCGTGGAGCGGGAGGTGCGGCGCGGGCTGCTCGGGATCGCCTGGGACTGGGCCTGACCTGCGGCAGCGCGGCAGCGGGGGTCAGCCCGCGACGAGCTTGCCGCCCGTGGCGGTGACCGGGACGGCGGGCAGCGGGTCGGTGGCCGGGCCGCGCAGGACCTTGCCGGTGTTCACGTCGAAGCGGCTGCCGTGGCAGGGGCAGTTGCCCTCGCCTTCGACGATCTTGTCCAGGACGCAGCCGGCGTGCGTGCACTGGGCGCTGAACGCCTTGTACTGGCCTTCCGCCGGGCAGCTGACGATCAGCTTCTGCTCCCGGTAGAGCTTGGTCCCGCCGACCGGCACGTCGGCGGCTGCCCCCAGCTCCACCGGGGCGGTGGGCGTCGCGGGGGTGTTCCCGCCGCTGTTGGTCGCGGTCGAGCAGGCCGTGAGAGCCGCTCCGGCGCCGGCTGCTCCCGCGAGCGCGGCGGCGCCCCGCAGGACGGTACGGCGGGCGGGGGACGGCGACGCGGACATGGAAGTCTCCTGGAGGAACGGTGTCGACGGGCGGGGCACGGTGCACCCGACGATACCGCCGCCCGATTCCGCCGCCCGATGGGGTAACTTCCCCCGCGTGATCGTCGTCGGTGGAGAAGCCCTGATCGACCTCGTCCCCGTGGCGCGGCCGCCCGGCGCGCTGCTGCCGCGGCCCGGCGGCGGACCCTACAACACCGCGCTGGCGCTGGGGCGCCTCGGCGCGGAGGTGGCCTTCTGCTCCAGGGTCTCGGCGGACGGTTTCGGCGAGACCCTGCTGGCCGGGCTGCGGGCGGCCGGGGTGGACCTGTCGCTGGTCCAGCGCGGGCCGGAGCCGACCACCCTCGCCGTGCCCTCGCTGGGCCCGGACGGCTCGGCCTCGTACGGCTTCTACGTCGAGGGCACCGCGGACCGGCTGTTCACCCTGCCCCCCGCCCTCCCGGAGGGCGTACGGGCCCTCGCGCTCGGCACCTGCTCCCTGGTCCTGGAGCCGGGCGCGAGCGCGTACGGGGCCCTGCTGCGCCGGGAGTCGCGGCGCGGGCTGCTGACCTTGCTGGACCCCAACATCCGGCCCGCGCTGATCGCGGACCCCGCGGCGTACCGGGCGGGGTTCCTGAGCCGGCTGCTGCCGTACACGACCGTCCTGAAGCTGTCGGAGGAGGACGCCCGGTGGCTGGGCGGCCGGCCCTCGGACTGGCTGGCGGCGGGACCGTCGGCGGTGGTGCTGACCCGCGGCGCGGCGGGCCTGACGGTGTGGACCCGCGAGGGCGCGGAGCACACGGCAGCGGCCCGCGAGGTCGCCGTGGCCGACACGATCGGGGCGGGAGACACCGTCAACGCGGCCCTGCTGCACCGGCTTTCGGCCGCACCCGGCGGCCCGGTGGACTGGCCGGACGTGCTGGCGTACGCGGCGCACGCGGCGGCCCTGACCTGTAGCAGGCCGGGGGCGGAGCCGCCGTACGCGGCCGAGCTGACGGACGAGATCTGAAACGGCCTGTGGACCGGCATCGAGCCGGAGCCGTCCGCGGCTCCGGCCGCTCCGGAGAGGATGGCGCCATGAAACTCACGGTATTCGGGGCCACGGGCGGCGTGGGCCGGGAGGTCGTCCGGCAGGCGCTGGCCGCCGGGCACGAGGTGACGGCCGTCGTCCGCGACCCGGCCCGGCTGGCCGTGGCGCCGCACGACCGGCTCCAGGTGGCGGTGGTGGCCGACCTGACGGACGCGGACGCGCTCGTACCGGTGGTGGAGGGGCGGTCGGCGGTGGTCTCGGCCCTCGGCTCGGCCAACAACAAGCAGGCCAAGGCGGCCCCGGTCACCGGCCCGGCGCTCCGGGGCATCCTCGCGGCGATGGAGCGGACGGGCGTGACCCGGCTGACGGCCGTCAGCGCGGCCCCGGTCGGCCCGGACGTGCCGAGCGACGGGATCTTCACGCGTGCGGTGTTCCTCCCCGTCCTGCGGCGGGTCCTGCGGGACCTGTACGCGGACCTGGCGGTGATGGAAGCGGCCATCGCCGCCAGCCGCACGCAGTGGACGGTGATCCGCCCGCCCCGCCTGCTGAACCGGCCCGGCACGGGCACCTACCGCCGCGTCATCGGCGGCAACGTCCCCGGCGGCCGGTTCATCCCCCGCGCGGACGTGGCCCACGCCCTCCTGGCCACCCTGACCGACCCCACGACGACCGGCCACGCGGTGGGCATCGCGACCTGAAGATCCAGCCCCGCCGACATCCCAGGCGCGGGGACGATCCAGCCCCGCCGGCGTCCCAGGCCCGGGGACAATCCAGCCCCGCCGACGTCCAGGCCCGGGGACAATCCAGCCCCGCCGACGTCCAGGCCCGGGGACAATCCAGCCCCGCCGACATCCAGGCCCGGGGACAATCCAGCCCCGCCGACATCCAGGCCCGGGACAATCCAGGCCCGTCGACGTCCAGGCCCGGGGGACAATCCAGGCCCGCCGACGTTTGAGGCGCGGGGACGATCCAGCCCCGCCGGCGTTTGAGGCGCGGGGGTCCGGGGGCAGAGCCCCCGGCAGCGGCGCCGCGGACGCGAAAGGGGCCCGGCCACAGGCCGGACCCCACCGCCGAGCACAGCGCAGCGACTACGCCTTGCGGGCCCGCGTCGTCTTCTTCGCCGGCGCAGCCTTCTTCGCCGCACCGGCCGTACTGGCCGCACCGGCCGCACCGGCCGCACCGGCAGCCCGCTTGGCCGGGGCCTTCTTGACCGCGGCCCGCACCACAGGCGCCCCCGCGTCCGAGACCCGGTCCGCCCCCAGGATGTCCCTCAGGAACTTGCCGGTGTGGCTCGCCCCCACCGAGGCGATCTGCTCCGGCGTGCCCTCGGCCACGACCAGACCGCCGCCGTACCCGCCCTCCGGGCCCATGTCGATGACCCAGTCCGCGGTCTTGACGACGTCCAGGTTGTGCTCGATGACGATCACCGAGTTCCCCTTGTCCACCAGCCCCGACAGCACCTTGATCAGCTTCGAGATGTCCTCGAAGTGCAGACCGGTCGTCGGCTCGTCCAGGACGTACACCGTCCGCCCCGTCGAACGCTTCTGGAGCTCGGAGGCCAGCTTCACGCGCTGCGCCTCACCGCCCGACAGCGTCGGCGCGGACTGGCCGAGGCGGACGTAGCCCAGCCCCACCTCGTTCAGCGTCTTCAGGTGGCGCGAGATCGTCGGCACCGCCTCGAAGAAGTGCAGTGCCTCCTCGATCGGCATGTTGAGGACTTCCGCGATGGACTTGCCCTTGTAGTGGACCTCCAGGGTCTCCCGGTTGTACCGGTCGCCGTGGCAGACCTCGCAGGGGACGTAGACGTCCGGCAGGAAGTTCATCTCGATCTTGATCGTGCCGTCGCCGGAGCAGTTCTCGCACCGGCCGCCCTTCACGTTGAAGGAGAAGCGGCCCGGCAGGTAGCCGCGCACCTTCGCCTCCATGGTCTCCGCGAAGAGCTTGCGCACGTGGTCGAAGACGCCGGTGTACGTGGCCGGGTTGGACCGCGGCGTCCGGCCGATCGGCGACTGGTCGACATGCACGACCTTGTCGACGAGGTCGTCCCCGTCCACCCGGGTGTGGCGGCCCGGCACCGAGCGGGCGCCGTTCAGCTCGCGCGCCAGGTGCGTGTAGAGGATGTCGTTGACCAGGGTGGACTTGCCCGAGCCGGACACACCGGTGACCGCCGTGAGCACGCCCAGCGGGAAGGACACGTCGATGTCCCGCAGGTTGTTCTCCTTGGCGCCGTGGACGGTCAGCCTCCGCTCGCCGTTCACGGGCCGGCGTACGTCCGGGATCGCGATGGACCGCTTGCCCGACAGGTACTGCCCGGTCATCGACTCGGGGTTCTTCAGCAGCTCCTTCAGCGAGCCGCTGTGCACCACCTTGCCGCCGTGCTCGCCCGCGCCCGGGCCGATGTCCACGACCCAGTCGGCCACCTTGATGGTGTCCTCGTCGTGCTCGACCACGATGAGCGTGTTGCCCATGTCCCGCAGCCGCACCAGCGTCTCGATCAGCCGGTGGTTGTCCCGCTGGTGCAGGCCGATGGAGGGCTCGTCCAGGACGTAGAGCACGCCCACCAGGCCGGAACCGATCTGTGTGGCGAGGCGGATGCGCTGGGCCTCGCCGCCCGACAGGGTGCCGGCGGCCCGGTTGAGCGAGAGGTAGTCCAGGCCGACGTCCACGAGGAAGCGCAGCCGCTCGTTGACCTCCTTGAGTACCCGCTCGGCGATCTTCTTGTCGCGGGCGTCCAGGCGCATCCGCCCCAGGAAGTCCGCGCACTCGCTGATCGACATGGCGGCCACCTCGGCGATGGACTTCTCCATCACCGTCACCGCGAGCACGATCGGCTTGAGCCGGGTCCCGTCACAGGTCGGGCAGGGCACCTCGCGCATGTAGCCCTCGAAGCGCTCACGGCTGGCGTCGCTCTCCGACTCCGCGTGCCGCCGCTTGACGAAGGGCACGGCGCCCTCGAAGGCCGTCGTGTAGGCCCGCTCCCGCCCGTACCGGTTGCGGTAGCGGACCTCGATCTGCGTCTTGTGCCCGTACAGCAGGGCCTTCTTCGCGCGCAGCGGGAGCCCGGCCCACGCGATGTCCGTCCGGAAGCCCAGTTCCTCGGCGAGCGCGCCGACCAGCCGCTGGAAGTAGTCCTTGGTGTGGCCGAGCGACCACGGCGAGACGGCCCCCTCGTCCAGGGACTTCTCCTCGTCCGGAATGATCAGCTCCGGGTCCACCTCCATCCGCGTGCCGATGCCCGTGCACTCCGGGCAGGCGCCGAAGGGGGAGTTGAAGGAGAAGGAGCGCGGCTCCAGCTCCTCGAAGGACAGGTCGTCGTACGGGCAGTAGAGGTGCTCGGAGTACATCCGCTCGCGCTCGGGGTCGTCCTCCGCGAGGTCGACGAAGTCCAGGATGACCATGCCGCCGGACAGGCCGAGGGCGGTCTCCACGGAGTCGGTGAGCCGGCGCTTGGCGCTCTCCTTGACGGTGAGGCGGTCGATGACCACCTCGATGGTGTGCTTCTCCTGCTTCTTCAGCGTGGGCGGCTCGGAGAGCTGGATGGTCTCCCCGTCCACCCGCGCCCGGCTGTAGCCCTTGGTCTGCAGGTCGGCGAAGAGGTCGACGAACTCGCCCTTGCGCTCGCGCACCAGCGGCGAGAGCACCTGGAAGCGGCTGCCCTCGGGGAGCGCGAGCACCTTGTCGACGATCGCCTGCGGCGACTGGCGCGAGATGGGGCGCCGGCACTCGGGACAGTGCGGCTTGCCGATGCGGGCGAACAGGAGGCGCAGGTAGTCGTAGACCTCGGTGATGGTGCCCACGGTCGAGCGCGGGTTGCGCGAGGTCGACTTCTGGTCGATCGAGACGGCCGGGGAGAGGCCCTCGATGAAGTCGACGTCGGGCTTGTCCATCTGCCCGAGGAACTGGCGGGCGTACGACGAGAGCGACTCGACGTAGCGGCGCTGACCCTCGGCGAAGATCGTGTCGAAGGCCAGGGAGGACTTGCCCGACCCGGAGAGTCCGGTGAAGACGATGAGTGAGTCGCGGGGCAGGTCGAGCGAGACGTTCTTCAGGTTGTGCTCGCGAGCGCCACGAACGATGAGACGGTCGGTCACGCCGGTCCGCACCTTTCTTGAGAGAGCGGGGGCACGGGCCCCCGTCCCAGGGTATGGGGGGCACCTCTGCGATGGACTTGGTCCTTGGACTTCCGAGCGTATAGCACGCACATTCGATTTACGGCACTCCGCAGACCGCATCACCCGATCGTGTGGCCGCGGGCCACGAGCCACTAGGCTCGAGTTCATGACTGATCATGTGCACGACCTGCGATCTGTACGTGAAGCCACGGACCGACTGCTGACCGCTGTCGCGAAACTGGACAACGCGGCCCTCGCCGAGGAGTCACATCTCCCCGGCTGGAGCCGCGGCCACATCCTGGCCCACCTCGCACGCAACGCGGACGCTCTCGTGAACGTCTTCGAGGGACGCCCGATGTACGAGAGCGCCTCCGCGCGCGACGCGGACATCGCACGCGACGCCGGCCGGCCCCTGGAAGAACACCTGACGGACCTCCGTGATTCCGCGGCCCGCTTCCTCGCCACCACCGAGCCCGCCCAGGACTGGTCCCGCACGGTCGAGCTGCGCAACGGCGTCACCGACCTCGCCGCCAACGTGCCCTTCCGCCGCTGGGTCGAGGTCGAGCTGCACCACGTCGACCTGAACATCGGCTACGAGCTCCACGACCTCCCCGACGAGTTCACCGACCGGGAGATCGCCTTCCTCGCCGACCGCTGGTCCGGCCGTCCGGAGGTGCCGCCGGTGACCCTGCGGGCCATGCCCGGCGAGGTCTGGCACACCGGCGGCACGGAGGGCACCCCGGTGGTCCTCGAAGGCCCCAAGGACGAGCTGCTCGGCTGGCTGGCCGGGCGCGACCTCCGGGGCGCCCACCTCGCCGTCGTGGCCGGCGACGGCCTGCCCGAACTCCCCCCTCTGTAGGAACACGCACCTCTAGGATCGACACATGACGTACAGCGGAGCGGTCAAGGTCGGCGGTCCGGCCGACGTGCACGAACTCGCGGACCTGATGATTTCCAAGGTCGCGGTGGGCTCGATGAACAACAACGCGTACCTGCTGCGCTGCCGGGCCACCGGCAAGCAGCTCCTGATCGACGCGGCGGCGGACGCGGACGCGCTGCTGAGCCTGATCGGCGACGACGGCATCGAGTCCGTCGTCACCACCCACCGGCACGGCGACCACTGGGGCGCGCTCCAGAGCGTGGTCGAGGCCACCGGCGCCACCACCTACGCGGGCGCCTACGACGCCGAGGGCATCCCCGTTCCGACCGAGGTCCCGGTCGCGGACGGGGACACCGTGCGCGTCGGACGGGTCGAGCTGACCGCGCGGCACCTGGTCGGCCACACCCCCGGCTCGATCGCCCTGATCTACGACGACCCGCACGGGCACCCGCACGTGTTCACCGGCGACTGCCTCTTCCCGGGCGGCGTCGGCAACACCTGGGGCGACCCGAAGGCCTTCGCGCAGCTGATCGACGACGTGCAGCACAAGCTCTTCGAGCAGCTGCCGGACGAGACCTGGGTCTACCCGGGACACGGCAACGACACCACCCTCGGCGCCGAGCGGCCGCACCTGGCCGAATGGCGCGAGCGCGGCTGGTAGACGGCCCGCGCGTCAACTTCGGTACGCGGTGCACTCCTTCCGGTCGATGATGACCGAACGCACGTCCTGAGGGCCGGGGAAGGGGTATTTGCTGCTCCATGCAACAAGACCCCTCCCCGGCCCCGACCCCGTCCGGCACCGCCGGGCCCGGAATGCTGCGGCTCGCCTCGGCCTCGCTCGCCGGGACCGCCATCGAGTTCTACGACTTCTTCGTCTACGGCACGGCCGCCGCCCTCGTGCTCGGCCCGCTCTTCTTCCCCTCCTTCTCCCCGCTCGCCGGGACCCTCGCCGCTTTCGGCACCTTCGGCGTCGGTTTCCTCGCCCGCCCCCTGGGCTCGGCCGTGTTCGGCCACATCGGCGACCGCTACGGGCGGCGCCCGGTGCTGCTGGGCTCCCTGCTGCTCACCGGCCTCGCCACGGTGGCCGTCGGCTGCGTGCCGACGTACGCCTCGATCGGCGTGGCCGCGCCCGTCCTGCTGCTCCTGCTGCGCTTCCTGCAAGGGCTCGGCCTCGGCGGCGAGTGGGGCGGGGCGGTGCTGCTGACCGCCGAGCACGCCCCCGAGCGGCGGCGCGGGCTGTGGTCGAGCTTCCCGCAGATCGGCCCGTCGGTGGGCTTCCTGCTGGCCAACGGCATGGTCCTGGCCCTGTCGGCGACCCTGACCGACGCCCAGTTCACCTCCTGGGGCTGGCGGGTGCCGTTCTGGGCGGCCGGGCTGCTGGCGCTCGCCGGCCTGTGGCTGCGCCGGTCGGTGGAGGAGACCCCGCAGTTCCGCGCGCTCGCCGCGAGCGGCCGGCGGTCGCAGGCCCCGCTGGCGGAGGTGGTGCGCGGCCACTGGCGGCTGCTCCTGCTGACCGGCGGGGCGCTCGCCGTGGGCTACGCCGTCTTCTACGCGGTCACCACCTGGTCCCTCGCGTACGCCACCGAGCACCTCGGGGTGGGCCGCACGGTGATGCTGTCCTGCATCATGGGCGCGGTCGCGCTGAAGGGGCTGGTGACTCCGCTGGTGGCGCTTCTGGGCGACCGCTACGGGCGGCGGCCGCTGTGCCTGGCCGGCTGCGCGGCCTGCGCCCTGTGGATGTTCCCGCTGGTGGCGCTGCTGGGCACGGCCGACCCGCTGCTGATGACGCTGGGCTTCGTGGGTGCGCTGCTGGGCATGGTGACGATGTTCGCGGTCGTGGGTGCGTACCTGCCGGAGCTGTACGCCCCGCGGATCCGCTGCACGGGCGCCGCCGTCGGCTACAACCTCGGCGGCGTACTGGGCGGGGCGCTGACCCCGATCGTGGCGACGGCGCTGGCGGACGGCTCCGGAAGGCCGTGGGGCGTGGCGGTGTACCTGACCGCGATCGCGCTGCTCAGCCTGGGCTGCTTCGCGCTGCTGCCGGAGACGAACCCGGTGATCGTCCGGCAGCGGTCGGGCAAGGACGCGGGTGGCGGTACGGGCGCGGGCGCGGAAACGGGGGCGGCCGAAGCGGCCGCCCCCGCGTAGGGTCCCGGGGCTCCGGGGCCCGGTCCGCTCAGGCGTCGATGCTCTCCGGGCGGGCGGCGGCCTCGGCCGCCGCCTGCTTCTTCGAGGCGATCAGGCTGGTGATCGTGGTGATCACCAGGACGCCGCAGATGACGCCGAGGGAGACCGGGATCGAGATCACCGGGACGTGCACCCCGGACTCGTGCAGGGCGTGCAGCACCAGCTTGACGCCGATGAAGCCGAGGATGACCGAGAGGCCGTAGCTGAGGTGGACCAGCTTCTTGAGCAGGCCGCCGATGAGGAAGTACAGCTGGCGCAGACCCATCAGCGCGAAGGCGTTGGCGGTGAAGACGATGTACGGGTCCTGGGTGAGGCCGAAGATCGCGGGGATCGAGTCCAGGGCGAACAGCACGTCGGTGGTGCCGATGGCGAGCATGACGACCATCAGCGGGGTCAGGACGCGCTTGCCGTTGCTCTGGATGAAGAGCTTGGTGCCGTGGTACTTGTCGGCGACGCCGAACTTCTTCTCGACGGACTTGAGGAGGCGGTTCTCCTCGAACTCCTCGTCGTCCTCGTCCTTGCGGGCCTCCTGGATCAGCTTCCAGGCGGTGTAGATCAGGAACGCGCCGAAGATGTAGAAGACCCAGGAGAAGCTGGCGATGATCGCCGCGCCGGCGGCGATGAAGATCGCCCGCAGTACCAGGGCGATGAGCACGCCCACGAGCAGGACGCGCTGCTGGAGGTGCGAGGGCACCGCGAACTTCGCCATGATCAGGACGAAGACGAAGAGGTTGTCGACGCTCAGGGACTTCTCGGTGATGAAGCCGGCGAAGAACTCCTGGGAGGCCTGGCCGTTGCCGAAGAACCACAGGCCGAGGCCGAAGAGTCCGGCGAGGACGATCCAGACGATCGTCCAGGTGCCCGCTTCCTTGATCGAAACGTCGTGAGGTTTGCGGCCGATGAAGAAATCGGCGCCGATGAGGAGGGACAGACCGAGAATGGTCAGCGCCCACAGGGTCCAGGAAACTTCCACGGTAAACACGCCTCCGGCGGATGGCTCAGCACTTCGTCAGCGTCATCGCTGCCGGAGGTCTCTTCCACCCGGGCGGCCTGGAGGCCGCGGGCCGACGCCCCGGGACCGGCTGCGCGCTCAGATGGCCGCAGTGGTCCGTATTGACGGGCACGCCGTAGCAGGAAAGCAGGAATACTCCCCTCCGCGCTCCACAGCCTACCCGGCGGAGGCGTAAAAGGTAAAGGGAGTACCAAGGACTGGTCAGCGGCAGGTCATCCACCTGCCGCTGACGTCACGGGCGGGCGCTCCGCCGGGCCTCCGCGATCCGGTCCAGTGCCTGGTCGAGGACCCGGCTGCCCTGCGGAGGCAGGTCCGGTTCGAAGGTCCAGGCGTGGCCGACCCAGGGGTCGGCGAGGTGGTTGTCCGGGACCGGCGACAGCCGCATCAGCGAACGCCACAGCGGGTCCAGGAGCGGCCCGTAGGCGGAGGCCTCGTCGCGGTCCGCGACCATCAGCAGGTGCACGCCGACCGCCGAACCCTCGTCGGCGAGGTAGCGCAGCTGGGTGACCGCGCGGTCGTCGAAACCGTGCGGGAAGTCGTGCACGATCAGCAGCTGCTCGGCCGTGTCCACGTCCGGCGGCAGGTCCTCGGGGGCACCGGCCCGCAGCGCCATCTGCACGAGGTCCACCCGGCGGGTCAGCCCCGCCAGGGTCTGGGTGACCCCCGCGGCTCCGGCGGCGGGCGGCGCGGCCAGCACCCCGGCGCGCACCAGGGGCGCGAGGGAGGCGGCGCCGGCGCCGGCCGCGTCGATGACGTGGACGGAGAACCGGTCGCCGGGGTGGACCGCGAGCAGCCGCACGGCGTGCGCGACGGCCATGTCCATGGCGGCCCGGCGCAGCCGGTCGGTGTCCATGGCCATCGCGGCCTCGGAGCCGGTGCGGCCGTTGTCGATCCAGAGCCCGCGCTCCAGCGGGACCCGGACCAGCATGGGGATGCGCAGGGCGGGCTGCTCGGGCAGGTGCAGGTCGCCCAGGCGCAGGGCCAGCGGGCCCTCCTCGGGCACCCGGTGGCCGTGCCAGACGGGGTTGTCCCAGCGGGCGTACGAGGCCGGCAGCGCGGGCTCGACCACCCCGCACTCGGCGGCCAGCTGGGCGAGGTCCCGGTCGAGGACGGTCCTGGCCTGGGCGACGAGCTCCTCGCGGCGGGCCCGCGCGGTGTCGCGGGCGGCGTTGCCGGAGCCGCCGAGGCGGTGGCGCGGGTCGGACAGGGCCTCGTCGAGCTCGCGGTCCATGCGGGAGTCGGCGAACTCGACGGCGCTGCGGTAGGCGGCGACGCTGCGGGCCATGTCCTCGAACATGCCCCACACCTGGTTGTAGAGCCGCTCCTCCATGGACCAGCCGCTGGCGTCCCCGGCGACGGGGAGCGGGGGCTGCCCGGGCTGCGGCGCCGGTGCGGGCCGCGGCGCGGGCTCGGGCGGCTCGGTGCTGGCGCGACGGCGGCGCGGGTGGGCGTAGCTGATGGTGGGCGGGGAGCCGTCGGCCGGCGGGCCCGCGGTGTCACCGCCGGGGGCGGGGCCCGGCGTGCCGGCGTAGGGGGTTCCGGACACCGGGACCTGGTGCGGCGGCTCGGGCGCGGGCTCCTGCGGGGTGCGCAGATCCCGTGTCAGTGACGGGAGCGGGGCGAGCGAGCGCTCGCCCCCGCCGGTCCCCGCGGCCGTCCGCAGGGCCGCGGCGGCCAGCGAGGTGGCCTCGGCCGGGGCCATGCCGCCGTCGGCGAGCAGGGCGCCGAGGCCGTCCGCGTACCCCTGGCCGACGGCCCGGACCTTCCAGGCGCCCTGGCGCCGGTAGAGCTCCAGGGCGACCACGGCGGTCTCGGCTTCCAGCCCGGTGAGGGTGAAGCCGGCGATCTCGGTCCCGGCCCCGTCCGCCACGGCGACGTAGGAGGCGGGGACCGCTCCGAAGCGGACCGGGCCGCCGGGCGGCAGGACGAGGAGCACGCCGACCCGGTGGACGTCGGCGGTGACGGCGTCGAGATCGACGGCGAAGGCGTGCCGTTCGGCGGCCTCCCCCGGCACCTGGATGCCGGGGAGGGAGCGGGCGCCCGGGTGGGCCAGTACCTCGGCGCCGGAGAACCGGCCCTGTTCGTCGGCGAGCGAGGCCAGGGCGAGCACGGCTGTGCCCGCCGAGACCCTCACCTCCACCCGGCTGTGGGACACGGGGTGGTTCTGCCCCCGGACCAGTTCGGCCGTCATCGTGCAGCCCCTCCCCCGTGCCTTCTTCTTTTCTTCCGTACGTCCTACAGGTGCGGCAGGATCGACGGCATCAGGTCCTGGAACGTCCGGCCGTTGGCCGGGTTGCCGAGGGCCGTCATCTGCCAGCCCGCGCCCGCGCGGGACACCTTCGCCATGATCTGCGCGGTGTACTGGCCGCCGCCGTCGAGGGTGTAGCGGGCCAGTTCCTGGCCGTTGGTCTCGTCGACGATGCGGCAGAACGCGTTCTGCACTTCCTGGAAGGTCTGCCCGGTGAAGGAGTTCACCGTGAAGACGATCTGGTCGATGTGCACCGGGACGCGCTGGAGGTCCACGAGGATCGCCTCGTCGTCCCCGCCCTGGCCGACGCCGCCGACGAGGTTGTCGCCGGTGTGCCGGACCGAGCCGTCGTCACTCTGCAGGTGCCGGAAGAAGACGACGTCCACGGGCTGCTTGTCGGCGAAGAGTACCGCCGAGGCGTCCAGGTCGATCTCCCGGGTCCGCGAACCGAACAGACCGCGGCGCTTCGCCGCCTGCCAGCCGAGGCCCATCCGGACCGCGGTCAGCGTACCCCCGTCCGCCTTCTGCAGACTGATGGCCTGACCCTTGGTCATGTTGACCGTCACGTGCTGTCCCCTCTCCATAGCCCGCCCCGTTCGACGGCGCGGCGCAGCATGTACCTGCGGCTGTGGCACAACCCTACTGACAGGCTCCCGGTCAGGCGAGGCCCGCTTCCTTCATCTGCCGCAGCTCCTTCTTCAGCTCGCTCACCTCGTCGCGGATCCGGGCCGCCACCTCGAACTGCAACTCGGCGGCCGCACCGCGCATGCGCTCCGTCATCTGCTCGATGAGCGAGGCCAGTTCCGCGGCGGGCCGGTCGGTGAGGACCGCCCCGGCCTGCGCCCCCTTGGCGCCCTTGGCGGCCTTGCCCGCCTTGGCCGCGGTCGCCTTGCCGCCGAGCGCGGGCACCGGCGCCTTGGCGCCCTTGCCGTCCGCCGCCTGCCGGTAGCCGGTGCCGAGGAGCTCCTCGGTGTCGAGCTCCTCGCGGGCGATGGTGGCGACGATGTCGTTGATCTTCTTGCGCAGCGGCTGCGGGTCGATCCCGTTGGCCGTGTTGTAGGCGACCTGCTTCTCCCGGCGGCGGTTGGTCTCGTCGATCGCCTGCGCCATCGCCGGGGTGATGCTGTCCGCGTACATGTGGACCTGGCCCGATACGTTGCGCGCCGCGCGGCCGATGGTCTGGATCAGGGAGGTCCCGGAGCGCAGGAAGCCCTGCTTGTCGGCGTCGAGGATCGCCACCAGGGACACCTCGGGCAGGTCGAGGCCCTCGCGCAGCAGGTTGATGCCGACCAGGACGTCGTACTCGCCGGACCGGAGCTCGCGCAGCAGCTCGATGCGGCGCAGGGTGTCCACGTCGCTGTGCAGGTAGCGGACCTGGATGCCGAGCTCCAGGAAGTAGTCCGTGAGGTCCTCGGCCATCTTCTTGGTGAGGGTGGTGACCAGGACGCGCTCGTCCTTCTCCACCCGCTGCCGGATCTCGTGGACCAGGTCGTCGATCTGGCCCTCGGTGGGCTTGACCACGACCTCGGGGTCGATGAGCCCGGTGGGGCGGATGATCTGCTCGACGAAGCCGTCGCCGCGCGAGAGCTCGTACTTGCCGGGGGTCGCCGACAGGTAGACGGTCTGGCCGATCCGCTCCTGGAACTCTTCCCACTTCAGCGGCCGGTTGTCGAGCGCGGACGGCAGCCGGAAGCCGTGGTCGACCAGGGTCCGCTTGCGCGAGGCGTCGCCCTCGTACATCGCGCCGATCTGCGGCACGGTGACGTGCGACTCGTCGATGACGAGGAGGAAGTCCTCGGGGAAGTAGTCGATGAGCGTGTTGGGCGCGGAGCCGCGCTCGCGGTCGTCCATGTGCAGCGAGTAGTTCTCGATGCCGGAGCAGGACCCGATCTGACGCATCATCTCCAGGTCGTACGTGGTGCGCATGCGCAGCCGCTGCGCCTCCAGCATCTTGCCCTGCTTCTCCAGCTCGTCGAGGCGCTCGGCCAGCTCGGCCTCGATCCCGCGGACCGCCTTCTCCATGCGCTCGGGCCCGGCGACGTAGTGGCTGGCGGGGAAGACGTACAGCTCGCGGTCCTCGCTGATGACCTCGCCGGTCAGCGGGTGCAGGGTGGAGAGGGCCTCGATCTCGTCGCCGAACATCTCGATGCGGACGGCCAGTTCCTCGTAGACCGGGAAGATCTCGATGGTGTCGCCGCGCACCCGGAAGGTGCCGCGGGTGAAGGCCACGTCGTTGCGCGTGTACTGGATGTCGACGAAGCGGCGCAGCAGCTGGTCCCGGTCGGTCTCCTCGCCGACCTTGAGGGAGACCATCCGGTCCACGTACTCCTGCGGGGTGCCGAGGCCGTAGATGCAGGACACGGAGGCGACGACGATCACGTCGCGGCGGGTCAGCAGCGAGTTCGTCGCGGAGTGGCGCAGCCGCTCCACCTCCTCGTTGATCGAGGAGTCCTTCTCGATGTAGGTGTCCGACTGCGGTACGTAGGCCTCGGGCTGGTAGTAGTCGTAGTACGAGACGAAGTACTCGACGGCGTTGTTCGGCAGGAGCTCGCGGAACTCGTTCGCCAGCTGGGCGGCGAGGGTCTTGTTCGGCGCCATGACCAGGGTGGGGCGCTGGAGCTTCTCGATCATCCAGGCGGTGGTCGCCGACTTGCCGGTGCCGGTCGCACCCAGCAGGACGACATCCTTCTCACCTGCACGGATGCGCTTCTCCAGCTCGGCGATGGCCGCCGGCTGGTCGCCGCTGGGCTGGTAGGAGCTGACGACCTCGAAAGGCGCCACCGTGCGTTCGATCTTCGATACGGGCCGCATGACTCCACCGTACGACCCCCCACTGACACTCACGCGGCCTCCCGGCTCCGCGCGCCCCCGGGCGGGACCGCCAGGCGGTACGGCTCTCACACGTTCTGGTCCGTTTGTCGTAGTTCGGTGGCGGCCCGGTGATCTTCAACCCCATGATCGCGGTACAGGCTCCGCCGTGAAGTGCACCGCCGCAACGTCTGTCGCCCCGCACATGTCTGACGCAGGACCAGGGCTCACGACCCGAGGAGAACGCACATGCACCTCGTCCGACCGGCCGCCGCGGCCGCCGCCGCCTTCCTGGGCTTCACCCTCACCCTGCTCGGCGGGTCAGCCGCCTCCTCCTCCATCCCGTCCGCCACCTCCGCCGGCTCCCCCGGATTCCCCCTGGACGTGCTGTCCGGGCCCGTGGTCTACGCCCACCGGGGGGCCTCTGCCTACGCCCCGGAGAACACCCTCGACGCGATCGACCTGGCCATGCGGCTGGGCTTCGACTGGGTCGAAAACGACGTCCAGCGCACCAGGGACGGCGAGCTGGTGGTGATCCACGACGACACCCTGTCCCGGACGACCGACGTCGAGCAGGTGTTCCCCGGCCGCTCCCCCTGGCGGGTCAAAGACTTCACGGCCGCCGAGATCGCCCGGCTGGACGCGGGGAGCTGGTTCGGCGAGGAGTTCGCGGGAGCCCGGGTGCCGACCCTGCGGCAGTACATGGACCGGGTGCAGCGCAACCAGCAGCGGCTGCTGCTGGAGATCAAGAAGCCGGAGCTCTACCCCGGGATCGAGGAGCAGACCCTGAAGGTGCTGGACGAGGCCGGCTGGCTCGACGAGCGGCATGTCTCGGAGCGCCTGGTCGTGCAGAGCTTCAGCGCCGACTGCGTACGCATCGTGCACGGACTGCGCCCGGACCTGGTGACGGCCTTCCTGGGCACCCCGACGGTGGCGGACCTGCCCCGGTACGCGCAGTTCACCGACCGGATCAACCCGTGGCACACCACGATCTCGGCCGACTGGGTCGCGGCGGTGCACGGTCTGCTGGGGGCCCACGGCAAGGCCATGGAGGTGGACACCTGGATCGTCGACGACGCGGCGACCGCCCGGAAGGTCCGGGACATGGGCGTGGACGGGATCATCACCAACGCCCCGGACGTGGTCCAGGACGCCGTGGACGGGTACTGAGCGGCGGGCGGAGCCCGTTGTCGGAGGGGCGCCGTACCGTGGACCCGTGGACAGCACCGAGCGGCCCCGCGGGCCGCACCTCGAATGGACCGTCGTCCCCAGCGGCAGCATCGGCATCGGGCCCCTGCTCCTGGCCGCGACCCCGGAGGGTCTGGTCCGGGTCGAGTTCCATGCCGGGCCCGACCGGGTCGATTCCATGATCGGCTCACTGGTCTCCCGGCTCGGCGCCGACGCCTGGCGGCCCGCGCCGGGCGAGGAGGTGCTGCTGGCCGAGCCCGTACGCCAGCTGGCCGCATACTTCGCCGGCTCCCTGCGGCGCTTCGAGCTCCCGCTGGACTGGCGGCTCAGCTCCGGCTTCAACCGGCAGGTGCTCCAGGAGCTGGACCGCTCCGTGCCCTACGGAGCGGTCGTCGGGTACGGGGAGCTGGCCGCCCGGGTGGGGCAGCCCGGCGCCGCCCAGGCGGTGGGCAACGCGATGGGCTCGAACCCGCTGCCGCTGGTGGTGGCCTGCCACCGGGTCGTGGAGAACGACGGCGGCATCGGCGGATTCGGCGGCGGGGTGGAGACCAAGCGGATCCTGCTCGCGCTGGAGGGCGTCCTGCCGCAGCCGCTGTTCTGAGCCCGGGCCGCCGCCCGGCCGCGAGGGCCTGGTCAGCGGACGACCGGGCACTGCGTACCCGCTTTCGCGGCGCGGTAAGGGGTGGGACACTGCCGCGGTGACTACTCCTGCCGTCGCACCCGGCCCCGTCCCCCCCGGCCCTGCCGCTTCCTGCCCCGCCGCCTCCCGGCGCGCCGTCTCCCGCCGCGCCCCGCAGCCGCGACGGGGGTGTACGGCGTGAGCGCCTCACCGGACACCGGCCGCCCGGCCGCGGCGGTCACCGCGGTCACCGCGAAGGACCTGCCCCGGCTCCAGCGGCGCACCTCCGGAGTGCTGATCGCCAGCCAGATCCTGGGCGGGCTCGGCGTACCGATCAGCATCGCCCTGGCCCCGGTCCTGGCCACCGAGATCAGCGGCACCGAGGCCATGTCCGGCCTGGCCTCCACCGCCTCGGTGATCGGCACCGCCCTGCTCTCGCTGCCGCTCGCCGCCCTGATGACCGCGCGCGGGCGCCGGCCCGGGCTGGTCCTGGCCTACGCGATCGGCGCCATCGGCGCGTGCCTCGTCGTACTCGCCGCCACGGTCAAGAACTTCCCGCTGCTGCTGCTCGGCATGGCCGCGTTCGGCGCAGCCTCCTCCGCCAACCTCCAGTCCCGGTTCGCCGCCGCCGACCTCGCGGCCCCGGACCGCAGGGCCCGGGCGATCTCCCTCGTCGTGTGGGCCTCCACCATCGGCGCGGTGCTCGGACCCAACCTGTCCGCCCCGGCCAGCCGCAGCTTCGCCGGGACCTCCATACCCCAGACGGCCGGGCCCTTCGTCTGGGCCGCGGCCGTCTTCGTGCTCACCGGCGCCCTGATCGGCGTACTCCTGCGGCCGGACCCGCTGCTGACGGCCCGGGCGCTGGCCGGGCCCGGGGAGCAGACCCGCGCCGGGCGCTCGCTGCGCGCCGGGTTCGCGGCCGTCAAGGCCTCCCCGCGGGCGCGGCTCGCACTGCTGACCGTCGCGGTGTCCCACACCACCATGGTCTCGATCATGGTGATGACCCCGATGGACCTCGGCCACCACGGCGCCGGGCTGGAGCTCATCGGGCTGGTGATCAGCGGCCACATCGCGGGCATGTTCGCCTTCTCGCCGCTGATGGGGTGGCTCGCCGACCGCCTCGGCCGGCTGTCGGTGATCGGCCTGGCGGCCGGGCTGCTGTCCGTCGCCACCCTGCTCGCGGGCACGGCCGGACCGAACCACGGCCAGACCGCGCTCGGCCTCTTCCTGCTCGGGCTCGGCTGGTCCGCCGGGATGGTGTCCGGCTCGGCCCTGCTGACCGATTCGGTGCCGCAGCCCGCACGGGCCGCCGTACAGGGCCTCAGCGACCTGACCATGAACACGGCCGCGGGCGTGGGCGGGGCCGCCGCCGGGCTCGTCATGGCCCAGGCGGGCTACGGCTGGCTGAACGCCATCGGAGCCGGGCTGCTGCTGCCGATGGCGGCGCTCGCGCTGTTCACCTCGCGCCGCCACCCCGTGCCGCCGGCGGACGCTCCGGCGAAGAGCGCGCCGGCCCCGACGGCCCAGACCCCGGCCGCGCCGGCGAAGGCCGCGCCCGCGGAAGGGGTCACGGAAGACTGATGTGGTAGGCCTTGCGGAGCGTCTCGTGCACCGTCCAGGTGGTCTTGTCGCCCTCCCGGAGCACGCAGGCGGAACCGGGGCCCACCTCCAGCGTGGCGCCGCCCTCCACCTCGATGGTGGCGCGGCCGCTGACCACCACGAACAGCTCGTCGGCCTCTGTGTCGGTGACCACGCCGGGGGTGATCTGCCAGATCCCGCGCAGCTGCCTGCCGTCCGCGGACTCCCACAGCACCTTGCCCGTCACCACGGGCGTACCGGAGAGGATCTGCCCCGGATCGAGGTCCTCCACCTCCAGTTCGGCGTCCGGGACCTCCGGTACGGAGACGGCGAAGGAGGCGGGGCCGCTCACGTCGGCGGGGTCGCCGGCGGTGGCGCCGGCGCGGGCGGGGACGTCTGCGGGGACGTCTGCGGGGGCGTCGGCGCTGTGATCACTGGTGCTCATGACGCGCACCCTAATCCGCCGGGGCCGCCCGCCGGGGTGACCAGAGCGTCCAGCGCTGCCGGGGCGGACGAGTCACCCTGTCCACCGCCCGGTCAGGGCCCGGGCCGCCGCGCGCCGGGGCCGGGTGCGGAGCAGTTCCGCGTACCGGCGGGGGGGAACAGCAGCAGTCCGCCGGGGCGCAGCCCGCAGGGTTCCGGCCAGCGCGGTGTGCACGTCCTGGGCCGTCAGCAGGTGCGGCGGGGCGTTGTCGGCGCAGAACAGCCTGGCGGGGCGGTGCTCGCGTCCCGGTCCTCGTACGGGAGGTCGTAGCGGCCGGCCCGCTCGTCGTAGACGGCGCGCGGGTCCCTGGGGCGACGCTACTCGGACACCTTGGGGCGGGTGGGGCGGGAGCGCGTTTGGGGGCGCGGATCCGGTGCCATGGATGGGGACATGTCACAGCACACAGCAAGTGAGGTCCCGGTCCTGTCGGAAGAGGTACGTGAGGCGCTCGCCATGCGGCGCCCCGTCGTGGCCCTGGAGTCGACGATCATCGCCCACGGTCTGCCCCGCCCCCGCAATCTGGCGGTGGGCGGGGAACTGGAGGCGCTGGTCCGGGCGGAGGGAGCCGTTCCGGCGACGATCGCGGTGGTGGACGGGGTCGCGTACGCGGGACTCGACAAGGCGCAGCTGGAGCGGATCGCGGGCGGCGAGGGCGTGCGCAAGCTCGGCCACCGGGATCTGGCGCCCGCGCTCGCCACGGGGGCGACCGGGGCCACGACGGTGTCCGCGACGGCCTTCCTGGCGGCGCGGGCGGGGCTGCGGGTCTTCGCCACGGGCGGGCTGGGCGGCGTACACCGGGAATGGGCGCAGACGCAGGACGAGTCGGCGGACCTCTCGCTGCTGGCGCGGACCCGGATCACGGTGGTGTGCGCGGGGGTGAAGTCGATCCTGGACGTACCGGCCACCCTGCAACGGCTGGAGACGCTGGGGGTGGGGGTGCTGGGGTACCGGACGCGCCGGTTCCCCGGCTTCTACCTGGCCGATTCCGGGGAGCCGGTGGACTGGAGCGTGGACCGGCCCGAGGAGGTCGCGGCGGTGATGGCCGCTCAGGACGCGCTGGGCGGACCGGAGTCGGCGCTGCTGGTGGCCAACCCGGTGGCGGAGGCGGAGCAGCTGGATCCGGAACTCCACGACCGGGTGCTGGCCGAGGCGCTCGCCGCCTGCCGCGAGCAGGGGATCACGGGGCAGGCGGTGACCCCGTTCCTGCTGGGGTTCCTGGTACGGGCGACCGGCGGGGCCTCGCTGGAGGCGAACCTGGCGGCGGTACGGGGCAACGTGCGGCTCGGGGCCCGGATCGCGGGGGCCTGGGCGGAGCGGGCATGAGCGGGACGGGGGCGCTGCTGGTCGTCGGGGACGTGGTGACGGACGTGGTGGCGGTGCATCCGGAGCCGCTGGCCCCGGCCACCGACACGGCCGCCCGGATCCGCACGCTGCCGGGCGGCGCGGGTGCCAACGCGGCCTGCTGGGCGGCCCGTACGGGGGCGCCGGAGGTACGGCTCCTCGCGCGGGTGGGCGCCGAGTCCGCGCGGTGGCACGAGCGGGCGCTGGAGGAGGCGGGGGTGCGGCCGCGACTGGTGATCGACGCGCAGGAGCCCACGGGGACGGTCGTGGCGCTGGTCGGCAAGGACGCGGAGCGGACCTTCCTGACGGACAGCGGGGCCTCGCTGCGGCTCTCTCCCGCCGACTGGAGCCCGTCCCTGCTGGACGGGGCGGCCCATCTGCACCTCTCCGGCTACCTGTTCTTCGCCGACAGCAGCCGGGAGCTGGCCCTCGTCGCCCTGCGGGCGGCCCGGGCGCGGGGGGTGCCGGTGAGCGTGGACCCCGCCTCGGCCGGGTTCCTGGTGACGCTGGGGCCGCGGCGCTTCCTCGACTCCGTCGCGGGGGCCGGCGTACTGCTGCCCAACGAGGACGAGGCCCGGCTGCTGGCCGGGCTGCCGGAGCCCGCGGGGGCGGCGCGGGCGGCGGCGGAGCTGAGCCGGCGGGTGCCGCTGGTGGTGATGACCCGGGGTGCGGCCGGGGCGCTGGTCGCCGAGGAGGGCCGGGTCACCGCCGAGGTGGCCGCGGAACCGGCCGAGGCGGTGGACTCCACGGGCGCCGGGGACGCGTTCACCGGCGGGTTCCTCGCGGCCCGGCTGGCGGGCGCGGCCCCGGCGGAAGCGGCGCGGGCGGGCTGCCGGGCGGCGGCCCAGGCGATAACCCGGCTGGGCGGCAGGCCGTAGGACGAGCCCGGCAGCCGCACCCGCCGCTCCCGCCGGGCCGAGGGGCCGGAGAGGCCGGAGAGGCCGCTACCGGCTGCGGAGGCCGCTCCAGGCGGGATGGCGGGGGTCGTCGGCCCGGACCACCGCGTCGGCGGTCGACGCCGGGTCGGTGTCGGCCTCGTAGCGGGCGAAGGCGGGCAGCGTCCAGCGCGCGGACTCCTCGGTGCGGCGGGCGAGTGCCCCAGGGGAGAGGCTGATGTGGACGCTGAGGTCGAAGGGGAACCAGTGGCCCAGCAGCAGCGGGCCGTGCACGATCACCACGGAGCCCGGCGGGAGTTCGGCGTACGGGCTGCGGGTCGCGCGGTCGGTGACCGGGTCCCACAGGTCGGGCAGTACCCGGCCGGTGCCGCCGGGGTCCGTGGGGCCGAACACCTCGCGCCAGAGGGCAGCCGTGTCGTACCAGCCGCCGAGGTAGGTGTCCACGTCCTCGCGGCCGAACTCGTAGCGCAGCGAGGCCGGTCGCAGGAACCCCCCGGCCGCGACCACAAGGGCCGCCCGGCCGCGCAGCCGCAGCTCATCGGCCAGGTGCCCGGCGAGCACGCCGGTGCCGGCGGCGGGCGCCCCGTCGATGCCCACCCGCTGCCAGGCGGCCTCTCCGGGGGCGGGGGCGTGGTCGTCGAGGTGACCGGCGAGCCGCTCGGCCATCCGCTGCCATGTGATCGCTTCCAGCTGCACCAGCCCATTGTCAGTGGTGGCCCGTAGCGTCTTTCACGAGGGATCACCGGCGGAAAGGGCGCCGGTGGACCGGCCTTCGGGGAGGGGTCTGTCATGGCTCGGGAGACGACGTATCTGGAGCTTTCGCAGGATGGCGGCGGAGCGCACAAGTTCTACGAGGTGACCGTGGACGGCACCGCGGTCTCCGTGCGGTACGGGCGCATCGGCGCGGCCGGGGCCCTGCAGAGCTCTTCCTTCCCGACCGCCGAGAAGGCGAGGGCGGCGGCCGCGAAGAAGATCGGCGAGAAGGTCCGCAAGGGGTACGCCCCGGCCGTGCGCGGGCAGCGCGCGGCGCGGTCGGTGACCCGCCGTCAGGTCACGTCGGCGCCGTCGACGGCGCGCGCGGTGGCCCCCGTGCTGTGGCGCTTCCGCACCGGCTCCGCGGCCTTCGGGATCCATGTGGACGAGGACCGCTGCTGGGTCGGCAACCAGGCGGGCGACGTCTACACGCTGAGCCACGGCGGTGAGGTGCTGGCCCGGTACTCCCTGCCGGACGGGGTGAAGTGCCTGGTGGCGGACGAGTTCTGGATATACGCGGGCTGCGACGACGGCACGGTGTACGACCTGTCCTCGAAGGTGCCGTTCGGCGCGTACGACATCGCGGCGGACGTGGACATCTTCTGGCTCGACATCCGCGAGGGCGTGCTGAACGTGGCCGACCGCAACGGCGGACTGACGGTCATCGACCACGAGGACGAGTTCCAGTGGTCGCGGCGCTCGGCGGGCACCAACGCGTGGATGGTCCGGGCGGACGCGGACGGTGTCTACCACGGGCACAGCCAGGGGGTCACGGCGTACGCCCCCGACGGCAGCGGGGAGTTGTGGCACACGGCGACCAACGGCTCGGTGCTGTTCGGCTGGCAGGAGGAGCACGCGGTGTACGCGGGCACCGGGCGCAACACCGTGCAGCGGCTGTCGAAGGCGACCGGCGCGGTGGAGGCCACCTACCGGTGCGACGCGGCGGTGTACTCGTGCGCGACCTCGCCGGACGGCCGGCACGTCTTCGCGGGCGACCTCTCCTCCTCGGTGTACTGCTTCGACGCCGACGGGCAGCGGTTGTGGAAGCTGGGCACGGGCAGCGGTTCGGCGCTGTCCATGCAGTACCTCGACGGACGGCTTTACCTGGTCACGACCGATGGTTCGCTGGTGTGCGTGGACGCGAGCGAGCAGGCGATCGCGGCGGCGCAGCAGGGTTCGGTGCCGACGGCGATGGACGTCAAGTCGGCGGCGGCGCTGCCGGTGTTCACCCCGGCGGCGTCCGCCTCGGCGGTGGCGACGGTGTCGGTGGCCGCGGCGCCGGCGGGCGGCGTGGTGGTGGAGTGCGTCCAGCAGGGCGGCCGGATGCGGGTCCAGGTGGTGTCGGCCGGGTTCGAGCCCGCCTGGAACGTGCAGTTCCCGCGCGGGATCCGGGAGGCCGGGGCCCGGTACGTCGTGGACGGGCTGCACGCGGCCTCGGGGGGCTTCTACCGGGTGCGCGGGGAGATACGCCGACTGGTGTGAGCCGGGGGCGGGACCGGGGTGCGGGACCCGGGTGCCGGGCCGGGGTGCGGGGGCCGGGGCCGGGGCCGGGGCCGGGGGCCAGGGTACGGGGCCGCGCGGCGTCAGGCGGCGTGTTCCTGGCATACCGCCGGCGTGGCCCCGGAGGGGGGCGGGGTGGGTATGGCGAAGGGGGTTCCCTCGGGGAGCGCCGGGGTCACGTAGAGCACGACCGGGTCGGTGCCGAGGTTGTGGCCCAGGTGGACGTGCCCGATGCCCGCGGGTTCCACGAAGGTGGTCCCCGCCCGGTGCACCTCGACCGTGCGGTCGTGCAGGACGCGGGTCAGCGTCCCCGCCAGGACGACGGCGTCCAGCCGCACCCGGTGGTAGTGCCAGCCCGTGCAGCCGCCCGGCGCTATGACGATCTCCCGGCCGGCCGGAGCGGAGACGGCGCGTGACCTCGCCGGTCGTACCGTCGCCTGCTGTCCCTGCATGTGCCCTCCTCGGTGGACCGGCCGTCGTCCACCAGCCACACCGTAGAAGGACAGTACGGCTTCGAGGAAGAGTTGGTGAAACAACAACCGCCCTTCCCCACCAGGTGATATGAGGCTCCTTCGGCGGTATCACACCTGTATGAGCCTGGTCGTCTTCGAGTCAGCGAAGCAGATCCACTGCGCGGAGTGCCGGCACGGTCCGCTGCGGCACCTCGTGCGCGAGGCGGGCGTGCCGCGCTGCCTGGACTGCGCGGATCTCGGCCACCTGGTCTACCTTCCGCGCGGGGACGCCGCGCTCACCCGGCGCTCCCGTGAGGCGAGTTCGCTGTCCGCGGTCGTCGTCCGCTTCAACCGGCGCCGCCGCCGGTACGAGCGTCAGGGGATCCTCGTCGAGGATGCCGCCCTGGCCCGGGCCGAGCGGGCGTGCCTCGCGGACGCGGAGGCGCGGGCCCGGCGCCGGGAGCGCGACCGGCTGCGCCGCGCGGCCGAGGACACCCGGTTCACGGCGGCCTTCGCCGCCGAGATAGTACGGCTGTTCCCCGGGTGCCCGGCCGATCGGGCCGTGGCGATCGCCACCCATGCCTCGGTGCGCGGCAGCGGCCGGGTGGGCCGCAGCGCGGCCGGCCGGGCCCTCGACGAACTCGCGGTCTCGTACGCGGTCCGGGCGGCCGTGCGGCACACCGACACCGAGTACGACGCCCTGCTGATGGCCGGTGTCCCGCGCTTCGCCGCCCGCGCCCGGCTCGCCGCGCGGATCGACGCCGTCCTGGACAGCTGGCGCCCGGTACCGCCCCGGCCCTGACGTACCACGTCCGAGCCCGCCGGACCCGACGCGCAGGAGTAGAACCCGACGCACCGGACCGACCCTCCGGGCCTGACCCGCCGGACCCGACGCACCGTGATCCACCGGGCCTGACCTGTCGGGCCTGACCCTCCGGGGCTGGTGCGGCGCCGGGGCTGGTGCGTCCCCGGGGCTGGTGCGTCGCCGGGTTACTGCGCCGCCGGGCGGAAGCGCCGATAGAGGAAGGCGCCGCCGAGCAGCAGTGCCCCGCCGCCGGGGAGCAGGTAGGCGAGGCCGTCGGCTCCGGTCTGGGCGAGTGCCTCGGTGTGGCGCGGCGGCGCCGGCGGCGAGGTCACCGGCCGTTCGGCGACGGGCGGCTGGGGCGGCTTCCCGCCGCTCGGCACCTCGCCGTTGACGGAGGTGTTGCCGCTGGAGCTGTTGCCGACCCCGACGACGCTCACCGCGTTCCCGCTGATGTTCAGCGGGACCTCGACCGGGAGCTGGAGCCCGTTGCCGGACAGCAGCCCAGGTGAATCCTTTCCGCGCCCATGAGCGGCTGCCCCACCTCGGTTGCCCGAGCCGTGGCCCGTGCCGGGTTTCGACGGGTGGGCGGAATGGGACGACGGCTGCGAGGGCTTCGGCCCGTGATGCCCGCCGCCCTTCGGCGTCTCGTTGGTACAGCGGTTCCCGGCGGCGGAGTTGAGCAAGCCGACCACGCTCACGGTGTTCCCGCACACGTTCACCGGGGCGTGCACGGGCAGTTGCACCAGATTTCCCGACAGCAGCCCCGGCGACCGCTCGGCCGCACCGGCCGCGTCCGCATCGGCGTAGGCGAGTCCGCTCACGCCCGCGACCGCCAGTCCGCCTCCCGCAACCACCGCCGCGATCAAGCCATTCCGACGACTGTGACGCATCAGATTTCCTGCCTTCCGAAGAGGTTCCCGGGCGTTGCACCCGTACCGGAGACAACGCGCTGAACCCGTTCGGGTTATAGAGCCGGTAGGCATTTCACTCCATCGTGTACTGGGTACTGCCTATTTCATGACTGCTCGCCCGCTGCTCCTCCTCGACGTGGACGGCCCCCTGAACCCGTTCCGGTCCCTCTTCGCCGGTCTCCGGGGATACACGAGCCACCGGATGCACCCGGACGTCTGGCTCTCCTACCGCGACCCCCTGTCCCGCAGCGCCCGGCGCGGCGCGCGGGTGCGCCTCCACCCGTCCCACGGCGCCCGGTTGCAGGCACTGCCCTTCGACCTCACCTGGGCCACGGCCTGGACGCACCAGGCCAACACCCTGATCGCCCCGCACATCGGCCTTCCCGGCGATCTCCCCGTCGTCGACTGGCCGGAACTCTTCGCCCGCGACCCGGAAGGCCTGTCGTGGAAGACCCGCCCCCTCGTCGACTGGGCGGCCGGCCGCCCCTTCGCCTGGGTCGACGACATGATCACCCCCCTCGACCGCGCCTGGGTCGCGGCCCACCACCCGTCCCCCGCACTCCTCCTGCGCATCCGCCCCCGCCACGGCCTGCGCGACCGCGACTTCACCACGTTGACGCGCTGGGCGGCCGAACTGCCCGGATAAGGCGACCCCTTGCCCGGAGAACAAGGTCCGCGGACGTCACCGGCTTTTCAGGATCCGAGCGCCGTGAGGGGGTTCGGGGAGGGGCGGCCCGTGGGCCACCAGTCCTCGTCGTCCGGGCGGGACTCGTAGGCGTACCAGAGGGCGTCGCGGCCGAGGCGGAGTTGGCGGGTCGCGGCCGTGAGGCGGTTGCGCTCGGGACGGAAGGAGCCCTGGGCCGCGGCGAGGAGCACCGGGCGGGCCCGGTCGAAGGGGCCCGCCGGGGGGTCCCACGGCTCTTCGAGGGCGGCGAGGGCCGGGCGGCCGCCCTGGCGCCAGGCCGCGGCGGCGCGGGCCAGGTCGGTGGTGCTGCGGCCGGTGGCGTGGGCCAGGTCGCGGTACAGGGCTCGGGCGGCTCCCGTGAGCCCGGCCGTGTGATGCGCGGAGGCCAGCCGGACGGCGTCCTGCCAGAGGGTGAGCCCGGCGATCGGGTCCTCGGCGGTGGTCAGCAGGGCGAAGGCGCGGGCGGCGGCGTCGGAGGCGAGCTGGTCCAGGGCCAGCGGATCCGGGGCGGCAGGGTCGGCCGGGTAGGCGGGAGGAAGCCCCGCGGCGGCAGGCGCGGCGAGGGGGGCCGGCAGCAGGGGCAGACCGGTACGGGCGAGCGCGGCGCGGGCCGGGACCCCGGGGAGGTCCGGTGTGCTGCCGGGGCGCTCCCGCGCGGCGTGGGCGGCGTTGCGGCGGGTGAGCTCCTCCAGCAGCTCCCGCTCGCCGCGGCCGCGTACGAGCAGCAGGACGAACGGGTCCTCGTCCAGGAGCCGGGCGGCCCGGTAGCAGAGGGCCGCCGCGTGCTTGCACGGCGGACGCGCCACGTCCGGGCAGGAGCAGCGCGGGACGAGCTCGCCGGCGCGGGGCAGGACGGTGTCCGCGAGGCTCCGCGGGACCTCCCGCTCCAGCAGGGCGGCGAGCGCCGCGGGATCGGCCGCGACCACCTCCAGGAGTTCGCTCCACTGCGCGTCCGGGAAGGCGGGCAGGACCAGTTCGGTGCGGTAGGGGCGGGGCCGGCTGCCCCGCACGTACGCCACGATCCGGCCCGGGGTGACGGTGACCGCATCGACGTGGCCCCCCTCCGCGTACGTACGGCCCCGGGCCAGGCGGGCGGCGTCACGGGAGACCTCCTCCAGCGCCGACACCCAGGCCCGGCCCCACCAGCTCACCGCCTCCGCTCCGGCGGGCACGGTCTCGAAGGTGCGGCGCCGGTCGTCCTTCGCCGTGATCATTCGGGCCTCCGCAGGGAGACGAGGTCGGCCAGCTCCCGGTCGGTGAGCTCGGTCAGCGCCGACTCGCCGGAGCCGAGGACGGCATCGGCCAGTGCCCGCTTCGCCTCCAGCATCTCGGCGATCCGGTCCTCGACCGTGCCCTCGGCGATGATCCGGTGCACCTGCACGGGCTGGGTCTGGCCGATCCGGTACGCGCGGTCGGTGGCCTGCTCCTCGACCGCCGGGTTCCACCAGCGGTCGAAGTGGATGACATGGCCGGCCCTGGTCAGGTTCAGCCCGGTGCCCGCGGCCTTCAGCGACAGCAGGAAGACGGGGACCTCGCCAGCCTGGAAGCGGTCCACGAGCTCCTCGCGGCGCGGCACCGGCGTCCCGCCGTGCAGGAGCTGGTGGGAGATCCCCCTGGCCGACAGGTGCTGCTCGATGAGCCGGGCCATCGTCACGTACTGGGTGAAGACCAGCACCGAGCCGTCCTCGGCGAGGATCGTGTCCAGGAGCTCGTCCAGCAGGGCGAGTTTGCCCGAGCGGTGCGGGATCCTCGGCTGCTCCTCCTTCAAGTACTGCGCGGGGTGGTTGCAGATCTGCTTCAGCGAGGCCAGCAGCTTCATGATCATGCCGCGCCGCTCGATGCCCTCGCTCGCCCCGATCACGGCCATCGCCTCGTCCACCGCGGCCTGGTAGAGGGAGGCCTGCTCGCGCGTCAGCGAGACCGGGTGATCGGTTTCCGTCTTCGGCGGCAGCTCGGGCGCGATGCCGGGGTCGGACTTCTTGCGCCGCAGCAGGAACGGCCGTACGAGCGCGGCCAGTCGGGCAACCGCCGCCTCGTTGCCCCCGTCCTCCTCCTGCTGGTGCTCCACCGGGCGGGCGTGGCGGGCCCGGAAGGCGGTGAGCGGGCCCAGCAGACCGGGCGTGGTCCAGTCGAGGAGCGCCCACAGCTCGGAGAGGTTGTTCTCCACCGGGGTACCGGTCAGGGCCACCCGGGCGGGCGCGGGGATCGTGCGCAGCGCCTTCGCGGTCGCCGAGTGCGGGTTCTTGACGTGCTGGGCCTCATCGGCGACGACCATGCCCCAGGCCTGCCCGGCCAGCCGGGGGGCGCTGGCCCGCATCGTGCCGTAGGTGGTGAGGACGAAACCGCCGTCGAGCCCGGCCAGGCTGCGGGTGCCGCCGTGGAATCGGCGCACCGGCACCCCGGGCGCGAACCTCTCGATCTCCCGCTGCCAGTTGCCCAGCAGGGACGCGGGGCACACGACGAGCGTCGGCTCGGGCCGGTCCCGGTGCAGGTGCAGGGCGATCAGGGTGACGGTCTTGCCGAGGCCCATGTCGTCGGCGAGGCAGCCGCCGAGCCCGAGCGAGGTCATCAGGTCCAGCCAGGCCAGACCGCGGGCCTGGTAGTCGCGCAGGGTGGCCTTCAGCGCGGCGGGCTGCGCAAGCGGAGTCAGCTCCCCCGTCAGCCGCTCGCGCAGGGCGGCCAGGGCCCCCACCGGGACCGCCTCGACCGGCTCTCCGTCGACCTCGGCGGTGCCCGAGAGGGCGACGGCCAGCGCGTCCACCGGGTCCAGGAGGCCCAGCTCCCGCTTGCGCGCCTTGCGCACCAGCTCGGGATCGACCCGCACCCATTGGTCCCGCAGCCGTACGACGGGCCGGTGGGCCTGAGCCAGGGCGTCCATCTCCCCCGGGGTGAGCCGGTCCCCGCCGAGGGCCAGCTCCCAGGAGAAGGCGAAGAGGTGCCCGGCGTCGAAGAAGGCGGTGCCGTCGGTCGCGGACCCGGGCGCGGTGGACCGTACGACGGCGGTCGCGGAGAGCGTACGGGCGAGCTCGCGCGGCCAGTGGACCAGGACCCCGGCGGCCGCCAGCCGGTTCGCGGCCGCGCCCAGCAGGTCTTCGAGCTCCGGGTCCGACAGGGCGAGGACATCGGGGGCCGGCTGGTCCAGCAGCCGCAGCAGGGGCGGCCAGACCCGCGCGGCGCGCCGCAGCGCGAGCACGGCGTCGATCCGGGCGCGGGGACCGAACCCGGCGGCGGCCGCTCCCGCCCACAGCAGCCCTGCGTCGGTGACCAGGGTGGGGTCGGCGAGGCTGTGCACCTGGACGACGGCGGCTCCGGCCCGCCGGACGTCCTCCGCGGGCCCGGTGTCTTCCTCGGGCCCGTCGAAGAGGCGGAAGGACGACAGGTCGAGCCGCAGCGAGATCCCCACGCCGGTGTCGGCGCCGGCCGCGACCTGCGCGGCCCAGTCCGCCATCCGGGGCACCTGCTGCGCCTCCCGCGCGGCGAAGGGCCGGCCGGCGGCCACCGGAGCGGCCGGGGTACGCGGCAGGGTGTCGGCCACGGCGTCGAGGAACGCGCGGACCAGCGCCTCCGGTTCGGGCAGCTGGAGGGGGCGGCGCCCGGGCAGCGGCGTCGCGTACCCCTCGTGCGGCAGCGCGGCGGCGACCGCCCGGAGGTGGTCTACGTCGGCGGCGTCGAGCGGCCCGGCGCGCCAGGCGTCGACACCCTCGGGGGTGAGGCCGGGCAGCAGCCGGCCCCGGGCGGCCAGGGTGAGCGCCTGGACGGCGGCCGTGCCCCAGGCCCGGGTGGCGGGATGCGCGGCGGGGCTGCGGGGCGCCCGGGCGAGCAGGGGCAGGGCATCGGCGACGGAGAAGGTCACGGCGGGCACGCTCCGGCTGCGGACCCCGTCGCCGTGCGGGCGTACGACGGTGAGCGGCGACGGCGTGCCCGCAGCGGGCAGCGCGTCCCCGTCGGGCGCCCAGAAGGCTATGCGTCCCTCACGGGGGACGGCGGCGGGCAGGAAGACGGCGGCATGGCGCAGCAGCGCGCGGGCGGCGTCGGTCGCCCGCGGCTGTGACGACGACGATGGCGATGGCGACGACTGCGACGGCGACGGCGACGGCGACGGCGACGACGGCCACTGCGACGGCTGTGTCATGGTGTCCCCCCTCCCCCGGTCGCTGCGGATCTCCTCTGCACCGAGTCTAGGTCCGGGCACTGACAACGCCGCTGACCTGGGCATACCTCCGCCGTCTCAGCGTGCCCAGCGGCCCTGTTCCGTCGCGTAGCCGTAGACCGGACGGCCCGTCGTGCCGCTCGTGCGCAGCGGCCGGCCGTTGTCGTCGATCCGCAGGGTGCCGGAACCGGAGGGCCCGGTCCAGCGCAGGTCGAGTACCCAGTCGCAGTCACAGGCCTTGGTGGCGGCCTCCACCCGCAGCACCACCGGCTCCGCCGCCGAGACCCGCAACGGGAAGGAAGGGGCGGGGACGGCCGCGCCGCCGTCGCTCCCGGAGACGGGCCGGGCGAGCGGACGCGAGGCGTCCAGGTTGACCGCGAACCCGGCCGGGGTGATGGCCCCGCCGCAGCCCTGGGACATCTGGTAGACGTTCCAGGCCGGCGGGGTGCGCCGGGCGGCGACCCGTACCTCCAGGTCCTCCAGGACCACGGCGCCCGGGCCCGTGCCGTGCAGGGTGATCTCCACGATCTGCGTCCCCGCGTGCACCGCGCGCTGCGAGGAGGCCCAGGCGGGCGCGTCCGCCTCCACGGGCGGCGGGGGCAGTGCCCCCGGGCCCTGTTCGGCCAGGTAGGCGTGGTCGCAGCCGAAGGCCCACACGTGCGACCGGACGGCCGCCCGGAGCGGCGCCGCCGTGGCGGGGCCCCGGCCGGGCTCGGCGCCGGGCTCCGTGCCGGACGGCGGTACGGGCACCTGCCCCGCGCCGGACGGCGACGCCGAGGCCGACGCGGGGGCGGAAGCCGGGGCCGAGGGGCCAGCTCCGGTGGCCGGCGTCCGCGTCGCGGGGGCGCCCGTCGCCGCCGGGGAGGATGCCGTGGGCGCCGCCGAAGCGCTGGAGCCGGCCCCGGTCCCGGCCGACGGCGTACCCCCTTCGGGCAGGGCCGCCGTCAGCACCGCCACGGCCACCGCGCCCGCCGCCGCCCCGGCGACGGCCACCGCGGCCCCGCGCCGCCGGTACCAGGGCAGCCGGCCCCGCTCCGGTACGTCCACCCGTACGGGCCCGGCCACCCGCTCCGGCTCCGAATCCGCGGCCCGGCCGGCACCCGCCTCGGCGCCGGGCCCACCGGCCGGCCCGGCGACCGACCCGGCCCCGGACTCCGCCGTGACCGCCCCGGACTCCGCCGCCGCCCCGGCCCCCGACTCCGCGCCCCGCCCGGCCCCGAGCCCGACGCCCCGCCCGGCCCCCGGCTCCGCAGCCGGCCCCGCGACGGGCCCCGGTTCCACCCCCTCCCGTGCCGGTGCCGGTGCCGGTGCCGGCTCGGACGCGCCAGGTGCCGTGGCCGTCCGCACCTCCCCGGCCCCCGGGGCCGCCGCACGCGCCGCCGCACGCCGTCGTGCGTCCGCCAGCAGCCACGCCCGGTGCAGTTCCACCGCCTCGGCCGGCGAGGCACCGCAGAGCCGCCCGAAGCGGTCCACCACCGCGAACTCCGTCGGCACGGCCTCCCCGTTGCAGTAGCGGTGCAGGGTCGAGGTGCTCGTGTGCAGCTTGCGCGCCAGCACCCCGTAACTCAGCCCGGCGCGCCCCTTCAGCTCCCGCATCAGCCGGGCGAACCGCTGCGCCTCTCCCTCTCCCTCTCCCGCTCCCACGTTCCCGCCGCCGACCCCGCCCCCGCCGGCGCCCACACCCGCACCCACACCCACACCCACACCCACGGCGTTCCCCCGTCCCACGACTGCGTTCCATGCAGGGGGTGTTCCCCCAGGTGACAGCACGTACGGCCATTCCAGTGTCCCGAATCCGCCGCGATCCGTCGTCCGACACCCCGGCCCGGGGGAAGGCTGTTGGCGTAAGCATCCGCACCGACGACACGCCTTTGACACGCCTTGTTGAGACGCGTCCTGCTGAGCCACTGGGGAGAACCGACCATGTTCCGACGTTCCGGTACCGCCGCCACCTTCACCACCGCCCTGCTCGCGGCGGCCGCCCTCGTCCTCACCGCCTCGACCACGGCTACGGCCGCCACCGCGCCGGGGTTCCTCAACGGCACCGACCTGCCGCCGCACCCCACCTCGCCCTGGTACGCCGGCGAGGTCACCAAGGGCCTGCCCGAGTTCGCGCCGTTCTGCCTGGACGGGGTTCTTCCGGCGTCGGGCAGCTGGCACCGCCAGTTCGGCACCGAGTTCGACACCGGCGCCGTACAGGTCTCCGTACGGTCCGCCTCGGCCTCCGCGGCCACCAAGCTCGCCGGCACGCTGGAGCGCAAGGTCGCGGCCTGCGCCGCCGACTGGCTGCGCACGAACCCGGGCGGGACGGCTTCCTGGCAGGACTACGGGACGCTCCCCGTCGAGGAGGGCGCGCACGTCTACGCGGTGCACGTCTCCATCCCCGAATCCGAGCCGAGCGTGCACCTCTTCGGCATCGGGCGGGACGGGTCGACCGTGACCGTCGTCCAGTGGGGCCAGATGGGCAACCTGTCGCACGCCCCGGTCGGCGATTTCAAGAAGACCACCACCAAGGCCGTGAACAAGCTCAACCCCTGACCCGCCGCGCGCGGGCGCTCCCGGTGGGACCATGGAACGGAGGACCTTCGCGCGATCCGAGGCGAGCCATGCGTTCCGGAAACGAACCGGTGACCGCCCGCAGTCCGCTGCGGCTGCGGTTCTGGCTGAGTCTGTGGGGGCTGATCTGGGCCGCCGGCGGGGCGGCCGCGTTCTCGATGGCCGGCCGTCCCGGGTGGGCGGCGGCCTGCGGGGTGCTCGCGGTACTGGCCGCCGTGGACCTGGCCGTGGTGATCCGCCACATCCGCCAGGGCCCGCACTACCAGCCGGGCCCCGACATCCCGCCGTACGAGCCCCCGCGCGAGCCTCCGCGCAAGCCCCCGCACGGCTGACCGCCCGGCCCCTGCCCGAACGGCACCACCAGTCGAAGCCGGCCGCCGCTAGGCCCTGTCCGGGCGATCTTCGCGGGCCCGCGCCGCCCGGCACGGCGCCTCGCCGCGTTGTCGGACCGCGCGAGTACGGCCGAGTACGAGCTGCGATCCTCCGCCTCGCGATGCACCGCACCAGACGACGCGGGCTGATCCACGAAGACCGCCCGGACAGGACCTAGTCCTCGAACCCGGCCGCCGCCAGGTACTCCGGCTGGGGGTCGAGGGCGGCGGCCAGCCGGAAGTGCTTGCGCGCCTGCTCGGGCCGGCCGGACCGCTGACGGGTGCGGGCCAGCGCGAAGTGGGCGAAGGCGTTGTCCGGCTCCCGCTCCAGCACCAGCTCGAACTCCAGCTCCGCCGGTCGCAGTTGGGCGGCCGCGAAGAAGGCCCGGGCGCGCAGCAGCCGGGCCGCCGTGTTCTCCGGGTGGGCGGCTATCACCGAGTCGAGCAGTTTCACGGCGCCGCGCGGGTCGCGTGCAGCCAGCAGTTGCTCGGCGGCCCGGTAGTCGATGACGTGCGTCTCCGGGCTCGCCGCGCCGGACGGCGAGGACGAGGACGGCGGGGGCGGCGGCGTGGTGTCGGACACGGTCTGTTCCTTCCCTCTACGAGGGCGTTCAACGCCCCGCCGCGCACCTGCTATTCCATGAGCACGTCAGGCCCCGGGGCCCGCTCCGTCCGCTTCCGCCGCTCGGGCGACGGCCCGCGCGGTGAGCTCGGCCCACACCTTGCGCACCTGCGGCTCCAGTGCCTCCAGCGGACCGTCGTTGTCGATCACGAGGTTCGCCACCGCGAGCCGCTGCTCGCGCGTGGCCTGCGCGGCCATCCGGGCCCGCGCCTCGTCCTCGGTCATCCCGCGCAGCGCGGTCAGCCGCGCCAGCTGCGTCTGCGGGGCCGCGTCCACGACGACCACGAGGTCGTACAGCGGCGCCAGCCCGTTCTCGGCGAGCAGCGGTACGTCGTGCACCACGATCGCGTCGGGGCCCGCGGCGGCCTCCAGCTCGGCGGACCGGGCCCCGACCAGCGGGTGCACGATCGCGTTGAGGGTCTGGAGCTTGGCCGGGTCGGCGAACACGATGGATCCCAGCCTGGGCCGGTCGAGCGCCCCCTCGGCGGTCAGCACGTCCTCGCCGAACGCGGCGACGACGGCGGCGAGCCCGGGCGTGCCCGGCTCGACGACCTCCCGCGCGATCCGATCGGCGTCGACGAGGACCGCACCGTACCCGGCCAGCAGCCGCGAGACCTCGCTCTTGCCGGCACCTATTCCGCCCGTCAGGCCCACTTTCAGCATGCCCGCAGCCTAGACCGTGTCCGGGACGGCTCACCGATCACACCGGGCCCGGCCCGCCTCGTGCCGTGACCGGCGGGGCCCGCCGGAACCCCCGGTGTCAGTTCTCGCCCTCGCGTTCCGCCAGGAATCGCTCGAACTCGCGGCCGATCTCGTCCGCCGAGGGGATCTCGGCCGGTTCGGCGATCATGTTGCCGCGGGTCTCGGCGCCGGCCGCCGCGTCGTACTGGTGTTCAAGGCCCTGCACGAGGGTGACCAGCTCGTCGTCGCCCTCCCGGATCTGCCGGTCGATCTCCGTCTGGGTGCGGTGCGCCTCGGTGCGCAGCGCGTGCGCCACGGCCGGCAGGACCAGGCCCGTCGCCGCCGTGATGGCCTCCAGCACCGTCAGCGCGGCGTCCGGGTACGGGGAGCGGGCGACGTAGTGCGGTACGTGGGCGGCGACGCCCAGGACGTCGTGCCCGGCCTGGCCGAGGCGGAACTCCACCAGCGACTCCGCGCTGCCGGGTACCTGCGCCTCGTCGAAGGGGCTGCGGTGGCCGGGCATGAGGTCGGTCCGGTTGCCGTGCGGGGTGATGCCGACGGGCCGGGTGTGCGGGACGCCCATGGGGATGCCGTGGAAGTTGACCGAGAGCCGGACCCCGAGCCGCTCGACGATCTGCCGGACGGCGACGGCGAACCGCTCCCACTCCACGTCCGGCTCGGGGCCGGAGAACAGCAGGAAGGGCGCGCCGGTGGCGTCCTGGACGAGGCGGACCTCCAGCCGGGGCTCCTCGAACTCGGTCCAGTGGTCGCGCTGGAAGGTGAGCAGCGGGCGCCGGGCCCGGTAGTCCACCAGCCGGTCCGCGTCGAAGCGGGCCACCACCTGGTGGGGCAGGGTGTCCAGGAGCCGCTCGACGATCTGCTCCCCGGCCTCACCCGCGTCGATGTACCCCTCGAAGTGGTAGAGCATGACCAGGCCGGCCGAGTCCTGGGCCAGCGCCAGGTCGGCCACCGCCAGGCCCTTGGCGTCCCATTCGTACAACCCCTGCGGATCAAGCACCGTCACCACTCCTCCTCGCCGCGTTCTCTGCCAAGAACGTCCAAGGCGGCCACGCCATTCCCCAGTTGGCCCCTTTCACAGGAAAGCAACACGGGGCGGGGGCAGCGGCAGGGGACGCGGAGGGAGAAGCGGAGGGGACACGGAGCAAGAAGCGGGCGCACGCGGAGGGAGCCAGCGGTGAGGCCCGCCGCAACAGCAGTAAGGCCCGCCCCCCTGAGGGGACGGGCCTTACTTTTCAGCTCAGCTCACACCTGGGTGTGATGCGCTGCGATCAGCTCTGGCCGCCGGCCAGCTTCTCGCGGAGCGCGGCCAGGGCCTCGTCCGACGCCAGGGCGCCGGAGGTCTCGTCCGACTCCGAGGAGTACGAACCACCCGAGATGCCCGCACCGGCGCCGGCACCGGCGGCCGGGGCGGCAGCGCCCTCGGCAGCGGCGGCCTCGTCGGCCTCGCGGCTCTTGATGACCTGGGCCTGGTGCTGCTCGAAGCGCTGCTGCGCCTCGGCGTACTGGGTCTCCCAGGCCTCGCGCTGCTTGTCGAAGCCCTCGAGCCAGTCGTTGGTCTCCGGGTCGAAGCCCTCGGGGTAGATGTAGTTCCCCTGGTCGTCGTACGACGCGGCCATGCCGTAGAGGGTCGGGTCGAACTCGACCGAGGCCGGGTCGGCACCGAAGGACTCGTTGGCCTGCTTCAGCGACAGCGAGATCCGGCGACGCTCGAGGTCGATGTCGATGACCTTGACGAAGATCTCGTCGTTGACCTGGACGACCTGCTCCGGGATCTCCACGTGGCGCTCGGCCAGCTCGGAGATGTGGACCAGACCCTCGATGCCCTCGTCCACGCGGACGAACGCACCGAACGGAACCAGCTTGGTGACCTTACCCGGGACGACCTGACCGATCTGGTGGGTCCGGGCGAACTGCTGCCACGGGTCCTCCTGCGTCGCCTTCAGCGACAGGGAGACACGCTCGCGGTCCATGTCGACGTCGAGGACCTCGACGGTGACTTCCTGGCCGACCTCGACAACCTCGGACGGGTGGTCGATGTGCTTCCAGGACAGCTCGGAGACGTGGACGAGACCGTCGACGCCACCCAGGTCCACGAAGGCACCGAAGTTGACGATCGAGGAGACGACGCCGGAGCGGACCTGACCCTTCTGCAGGGTGGTGAGGAACGTCTGGCGAACCTCGGACTGGGTCTGCTCGAGCCAGGCGCGGCGGGACAGGACCACGTTGTTGCGGTTCTTGTCCAGCTCGATGATCTTCGCCTCGAGCTCCTTGCCCACGTAGGGCTGGAGGTCGCGGACACGACGCATCTCGACGAGAGAGGCCGGCAGGAAGCCGCGGAGGCCGATGTCGAGGATGAGACCACCCTTGACGACCTCGATGACGGTACCGGTGACGATGCCGTCTTCTTCCTTGATCTTCTCGATGGTGCCCCAGGCACGCTCGTACTGAGCGCGCTTCTTCGAGAGGATCAGGCGGCCTTCCTTGTCCTCCTTCTGGAGAACCAGGGCCTCGATCTCGTCGCCGACCTTGACGACCTCGTTCGGGTCGACGTCGTGCTTGATCGAGAGCTCGCGGCTCGGGATGACGCCTTCGGTCTTGTAACCGATGTCGAGGAGAACCTCGTCCCGGTCAACCTTGACGATGACGCCGTCGACGATGTCGCCATCGTTGAAGTACTTGATCGTCTCGTCGATCGCCGCGAGGAACGCGTCCGCGTCGCCGATGTCGTTGACCGCAACCTGCGGAGTGGTGGCGGTGGTCTCGGTGCTGCTCGTCATGTGGGAAAGGGCTCCGGTTACGGACAGAAAGTCGTAGGTACTGCTACGCCGGGAGCCCTTATCGGCATCCACCGAAGACCGGACAGCCAAGGAGGCCCCCGATCCGCAGAAGAGCGGCGGGGCCTCGAAAACCGAGGGGACATCAACAGATGCAAGCGCAGCCTGCTAGGTCTGAGGAGCACAGGCTCGCAGCGCAACTTGTAGCATACGGGGGCAGCCGGACAGGGTCAATGCGCGAAGGCGCACACCCCGGGCGGATCGCCGGATAACCGGCACAATTCTTCGGCGGGAAGGCCCTGATGGCCCTTCCTTCCCTATTCGCAGACTACGACGACGGGCCCCATGAACCAAGAGTCCTACGACAAGCACGCCCCCGAAGGAGCGTACGGAGCCGACGGCGGCGCCCCGGACGACGCCGAGGCCACCCGGCGTGTCGCCGGGGAAGCGGAGAGCAGCCGGGCGAGCCGGGGCTGGTGGGACCGCAATGCCGACGAGTACCAGAGCGAGCACGGGGCCTTCCTCGGCGACGACCGCTTCGTGTGGGGACCCGAGGGACTGGACGAGGCACAGGCCGCCCTCCTGGGCCCCGCGGCC
Organism: Streptomyces sp. NPDC048255; assembly: GCF_040652415.1. Classification (NCBI taxonomy): domain Bacteria; kingdom Bacillati; phylum Actinomycetota; class Actinomycetes; order Kitasatosporales; family Streptomycetaceae; genus Streptomyces; species Streptomyces sp. NPDC048255. The sequence continues at coordinate 131,120 of NZ_JBEZMA010000012.1, forward strand.
TCCCTCAAGGACAAGGACGTCCTGGAGATCGGCGCCGGCGCCGCCCAGTGCTCGCGCTGGCTGGCCGCCCAGGGCGCCCGCGCGGTCGCCCTCGACCTCTCCCACCGCCAGCTCCAGCACGCCCTGCGCATCGGCGATGACGTACCCCTGGTGGAGGCCGACGCCGGGAGGCTTCCCTTCCGCGACGCCTCCTTCGACCTCGCCTGCTCCGCCTACGGCGCCGTCCCCTTCGTCGCCGACCCCGTGAACGTGATGCGCGAGGTCCACCGCGTACTGCGCCCCGGCGGCCGCTGGGTCTTCTCCGTCACCCACCCGATCCGCTGGGCCTTCCCCGACGAGCCCGGGCCCGAGGGCCTGTCCGTCGCCGCCTCCTACTTCGACCGCACCCCCTACGTCGAGCAGGACGAGCAGGGCCGCGCCGTGTACGTGGAGCACCACCGCACGATCGGCGACCGCGTCCGTGACGTGGTCGCGGGCGGCTTCCGCCTCCTCGACCTGGTCGAGCCGGAGTGGCCCGAATGGAACAGCCAGGAGTGGGGCGGCTGGTCGCCGCTGCGCGGCAACCTGATCCCCGGCACCGCGATCTTCGTGTGCGAGAGGGACTGATTCCTTGATCCGCCGGTCCGCCCTCGACGCCCTTCCCGTACGGGAGGCCGTGCCCGCGCTCGTCTCCGCGCTCGACGGCCACGGCACCGCCGTGCTCTGCGCCCCGCCCGGCACCGGCAAGACCACCCTGGTGCCGCTGGTCCTGGCCGGACTGGTCGGCGGCGGACCGCGGCGCCGGGTGATCGTCGCCGAGCCCCGGCGGATCGCCGCCCGGGCGGCCGCGCGGCGGATGGCTTGGCTGCTGGGCGAGCAGGTCGGCGCGTCGGTGGGCTTCAGCGTGCGCGGGGAGCGGGTCGTGGGCGCCGGGACGCTGGTGGAGGTCGTCACCACCGGAGTGCTGCTCCAGCGGCTCCAGCGCGACCAGGAGCTCTCCGGCACCGACCTGGTCGTCCTGGACGAATGCCACGAGCGGCACCTGGACGCCGACACCGTCGCCGCCTTCCTGCTGGACGTACGGGAGGCCCTGCGGCCCGAGCTGCGCCTCGTCGCGGCCTCGGCGACGACCGACGCGGCCGGCTGGTCCCGGCTGCTCGGCGGCGCGCCCGTGGTGGAGGCCGCGGGGGTCTCGTACCCGGTGGAGACCGTCTGGGCTCCCCCGGCCCGGCCGGTGCGGCCCCCGCACGGCATGCGGGTGGACCCCGCGCAGCTGACGCACGTGGCCTCGGTGGTGCGGCGGGCCCTCGCGGAGCGCGAGGGCGACGTCCTGTGCTTCCTGCCCGGCGTCGGTGAGATCGCCCGGGTCGCCGGGCAGCTCGGCGGCGTGGACGCGGAGGTGCTCCAGATCCACGGCCGGGCCCCGGCGGCCGTGCAGGACGCGGCGCTGACCGCGGCGGCGCACCGCCGCGTGATCCTCTCCACCGCCGTGGCCGAGTCCAGCCTGACCGTGCCCGGCGTACGCGTGGTCGTGGACTCGGGTCTGGCCCGCGAACCCCGGGTGGACCACGCCCGGGGGCTGGGCGCGCTGGCGACCGTACGGGCGTCCCGCGCGGCCGGGCGCCAGCGGGCGGGACGGGCCGGGCGTGAGGCGCCGGGTGCGGTGTACCGCTGCTGGGCCGAGGCGGAGGACGGCCGGCTCCCCTCCTTCCCGGCGCCGGAGATCCGCATCGCGGACCTGGCGCAGTTCGCGCTGCAGGCGGCGTGCTGGGGCGACCCGGACGCGGCCGGGCTGGCGCTGCTGGACCCGCCGCCGGCCGGGGCGATGGCCGCGGCGCGGGAGGTGCTGGTGGCGGTGGGCGCGGTGGACGCGGCCGGGCGGCCGACCCCGCGCGGGCTGCGGATGGCCCGGGTGGGGCTGCACCCGCGGCTGGCGCGGGCCCTGCTGGACGGTTCCGCCGCGCTCGGCGCCCGGCGGGCTGCGGAAGTGGTGGCCCTGCTCAGCGAGGAGCCGCCGCGGGAGTACGGGGACGACCTGGCCGCGGCCTGGCGTTCCGCCCGGCGGGGGGCGGACCCCTACGGCGTGCGCTGGCGTGCCGAGGTGCGGCGGCTGGAGCGGGCTGTCGGGGACCCTGCGGGGCTCTCCCCCACCCCGCCCCTTCCCGAAACCGGGGGCTCCGCCCCCAGCCCCCCGTCCCGGGGCTCCGCCCCGGACCCCTCGGGGGCTCCGCCCCCGAACCCCCGTGCCTCAAACGCCGGCGGGGCTGAATTTGCCCTGCGGGCAAACCAGCCCCGCCAAGCGGACGGCAGCAGCCGAAATCCAGCCCCGCCGGCGTTTGAGGCACGGGGTGCGGGGCGGAGCCCCGGCAGCGGTGCCGCACCCGATGACCTTGCCGCCGGGCTCGTCGCAGCCCTCGCGTTCCCGGAGCGGGTGGCCAAGGCCAAGGGGCAGGGGGCCTTCCTCATGGCCTCCGGGACCGGGGCCGAGCTCGGTGAGGGGTCCGGGCTGCGCCACGCACCCTGGCTGGCCGTGGCCGTCGCCGACAGGCCCCCGCACTCCGCCTCCGCCCGCGTCCGGCTGGCCGCCGTCATCGACGAGGACACCGCCCTGGCCGCGGCCGCCCATCTCCGGAGCGACGGCGAAGAGGTGCACTGGGAGGACGGGGACCTCGTCGCCCGCGCAGCGCAGCGGCTCGGGGCGATCGAGCTCGCCGCGCGACCGCTGCGCACCCCCGACCCGGCCCTCGTCCGGGCCGCCCTCCTCGACGGGCTGCGCACCGAGGGCCTCGGCCTGCTGCGCTGGACCCAGGACGCGGTAGGGCTTCGGGCCCGGCTGGCCTTCCTGCACCGGACGCTCGGCGGCGCCTGGCCGGACGTAGAGGATGACTGCGCCCTGCTGGAACGCGCCGACGAATGGCTGGAGCCCGAGCTGTCCCGGGCCCGGCGCCGCGCGGACCTCGGCCGCATCGACGCCGGGCAGGCCCTGAACCGGCTGCTCCCCTGGGCCACCGGTGAGGCCGCCCGGCTGGACGAGCTGGCGCCCGAACGGATCGAGGTGCCCAGCGGTTCCCGGATCCGGGTGGACTACTCCGCCGGGCAGCCGGTGCTCGCCGTGAAGCTCCAGGAGATGTTCGGGCTGGCCGAGACCCCGGAGGTCGCGGGGGTACCCGTACTCGTCCACCTGCTGTCGCCCGCCGGCCGCCCCGCGGCGGTCACCGCCGACCTCGCCTCCTTCTGGCAGGGCGGCTACCGGGCCGTCCGCGCCGAGCTGCGCGGCCGCTACCCCAAGCACCCCTGGCCGGAGGACCCGGCCACCGCCGAGCCCACCCGGCACACCAACGCCCGGCTCAGGCGCTGACCCCTTCCTCCCGCACCCGCCGGCCGCGGGCCTCCAGCCACAGCGCCAGCCCGAGGAACAGCAGCCCGCCCGCCGCCAGGCCGATCGGGGCGTAGGTGTGCAGCGCGAGGACCTTCGTACGGTTCGAGGCGACCAGGTCGAGGGTGTACTTCGCGTAGTCCTCGCGCATCTTGACGTGACCGGCGAAGGCGGTGAGCTTCCCGTCGGGGCCGCCCGCCGCGATGCCGCCGCGCATCTCCTGCTGGATCACCTGCTCGGCGTTGACGGGCGCGCCCGTCACCGGGTCGACCCAGAACATCGCCTTGACCGTGTACCAGAGGCTGGTGCCGGTGGTCTGCTCGATCGTCGCCGGGTCGATGCCCTCGATCGGCATCTTCTTCGGCATGGCGACCTTGGTCCACGGGACGGTCTGCTCGAAGTAGTAGACCTCCATCCCCCGGTACGTGCGCGGGCCCACGTAGTGGATCGGCGAGGAGGTGCGGGTCTGGGCGTCGAAGTAGAGGTAGTCGCGCGGCTCGGTGAAGAACGGCCACTTGAACTCGATGCCCTCGCGTTTGACCGGGTCACCGTCGACCATCTCGCCGGTGGCGTGCACCGGGTCCTGGGTGTGCGCGTCGAAGATGTACCGCTCGGGTATCTGGGAGACCATCTTCCCGTCCGGCCCGATGATGTACGACAGCGTGTCCCAGACGACCACGTCCTTGCCGGCGTCGGCCTCGATCTCCTTCGACGCCTCCACGTTGCCCTTGAGGGTCTGGACGATCGTGACCTTGTCCACCTTCTTGGGCTTCATGCCGTCGTTGTAGTCGATGAGGGTGGCGTCCTTCGCCTCCAGGACCATCTCCTGGTACTGGTTCGGCGGGATCTTCGCGAGCCGCGGGTACGCGTACCAGCGCAGCAGCGGCGCGAGGGCCGCGCAGAACACGGCGAGGGCCAGCAGGACAAGGCTCGCTCTGCGTCGCATGGCCGGGCCCTCCTCTACATTCCGGGCGCGGCGGGCGCGGTGGTGAGCAGCGGCTTGGGAGAGGTCTTGCCTTCGGGCGCCCCGAGCGCCGTGACGGCGAGGACGAGGAGCACCGCGAGGACGAGCCCGCTGGCGGCGGCGATGAGTGCGCGCATGCCGGGCCTCCGGAATCTGATAGGGCGTCAGGGCGGAGGCACCGTAGCAACGCCGGGGCGAGATGAGAACCGTCTGGGCCTGCGCGTTCACGGCTCGGGGCGCGGCTTCTCCTCTGAGTACCCGTACTCATGTCCCGGCGCCCGCCCCCGGGCAGGCTGACGCGCATGACCACTTCACCCGACGGAACCGGTCGGCACGGGGGCCTGGGTGCGGACGTCGCCGCGGCCGTCTTCCTGATCGTGCTCGAACTGCTCGGCCTCGCCGCGGTCTTCTTCGCCTGGGTGCTCGCCAGCCTGAGCCTCGCCACCGAGTGGTCCGACCCGCCTGCTCCGGTCTGGGGCTTCCTCGTGGCGGCCGGGGTGCTGGCGGCGCTGATGACCCGGGCCGGCCTGCGCGCCTCCCGGCGGAACGCGGGCGTCACCGCCACGACCCAGGCGATCATGGCGATGGGCACGGTGGTGCTGATCCTGGCCGGGGCCTACTACCAGCACCGGACGGACACGCCGCCCCCGCCGAGCCCGTGCCTGCAGTCGCCGTCCGCGCCTTGGTGCAACGGCTGACCGAGCCGCTCGGCTACGGAGTCCCGGTCGGGCTCGGGCTCGGGCTCGGCGAGGATGCCGGGCCCGGCTTGGCGGAGGCCGTGGGCGTGGGCCGGACGCTGGTGGAGGGGCTGGGCTTCGGGGCCGTGGGGGTGGAGCTCGGCGTCGGGGTGGGGGTAGGTGTCGGCGTGGGGGTCGGTGTAGGCGTCGGGGTGGGGGTCGGTGTAGGCGTGGGAGTCGGCGTCGGCGTCGGCGTCGGCGTCGGGGTGGGGGTTGGCGTAGGCGTCGGGGTGGGGGTCGGCGTAGGCGTGGGTGTAGGCGTCGGGGTGGGAGCCGGCGTAGGCGTAGGGCTCGGCTTCGGGGATGGCGTCGGGTTCGGCTCCGGCTTCGGGGATGGCGTCGGGTTCGGCTCCGGCTTCGGGTCCGGCTTCGGCTTCGGCGGGGTCACCGCGGGCACGCCCGTCCCCGCGCCCGCGCCACCGCCGTCCGGGACCTCGTGCGTGCCCTTGAGGTAGTACGTGAACCAGGACCGCACCGTGCGCAGGTAGGCGGTGGAGTGGTTGTACGAGAGCACGGCCCGGTCCAGGTCCGCGTCCAGCCGCAGGTCGCGGTTGCCCGCGCACAGGTACCGTCCGGCCGCGAGGGCGGCGTCGTACACGTTGTTCGGGTTGCGCCGGCCGTCGCCGTCCGCGTCCTGGCCCCACGCCGCCCACGTGGACGGGATGAACTGCATCGGCCCGACCGCCCGGTCGTAGCGGCCGTCGCCGTCGTACGCGCCGCCGTCCGTGTCCGGGATGTTCGCGAATCCGTTGCCGTCGAGCACGGGCCCGAGGATCGGCCGCAGCGTGGTCCCCGCCGCGTCCACCTGGCCGCCGCGCGCCTGCCCGGACTCCACCTTGCCGATCGCCGCGAGCAGTTGCCAGCGCAGCCCGCAGCCGGGGTCGTTCTCCCCCACCGTCAGCTCCGCCCGCCGGTACGCCGCGAGCACGCTCGCCGGTATCCCCTGCGCGCCCTCGCCGGCGCCGGTGACCACCTGTTCCGTCCGCGGCCCGGTCCCGGCCTCCGGCTGCTGCGCCGCGTCCGGCTCCGGCGCGGCCGCCGGCTGCCCGTCCCCCTCGGGCAGCAGTACGGCCGGGGGCTCGGGGCTGATCAGCGGCGGCAGTTCGGTGAAGTAGGCGGAGTCGCCTCCGGCCTCGGCCGCCGGGAGGGGCTCCGCGCCGCCCCCGGCCGCGGTCACCCGCTCGGTGCGTACGGCGGCCGGGCCCTGGGACGCGGTCACCGCGGCGACCACCAGTGCGGAGACCAGAGCCGCGGCGCCGCCCCGGCGCAGCCTGCGTCCGAATATTCGAGCCGACATGAGCCGGACCCCTCCCCCTCGACGTCCGCGTGACCCTATGTCAGCTCCCTGCACAGGGCACGCACCGTGACGGGGAATTCACCACATCCCCACGTCCCTGCGCAGGTCACGCATACTGTCCAGACCCTTCATGGGCATTGGCCCGAAGTAAGGATCCCGTGCCGCCGGCTGCGCCTGCGGACGTCGAACTCCGAGGAGAGGTGCCATGCCGTTCACCCTCAGCCATGCGGCCGCCGTCATTCCGGCCATCCGCCGGACCGGACGCGCGCGGGGGCCGCTCGTCGCCTCGGCCCTGGTCCTGGGGTCGTTCGCGCCGGACACCTTCTACTTCGCGGACGCGGTGGTCGGCGGGGTGATGGCCTACGGGACGTTCACGCACTCCCTCGTCGGAGTGCTCACCGCGGACGCGGCACTGACCGCCGCTCTCGTCGCCTGCTGGCTGCTGCTGCGCGAACCCCTGATCGCGCTCCTGCCGCGCGACTGGCGGGGCCGGGTGCACGCCTTCGTGCGCGGCGAGCACTGGCGGGGGCGCCGGATCCTGTCGCTGGCGCTCTGGTTCTACCTCTCGGCGGTGGCCGGCTCCCTCACGCACATCGTGTGGGACAGCTTCACGCACCTGGACCGCTGGGGGACGAAGGTCCTGCCGGCGCTCGGGGAGCCGATCGCCTTCGGCCTGCCCCTCTACTCGTACCTCCAGTACGGCAGTTCGGCGGTGGCGGCCTGCGTGCTGGTCTGGTTCACGGCGACCGCCCTGCGCCGTCTGCCGCGCACCCCGGCCCCCGCGTCCGTGCCGGTGCTGACCCGCGCGGAGGTCGTGGGTGCGCTCGCGCTGGTGGCGGTGTGCGTGGGGGCCGGGATCACCCTGCGGGTCGTCCGCTTCTTCACCTTCTTCGACCGGATCCGCACCCCGTTCGACATCATCCCGACCGTCTGCTTCGGCGCGGGCGGCGGCCTCGCCGTGGCGCTCCTGCTGTACGGGGGCCTCGTACGGCTGCGCCACCGCCCCGGCCGTCGCGACCGGGACCGCGACGGCAGCGACAGCGACAGCGACAGCGACCGGGATGCGCGAACGCCCGTCCCCACCAGGTAGCGGGGCCGGGCGTTCGCGGGCGGTCGCGGACCGGTACGCGGGTCAGTGCGCGGCGGACTCCCAGTCGGGGCCGACGCCCACCGACACGTCCAGCGCGGCCCTGAGGTCGACGGCGGCGCCCATCTCGCGGCGCACCAGCTCCTCCACCTTCTTCCGCTCGCCCGGGGCGATCTCCAGCACGATTTCGTCGTGGACCTGGAGCAGCATCCGCGACTTCAGCCCGGCCGCCGTGATCGCCCGGTCCACGCGCAGCATCGCGACCTTGACGATGTCGGCCGCCGTGCCCTGGATCGGGGCGTTCAGCGCCATCCGCTCGGCGGCCTCGCGGCGCTGGCGGTTGTCGCTGTTGAGGTCCGGCAGGTAGCGGCGGCGGCCGAAGACCGTCGCCGTGTACCCGGTGGCCCGGGCCTCGTCGACGACGCGCTGGAGGTAGTCCCGCACCCCGCCGAACCGCTCGAAGAAGGTCTCCATCAGGCCGCGCGCCTCGGCGGGCTCGATGTTCAGCTGCTGGGCCAGACCGAAGGCGGACAGCCCGTACGCGAGCCCGTACGACATGGCCTTGATCTTGCGGCGCATCTCGGCGTCGACCTGGGACCGCTCGACGCCGAACACCTGGGAGGCGACGGTGGTGTGCAGGTCCTCACCGGTCGCGAAGGCCTCGATGAGGCCCTCGTCCTCGGAGAGGTGCGCCATCACGCGCAGCTCGATCTGGCTGTAGTCGGCGGTCATCAGCGACTCGAAGCCCTCGCCGACGACGAAGCCGCGGCGGATGGCACGGCCCTCGTCGGTGCGCACCGGCACGTTCTGCAGGTTCGGGTCCGTGGAGGACAGCCGGCCCGTCGCGGCGACGGTCTGGCTGAAGCTGGTGTGCACCCGGCCGTCGGCGGCCACGGTCTTGACCAGGCCCTCCACGGTGACGCGCAGCTTGGCCTGCTCCCGGTGGCGCAGCATGATCACCGGAAGCTCGTGGTCGGTCTGCGTGGCCAGCCAGGCCAGTGCGTCCGCGTCCGTCGTGTACCCGGTCTTGGTCTTCTTCGTCTTCGGCAGGTCCAGCTCGCCGAAGAAGACCTCCTGGAGCTGCTTGGGCGAGCCGAGGTTGAACTCGTGGCCGACCGCCCCGTGCGCCTCCTTCACCGCCTGCTGCACGGCGCCCGCGAACTGCTGCTCCATGGCCTCCAGGTGATCGCGGTCGGCGGCGATGCCGGCCCGCTCCATCCGCGCCAGCAGCTCGGAGGTGGGCAGCTCCATGTCGTGGAGCAGCTCGACCGCGCCCACCTCGGCGAGCTTTCCGGTGAAGGCCTCACCGAGGTCCAGGACGGCGCGGGCCTGCGCCATCAGCGCCTCCGCCTCGGCCGTGTCGTCGGCCCCGAAGGCCAGCTGCCCGTCGGCGGCGGCCGGCGCCAGCTCCCGGTGCAGGTATTCGTTGGACAAGGCGTCCAGGGCGAAGGACCGGCGGCCCGGCTTGACCAGGTACGCGGCGAGCGCGGTGTCCATGGTGACGCCCGCGAGGGTCCAGCCGTGCTCCGGGAAGACCCGCATCAGGCCCTTGGCGTTGTGCACGACCTTCGGCTTCGCCGGGTCGGCGGCCCAGGCGGCGAAGGCCCGCTCGTCGGCCTCGTCCAGCCCCGACGGCTCGAACCAGGCGGCCGGACCCGCCGCGGCGGCCAGCGCGATCTCGCTGACGTTGCCCTGGCCCAGCGCCCAGCTGTCGACGGTGGACACACCCAGCGGTCCGCCCGCGTGCGCCTGGAGCCACGGCGCCAGCTCGCCCGCGCCCAGCACGGAGCCGTCCAGCTCCACGCCCGCCGCGACCGGAGCCGGGGCCTCGTCCTGGGCCGCGCCCGGGTCGACCGCCAGCAGCCGCTCGCGCAGCGAGGCGTTGCGGATCTCCAGTACGTCCAGCACCCCGGTCACGGCGGACCGGTCGTACGGGGTACGCGCCAGGTCGGCGGGCGTCTGGGACAGCTCGACGTCCTTGACCATCTCGGTCAGGACCCGGTTGAGCTTGACGGACTCCAGGTGGTCCCGGAAGTTCTGCCCCGCCTTGCCCTTGACCTCCTCGGCCCGCTCCACGAGCTCCTTGAACGAACCGAACTGGGTGATCCACTTGGCGGCGGTCTTCTCACCGACGCCCGGGATGCCCGGCAGGTTGTCGGACGGGTCGCCGCGCAGCGCCGCGAAGTCCGGGTACTGCTGGGGGGTGAGGCCGTACTTCTCCTCGACCTTCTCCGGCGTGAACCGGGTGAGCTCGGAGACGCCCTTCGTCGGGTAGAGCACGGTGGTGTGCTCGGACACCAGCTGGAAGGAGTCCCGGTCACCGGTGACGATCAGGACGTCGAAGCCGAGGGCCTCCGCCTGCGTCGCCAGCGTCGCGATCACGTCGTCCGCCTCGAAACCGTCCACCGCGAACCGCGGCACCCGCATCGCGTCGAGGAGCTCACCGATCAGCTCGACCTGCCCCTTGAACTCGTCGGGGGTCTTGGAACGGTTCGCCTTGTACTCGGGGAACTCGGTCGAGCGCCACGTCTTGCGGGACACGTCGAACGCCACCGCGAAATGCGTGGGCGCCTCGTCGCGCAGAGTGTTCGCCAGCATCGACGCGAAGCCGTAGATGGCGTTCGTCGGCTGGCCCGTCGCCGTCGTGAAATTCTCCGCGGGCAGCGCGAAGAACGCCCGGTACGCCAGGGAGTGCCCGTCCATGAGCATCAGGCGGGGGCGGTCCGCTGCGGTCGTCTGGTCGGTCTTCTTCGATGCTGAATCTGCCACGCCCCCGATCCTAGGGGGCCCCACCGACAAATCCGCCGTCGGCGATGTCTGCCGGGCGTGACAGGATCGGATGAGTACGAAAACACTGCTCGAAGGGGAGCGACATGGCCGCCAAGCCGCCCGCAGGTGACCCGGTACAGGACGCGCCGCAGGTCGCGCCCCCCAAGCACGCAGCCGCCGGGCTGCCCGCCATCGGGCACACGCTGAAGGTCGCCCAGCAGCAGATGGGCCTGGCCCGCACCGCCCGCACCCTGCTCAAGGTCAACCAGAAGAACGGCTTCGACTGCCCCGGCTGCGCCTGGCCCGAGGGCGACAAGCGGCACACCGCCGAATTCTGCGAGAACGGCGCCAAGGCCGTCGCGGAGGAGGCCACGCTGCGCCGGGTCACCCCCGAGTTCTTCGCCGCGCACCCCCTGGCCGACCTGGCCACGCGCTCCGGCTACTGGCTGGGGCAGCAGGGCCGGATCACCGAGCCGATGCTCCTGGCCGAGGGCGCCGACCGGTACGAGGCCATCAGCTGGGAACGGGCCTTCGCGATCATCGCCGAGGAGCTGACCGCCCTCGGCTCCCCCGACGAGGCCGTCTTCTACACCTCGGGCCGCACCAGCAACGAGGCCGCGTTCCTCTTCCAGCTCTTCGTCCGCGAGTTCGGCACCAACAACCTGCCCGACTGCTCCAACATGTGCCACGAGTCCTCGGGCTCCGCACTGAACGAGACCATCGGCATCGGCAAGGGCAGCGTCTCCCTCGAAGACCTCCACCAGGCCGAACTGATCATCGTCGCCGGACAGAACCCCGGCACCAACCACCCCCGCATGCTCTCCGCCCTGGAACAGGCCAAAGCCTCCGGCGCGAAGATCATCTCGGTGAACCCGCTGCCCGAAGCCGGCATGGAACGGTTCAAGAACCCCCAGACCCCCCTCGGCATGCTCAAGGGCACCGCCCTCAACGACCTGTTCCTCCAGATCCGCATCGGCGGCGACCAGGCCCTCTTCCGCCTCCTGAACAAGCTCGTCATCGAGGCCGGCGGCGCCACCGACGAGGAGTTCATCCGCGAACACACCCACGGCTACGAGGAGTTCGCGGCCGCCGCCAAGGAAGCCGACTGGGACGAGACCCTCACCGCCACCGGCCTGACCCGGCCCGAGATCGAACGCGCCCTGGCGATGATCCTCGCCTCCAAGCGCACCATCGTCTGCTGGGCCATGGGCCTCACCCAGCACAAGCACGCCGTCGCCACCATCCGCGAGGTCGTCAACCTCCTCCTGCTGCGCGGCGACATCGGCCGGCCCGGCGCCGGCGTCTGCCCGGTCCGCGGCCACTCCAACGTCCAGGGCGACCGCACCATGGGCATCTTCGAACGCCCCGCACCCGCCTTCCTCGACGCCCTCGACCGCGAATTCCACATCACCTCGCCACGCCACCACGGCTTCGACGTGGTCCGCTCCATCCAGGCCCTGCGCGACGGCGAGGCCAAGGTCTTCTTCGCCATGGGCGGCAACTTCGTCGGAGCCACTCCCGACACCGAGGTCACCGAGGCCGCGATCCGCCGCGCCTCCCTGACCGTGCACGTCTCCACCAAACTCAACCGCTCCCACGCCGTCACCGGCCGGCGCGCCCTGATCCTGCCCACCCTCGGCCGCACCGACAAGGACGTCCAGGCCACCGGCAAGCAGTTCGTGACCGTCGAGGACTCCATGGGCATGGTCCACGCCTCCCGCGGCAACCTCACCCCCGCCGGCCCCCGCCTGCTCTCCGAACCCGCCATCGTGGCCCGCATGGCCCGCGCCGTCCTCGGCACCGCCTCCAAGACCCCCTGGGAGGAGTTCGAGCGGGACTACGCCACCATCCGCGACCGGATCTCCCGCGTCGTCCCCGGCTTCGAGGACTTCAACGCCCGCGTCGCCCGCCCCGGCGGCTTCCAGCTCCCGCACGCCCCCCGCGACGAACGCCGCTTCCCCACCAGCACCGGCAAGGCCAACTTCACCGCCGCACCCGTGGAATACCCCAGGCTCCCCGCAGGACGGCTGCTCCTGCAGACCCTGCGCAGCCACGACCAGTACAACACCACCATCTACGGCCTCGACGACCGCTACCGGGGCATCACCGGCGGCCGCCGCGTCGTCATGGTCCACCCCGAGGACGCCGCCGAGCTCGGACTCGCCGACGGCTCCTACACCGACCTCGTCAGCGAGTGGAAGGACGGCGTGGAACGACGCGCCCCCGGCTTCCGCGTCGTGCACTACCCCACCGCCCGCGGCTGCGCCGCCGCCTACTACCCGGAGACCAACGTCCTGGTCCCCCTCGACTCCACCGCGGACACCAGCAACACCCCCGCGAGCAAGTCCGTCGTCGTGCGCTTCGAACCGGCCTGATAGAACGACCTCAGGACAAGATGGTTAACGAGCGTTGACGAACGGAGCCGACCCATGGGCCAGCACCACGCTGTGAAGTTCCCGCAGGAAGTCCTCGACGAGTACGCGGCCCTGGGCATCGACCTGCCCGCCCTGTTCTCCGCGGGCCGACTCGGCGAGCAGATGGACATCCGCATCCTGGAGGCCTCGGCCGACCGCGTCGTAGGCACCATGCCCGTCGAGGGCAACACCCAGCCCTACGGACTGCTCCACGGCGGCGCCTCCGCCGTACTCGCCGAAACCCTCGGCTCGGTCGGCTCCATGCTCCACGGCGGCATCACCAAGATCGCCGTCGGAGTCGACCTGAACTGCACCCACCACCGCGGCGCCCGCTCCGGCCTGGTCACCGGCGTCGCCACCCCCGTGCACCGCGGCCGCTCCACCGCCACCTACGAGATCGTGATCACCGACGAACAGGACCGCCGCGTCTGCACCGCCCGGCTGACCTGCCTCCTGCGCGACACCGAGCCGCAACACCCCGGCAACGCCTGACCGTTGTGACTTCCCCGGCGCCGGTCTAGCGTGCCCCGCATGGGTACGTCACCGGCGCCCCACAGCGCCCGCACAGCAGACGCAGCGACCCTCACGCCGCGGAGCACCCGCACAGCGCGCACGGCGGCCCTCGCGCGCCGGAGCGCCCCCACGCGCCGCCGCGCCCGCCTGGCCGGCGCGGCCGCCCTCGTCGCCGCCCTCACCCTCGGCTGCTCCCCGGACGGCACCCGGGCCACCGCCACCGCCCCGGCCACGCCCGCCCCGGCCACCACCTCCCCGCAGGACCTGTGCACCCGCCTGATCACCCACTGGAGCGGCGTCCTCCTCGACGCCGCGCCCGGCGAGGACCCCGTGGGCCGCGACTACCAGGCCATGGGACTCTCCGGCGGCCAGTACGACATCCTGCGCGCCGTCGTCGCCGCCGCCCGCACCGAGGAGCAGGCCAGGGGCCGCGACGCCGGACGCGACCTCGTGGCCCGCGAGGCGCGGCAGCGCTGCGACGAGCGCTACCGCAACGGGATCCCCACGGGAGGCCCCTGGACATGAGGACTGCTCACCGTCCGTGTCGGCGCACCCGTCCACTCCCTGGATCACCGCTCACCGGACAGACACCCCGAGCGGACACGGACGGTGACAAGACGGCAACGCACACGCTCCGTCGCCGTTACAGGAGCGGCACGTGGGACCGGGGAGGCGATTCGGGTCTACGAATGGGTGCATACGGCACGGAATTCAGGCCTCCTATTTCCGGGGGTAACTCTGCGCAATGACCATCGAAAAGAAGGCCGCGACTCCACCCTGGGTGACTGTTATACGGAGATCTCTTCAAGGCCCTGACCAGCGATTGTCCCGGAGATCGAGACGGGGGACCCCTTGGGGCGTCAGGACCAAAATCCCCCAGAGTCCTGGAGAGTCAGGACTCAAACCCGCCGACAGTCCTGCCACATCTCAGCATGCGGACAAGACGAACCGGCCGGAATTCCCCCGTTCCACCCCCGGAGATCCGCTATGTATTACGCCGTGGCATAACAAGAGAGTCACATCATTGGCCCGAGCCCTCCATATCGGCCTATCTGCCGCCTAGAGTCACGGCCAGTCACCGCGACCGCCGGATTCCTTTCAGTTCGGTTCCCCGCGTTACGACTCGGCGCGTCCCAGGGGGGACGCCGTGCCTGGAAAGGACTGATCGTGCGTCATCGTTCGCTCATTGCCGTGACGGCCGCGCTTGCCGCGGGTGCCCTCACTCTCACCGCCTGTGGATCGCGCGACGACAAGGGCGGGAACGACGCCGGCGGCGGCGACACCACGGTCGTCATCGGCGTCGACTCCCCGACGACCGGCGACCTGTCGGCCCTCGGCCTCGGTATCCGCAACTCCGTCGACCTGGCCGTCCGCCAGGCCAACGAGAAGAAGTACGTCAAGGGCATCACCTTCAAGCTCGAAGCCCTCGACGACCAGGCCCAGGCCTCGTCCGGCCAGCAGAACGCGACCAAGCTCGTCGCGAACAAGGACGTCCTCGGCGTCGTCGGCCCGCTGAACTCCTCGGTCTCCGAGTCCATGCAGAAGGTCTTCGACGACGCCAAGCTCGTCCAGATCTCCCCCGCCAACACCAGCCCCTCCCTCACCCAGGGCCCCAAGTGGGCCACCGGCGAGAAGGTGCGCACCTACAAGAGCTACTTCCGCACCGCCACCACGGACGCCATCCAGGGCCCCTTCGCGGCGCAGTACCTCTTCAACAAGGCCGGCAAGAAGAAGGTCTTCATCATCGATGACAAGAAGACCTACGGCGCAGGCCTCGCCGGCACCTTCAAGGGCGAGTTCACCAAGCTCGGCGGCCAGGTCGTCGGCGAAGGCCACATCGACCCGGAGAGCAAGGACTTCTCCGCCGTCGTGACCCAGGTCAAGAGCTCCGGCGCCGACGTCGTCTACTACGGCGGCGAATACCCCGCAGCCGGCCCGCTCAGCAAGCAGATCAAGGCCTCCGGGACCAACATCCCGCTCGCCGGCGGCGACGGCATCAAGGACAAGAAGTACGTCGAGCTCGCCGGTGAAGGCGCCCAGGGCGACTTCAGCACCTCCGTCGGCGCCCCGGTGGAGACCCTGCCCTCCGCGCAGGACTTCATCGCGAACTACAAGAAGGCCAACTTCAAGGACGACTTCTCCGCCTACGGCGGCTACTCGTACGACTCGGCCTGGGCCATCATCGAGGCCATCAAGACCGTCGTCGACGCCAACGGCGGCAAGCTCCCCACCGACGCCCGCGCCAAGGTCCTCGACGCCGTCCAGAAGGTCTCCTTCGACGGAGTCACCGGCAAGGTCTCCTTCGACGAGTTCGGCGACGCCACCAACAAGCAGCTGACCGTCTACAAGGTCGAGGGCGACGACTTCAAGACCGTCGAATCCGGCACCCTCAGCTGACCTCCCACCCGCTAGCCGGCCCCCCGGCCACCCGCTAGCACCCCACCCCTCTCTGCCGCGCGGGGCGCGCACACAAAGCGCCCCGCGCGGTGTCACATCCGTCGAAAGACTCGGAGGACCTGCGGTGCACGAACTGCCGCAACAGCTGGTCAACGGCCTGCTACTGGGATCCATGTACGGGCTCGTCGCCATCGGCTACACGATGGTCTATGGCATTGTCCAGCTCATCAACTTCGCCCACGGCGAGATCTTCATGACCGGCGGCTTCGGCGCGCTCACGGTCTGGCTGATGCTCCCCGGCGGCACCACCATGTGGGTAGCCCTACCGCTCATGCTCATAGGCGCGGTCATCGTGGCCACCACCATCGCCGTCGGCGCGGAACGCTTCGCCTACCGCCCCCTGCGCAACGCACCACGCCTCGCCCCGCTCATCACCGCCATCGGCCTCTCCATCGCCCTCCAGCAGGCGGTATGGGCCTGGTACCCGGGCGCCACCAGCTCCATCGTCTTCCCCGAGATCCCCGGCGGACCCTTCCACCTCGGAAACATCACCATCCAGACCGGTGACATCTTCCTGCTGATCGCCGCCCCCGTCTCCATGGCCTTCCTCGGCTTCTTCGTCAAGAAGACCCGCACCGGCCGCGGCATGCAGGCCACCGCCCAGGACCCCGACACCGCCAAGCTCATGGGTGTCAACACCGACCGCATCATCACCACCGCGTTCGCCCTCGGCGCCCTCTTCGCCGCCATCGGAGCCGTCGCCTACGGCCTCAAGTACGGCGAAGTCCAGTTCAAGATGGGCTTCCTCCTCGGACTCAAGGCCTTCACCGCCGCAGTCCTCGGCGGCATCGGCAACATCTACGGCGCCATGGTCGGCGGCCTCGTCCTCGGCCTCGCCGAGACCCTCACCACGGTCTACGTCGACGACATCCCCGGCCTCCAGCAGCTCGGCGGACAGTCCTGGGGCAACACCTGGGCGTTCGTACTTCTCATCCTCGTGCTCCTCTTCCGGCCACAAGGCCTGTTGGGCCAGCGCGTGTCGGACAGGGTGTGACCTCCATGACGACCATCACCGCAGACCTCACGAAGAACACCCCCGCCGAGGACAAGGGCTTCATAGCCCTCCCCGAGAAGACCGCCCGCGCCATGGCCACCGGCGGCGGCGCCCTCACCGTCCTCTCCGCCTTCCTCGCCTGGACCTGGACCTCCGCCTTCCCCGGCGACCTCACCGTCTACGGCTACCCCGGCGGACTCCAGTGGCTCGCCCTCATCGGCGGCGCCCTCACCGCCCTCTTCGGCCTCGCCTCCTACGGAGTCAAGGGCCTCAGCTGGCTCACCCCCGCCGGCGCCGACGCAGCGATCAAGCTCTCCGCCCTCGCCGCGTTCGCCGTCACCTGGTACACCGTCATCGCCATCGTGGTGAAGCTCGGCGCCATCGTCGACCTCGAACCCGGCGCCGGCGTAGCCGCCCTCGTCACCCTCGCCGCCGTCATCGGCGCCTTCGCCCTGCCCTTCAAGCGGCCGGTCCTCGAAGGCCCCGACCCCGACGACAACGACTGGGACAAGTTCAAGCACGAAGCCGGCAACACCTGGACCACCGTCAAGGCAGCCTTCGCCTCCGGACCCATCACCCCCGCGAAGGTCCTCCCCGCCTGGACCGAAATCCTCCTGATCGCAGCCGTCCTCGGCCTCGCGCTCACCGTCTTCACCTACGGCATCACCACGCCGTACCAGGAACTCTTCATCGGCTTCCTGATCACCACCGGCTTCGGCGCGGCAGCACTCAACAAGGCAGGCCTCATGGCCCGCCTCACCACCCTCACCGCCCGCCACCGCAACGTCGCCCTCGTCGGCGCCTTCGCCGCCGCAGCCGCCTTCCCCCTCACCCAGACCGACGACCAGTACGCGAGCCTCGGGGTCAACATCCTGATCTTCGCCACCGTCGCCCTCGGCCTGAACATCGTCGTCGGCCTCACCGGCCTCCTCGACCTCGGCTACGTCGCCTTCCTCGGCGTCGGCGCCTACACCGCGGCCCTCGTCTCCGGCTCCCCCAACTCGCCCTTCGGCGTCCAGCTGCCCTTCTGGGCCGCACTCCTCGCCGGAGCAGCCGCATCCATGATCTTCGGCGTCCTCATCGGCGCCCCGACCCTGCGCCTGCGCGGCGACTACCTCGCCATCGTGACGCTCGGCTTCGGAGAGATCTTCCGCATCTCCATGAACAACCTCGACGGCGTCTCCGGCCCCGACGTCACCAACGGCCCCAACGGCGTCGCCAACATCCCGAACATCAACCTCTTCGGGTTCGACTTCGGAACCGCACACACCTTCGCAGGCTTCACCATCGGCCGCTTCGCGAACTACTTCCTGCTGATGCTGGCGATCACCCTCATCGTGGTCCTCGTCTTCCGCCGCAGCGCCGAATCCCGCATCGGCCGCGCCTGGGTCGCCATCCGCGAAGACGAAACCGCCGCCGAAGCCATGGGCATCAACGGCTTCCGCGTCAAACTCATCGCCTTCGCCCTCGGCGCCACCCTCGCCGGCCTCGCCGGCGTCGTCCAGGCACACGTCCAGTACACGGTCACCCCCGACCAGTACCAGTTCGCCAACGCCGTACCCCCCAACTCCGCCTTCCTGCTCGCCGCAGTAGTCCTCGGCGGCATGGGCACCATCTCAGGACCCCTCGTCGGCGGATCACTCCTCTTCCTGATCCCCAACAAGCTCCAGTTCCTGGGCGAGTACCAGCTCCTCGTCTTCGGCTTCGCCCTCATCATCCTGATGCGACTGCGCCCCGAAGGCCTCATCCCCAACCGGCGCAACCAGCTCGAACTCCACGAGCAGGCTGCCGCTCCGACAGTCCTCGGCAAGGCAGGGGTCTGACCCATGACGACCACCACCACCGCCCCCACCACGGCGGAGACCGTCCTCGACGCACGTGGCGTCACGATGCGCTTCGGCGGCCTCACCGCCGTCAAGAACGTCGACCTCACCGTGCGCAGCGGCGAGATCGTCGGCCTCATCGGCCCCAACGGCGCCGGCAAGACGACCTTCTTCAACTGCCTGACCGGCCTCTACATCCCCACCGAGGGAGAAGTCCGGTACAAGGACACCGTCCTGCCGCCGAAGTCCTACAAGGTGACCGCCGCCGGCGTCGCCCGCACCTTCCAGAACATCCGTCTCTTCAACAACATGACGGTCCTGGAAAACGTACTCGTCGGCCGCCACACCCGCACCAAGCAAGGCCTCTGGTCCTCCCTCCTTCGCCTGCCCGTCTTCCACCGCGAAGAAGCCGCCAGCCGCGAAAGGGCCATGGAACTCCTGGAGTTCATCGGCCTCGCCCACAAGGCCGAACACCTCGCGCGCAACCTCCCCTACGGCGAACAGCGCAAGCTCGAAATCGCCCGCGCACTCGCCAGCGACCCCGGCCTCATCCTCCTGGACGAGCCCACCGCCGGCATGAACCCCCAGGAAACCCGCGCCACCGAAGAACTCATCTTCGCCATCCGGGACCAGGGCATCGCCGTCCTCGTCATCGAGCACGACATGCGCTTCATCTTCAACCTCTGCGACCGCGTCGCCTGCCTCGTCCAGGGCGAAAAGCTCATCGAAGGCACCGCCAGCGAAGTCCAGAGCGACGAACGCGTCATCGCCGCCTACCTCGGCGAACCCTTCGAAGGCGCCCCCGGCGCCGAAGAAGTCGCCGAGGTCGAAGCCGCCGAAGCGCACAGCACCACCAGCACGGACGGAGAGGCCAAGTGACCGCACTCCTTGAGGTCGAAGACCTCCGCGTCGCCTACGGCAAGATCGAAGCCGTCAAGGGCATCTCGTTCAGCGTCGACGCCGGTCAGATCGTCACCCTCATCGGCACCAACGGCGCGGGCAAGACCACCACCCTGCGGACCCTCTCCGGCCTGATCAAACCGCGCGGCGGCCAGATCAAGTTCATGGGCAAGTCACTCAAGAAGATCCCCGCGCACGACATCGTCGCGCTCGGACTCGCCCACTCCCCCGAGGGGCGACACATCTTCCCGCGCATGTCCATCGAGGACAACCTCCTCCTCGGCGCCTTCCTCCGCAAGGACAAAGAAGGCATCCAGCAGGACGTCCAGCGCGCCTACGACCTCTTCCCCATCCTCGGAGAACGCCGCAAGCAGGCCGCCGGCACCCTCTCCGGCGGCGAACAGCAGATGCTCGCCATGGGCCGCGCGCTCATGTCCCGCCCCAAGCTGCTCATGCTCGACGAGCCCTCCATGGGCCTCTCCCCGATCATGATGCAGAAGATCATGGCGACCATCGCCGAGCTCAAGGCCCAGGGCACGACCATCCTCCTGGTCGAGCAGAACGCCCAGGCCGCGCTCTCCCTGGCCGACCAGGGCCACGTCATGGAGATCGGCAACGTCGTCCTCTCCGGCCCCGGCCGCGAGCTCCTGGTCAACGAGGACGTCCGCAAGGCGTACCTCGGCGAGGACTGACACACCCCGCTCCACACACACGTGAGGCCCGCCTCCCCTCGGGGGGAGACGGGCCTCACGTACGTCCCGGGACCGTCAGCCCGGGACCGACAAACCCCGGGACCGTCAGCCCTGGGCCGCGTTCTTCTTCTCCTCGGCGTCCTCGATGACCGCCTCCGCGACCTGCTGCATCGACATCCGGCGGTCCATCGACGTCTTCTGGATCCACCGGAAAGCGGCCGGCTCCGTCAGCCCGTACTGCGTCTGCAGCACGCTCTTCGCCCGGTCCACCAGCTTGCGGGTCTCCAGACGCTGCGAAAGGTCCTCGACCTCCTTCTCCAGCGCCCGCAGCTCCGCGAACCGCGACACCGCCATCTCGATGGCGGGCACCACGTCGCTCTTGCTGAACGGCTTCACCAGGTACGCCATGGCCCCGGCGTCACGGGCCCGCTCGACCAGGTCGCGCTGCGAGAACGCGGTCAGCATGAGCACGGGGGCGATGGACTCCTCCGCGATCTTCTCGGCCGCGGAGATCCCGTCCAGCACGGGCATCTTCACATCGAGGATCACCAGGTCGGGCCGGTGCTCGCGCGCCAGCTCCACGGCCGTCTGCCCGTCCCCGGCCTCGCCGACGACGGAGTACCCCTCCTCCTCGAGCATCTCCTTCAGGTCCAGGCGGATGAGCGCCTCGTCCTCGGCGATCACGACTCGCGTCGTCAGCGGCGGAACGTGCGACTGGTCGGCGTCGGGCATGGGCGTCGACTCGTGCTCGGCGGTCACGGGGGCTCCTTGATGCGGGGCGTTACTGCTCCCCTGAGCCTACCTAGCTGCGGTAAGGTGGACTCGCAGCGGGTCGAGGTAAACCTTCGATTCGCGGGGCCCCGGTAGCCCAATTGGCAGCAGGCGATGGATTCAAAACCCATTCAGTGTCGGTTCGAGTCCGACCCGGGGCACTTTTCCTTCTTTTCCAAGGTCACGCGAGAACGCGTGACCTTCACTCTTTTCAGCGGCACAGAGCCGAAACGTGCGACGTAGACAGAATCCGCGCGGCAGCGTCGAGCACATGTACGACATGGATACCCGCAAGCGGACGCTGGAGCTTCTGCGAAGCGGCCGCAGCATGAACTCGGTCAGCAAGGAAACGGGGATATCCCGGGCAGCCATACGCGCCTGGCAGGTGCGCATCGAACCGCGCCCCCGCGTGGAACA
The DNA here is from genome assembly GCF_040652415.1 of Streptomyces sp. NPDC048255. Lineage (NCBI taxonomy): Bacteria > Bacillati > Actinomycetota > Actinomycetes > Kitasatosporales > Streptomycetaceae > Streptomyces > Streptomyces sp. NPDC048255. Next base: position 152,310 of record NZ_JBEZMA010000012.1, read on the forward strand.
GACGCCATGCTCGGGTCCGGGCGACCCGGCAGCATATGCCTACCTCCTCGGCCTCTATTTGGGCGACGGCTGCATCAGCCCCCACCCGAGGGGTGGCCACTATCTGCGCATCGCCTGCGCAGACGCATGGCCCGGCCTCATCGAGCAGTGCCGGGCAGCGATCCTGGCGGTCCGCCCGTCCGACAAGGTCTACGTGTTGCAGCGCCAAGGCTGCGTCAACGTCACCAGCTACGGTCGGCACTGGACATGCATGTTCCCCCAGCACGGGCCTGGCAAGAAGCACGACCGGCGGATCGCGCTCGAAGAGTGGCAGCAACAGATCGTCGACGCACACCCCTGGGAGTTCATCCGGGGACTGATCCACTCCGACGGGTGTCGGATCACCAACTGGACCGTCCGCAACGGCAAGCGCTACGAGTACCCGCGGTACTTCTTCACCAACAAGTCCGACGACATCCGTCGGCTCTGCACCGACACGCTCACCCAGGTCGGCGTCCAGTGGACGATCCTCGCCCGGGGCAGTGACCCCCTCAACGTGTCCATCGCCCGCAAGGCGTCCGTCGCGCTCATGGACGCGCACATCGGGCCGAAGTACTAGCGAAGGTCCCCGCCGGGCGCGTACCGCGTCGGGCTGTGCGGTGGTGCCCGACGCGGTGGGGTGGGGGTGTGGTCGGCGGCTAGCGGACGGCGTCGCCGATGTGGTGGATGCGGACGAGGTTGGTGGAGCCGCTGACGCCGGGGGGTGAGCCGGCGGTGATGACGACTACGTCGCCGGGTACGCAGCGGCCGATGCGCAGGAGTTCTTCTTCGACTTGGGCGACCATGGCGTCGGTGGAGTCGACGTGGGGGCCGAGGAAGGTTTCGACGCCCCAGGTGAGGTTGAGTTGGGAGCGGGTGGCGGGGTCGGGGGTGAAGGCGAGGAGGGGGATGGGTGAGCGGTAGCGGGAGAGTCGGCGGACGGTGTCGCCGCTCTGGGTGAAGGCGACGAGGAATTTGGCGTCGAGGAAGTCGCCCATTTCGGCGGCTGCGCGGGCGACGGCTCCGCCTTGGGTGCGGGGTTTGTTGCGTTCGGTGAGTGGGGGGAGGCCTTTGGCGAGGATGTCTTCTTCGGCGGCTTCGACGATGCGGGACATGGTGCGGACGGTTTCGACGGGGTATTTGCCGACGCTGGTTTCGCCGGAGAGCATGACGGCGTCGGTGCCGTCGATGACGGCGTTGGCGACGTCGGAGGCTTCGGCGCGGGTGGGGCGGGAGTTGTCGATCATCGAGTCGAGCATCTGGGTGGCGACGATGACGGGTTTGGCGTTGCGCTTGGCGAGTTTGACGGCGCGCTTTTGGACGATGGGGACTTGTTCCAGGGGCATTTCGACGCCGAGGTCGCCGCGGGCGACCATGATGCCGTCGAAGGCGGCGACGATGTCGTCGATGTTCTCGACGGCTTGGGGTTTTTCGATTTTGGCGATGACGGGGAGGCGGCGGCCTTCCTCGTCCATGATGCGGTGGACGTCTTCGATGTCGTGGCCGCTGCGTACGAAGGAGAGGGCGATGACGTCGGCGCCGGTGCGCAGGGCCCAGCGGAGGTCTTCGATGTCTTTTTCGGAGAGGGCGGGGACGGAGACGGCGACTCCGGGGAGGTTGAGTCCTTTGTGGTCGGAGACCATGCCGCCTTCGATGACGGTGGTGTGGACGTGGGGGCCGTCTACGGCGGTGACTTCGAGGGTGACGCGGCCGTCGTCTACGAGGATGCGTTCGCCGGTGGTGACGTCGGTGGCGAGTCCTTTGTAGGTGGTGCCGCAGGTGTGGCGGTCGCCTTCGTGGTCTTCGACGGTGATGGTGAACTCGTCGCCGCGTTCAAGGAGTACGGGGCCTTCGCGGAAGCGGCCGAGGCGGATCTTCGGGCCTTGAAGGTCGGCGAGGATGCCGACGCTGCGGCCGGTCTCGTCGGAGGCTTTGCGTACGCGCTGGTAGCGCTCTTCGTGTTCGGCGTAGGTGCCGTGGCTGAGGTTGAGGCGGGCGATGTCCATTCCGGCTTCGACCAGTGCTTTGATCTGGTCGTATGAGTCGGTGGCGGGGCCCAGGGTACATACGATTTTCGCTCGGCGCATAAGGCGAGCGTATGCCCCTACCAGGCAGTAGGAAATTGGTTCCGGGTGTCCACTCAACAACCTTTGTGCAAAAGCTTGTTGACAACTGTTGAATGTGCATGGGGGTGCTCTGATGAGCACCCCCGGGGGCCTGGCCGCGGGTGGTTTCAGAGCTGTGGCGGGGTCATGGTGAAGCGGGCGTTCACCTGGGCACAGACGGTCTGGCGCTGGGGTTCGAGGTCGAGGGGCGGGGCGCCTGCGTCTTCGGTGGCGCTGAAGGCCATGGTGCGCATTCCGGTGCTGGGGGAGGTCTGGAAGGGGGCTGCGTTCTCGGCGCCGAGGTCGGCGAGTTCGACGAGGGCGGCGAGTCGGGCGCCGAGGGCTTCGGCGTATTCGCGGGCGCGCTGGACGGCTTCGTGTACGGCTTGGCGGCGGGCTTCGCCGTGGGCGGGGGAGGTGGGGCGCAGGGCCCACCAGGGGCCGTCGACCTGGGTGAGTTCGAGGTCGGCGAGGCGGGTGGTGAGTTCACCCAGGGTGGTGAAGTCGTTGAGCTCGGCGGTGATGTGCACTCGTCCGTGGTAGGCGCGGATGCGTTCGCCTCGGCCGTGGCGGGTGAGTTCGGGGCTGATGGAGAAGGCGCCGGTTTCCAGTTTTTCGACGGGGTCGCCGTAGCTTTTGATGAGGTCGAGGACGGTGTTGTTGCGGCGGGTGAGGTCTTCGAGGGCGGTGCGCCGGTCGGTGCCGCGGGCGCTGACGGTGATGCCGATGCGGGCGATCTCGGGGTCGACTTCGAGGCGGGCTTCGCCGCGGACGGCGACGCGGGGGACTTCGGGGGTTCCGTAGGGCTGGTGCGTTGCGTCCTGGGTCATGGTTTCACTCTCGCACTGTCGTCTGTGGGGGTGTGGTCATCGGATCGAAACCTTGTGGGGGTGTTGTCCCTTGTTACCGCTGGGTCAGAATCTACGCGCGCTGTCTACGCGCGTTGTTGATGGCTCACATGGTTCACAAGGGGAGATGGCATGGCGTTCGACCGCAGGGCTTTTCTGGGTACGACGGCTGCGACGGGTGCGGCGGTGGCGCTGACGGGGGCTGCGGGTGCTCCGGCGGCTGCGCATTCGGGGCGGCCGCGGACGTACTCGTTCACGGTGATGGGGACGACCGATCTGCACGGGAATGTCTTCAACTGGGATTACTTCACGGACCGTGAGTTCGACGACAAGGCGCACAACGACGTGGGTCTGGCGAAGATCTCGACGTTGGTGAACGAGGTGCGGGCGGCGAAGGGGCGGCGCAATACGCTGCTGATCGACGCGGGTGACACGATCCAGGGCACGCAGTTGTCGTACTACTACGCGAAGGTGGATCCGATCACGGCGCGGCGGGGTCCGGTGCACCCGATGGCGCAGGCGATGAACGCGATCGGGTACGACGCGGCGGCGCTGGGGAACCACGAGTTCAATTACGGGATTCCGGTGCTGCGGAAGTTCGAGGAGCAGTGTGACTTCCCGTTGCTGGGGGCGAACGCGCTGGATGCGAAGACGTTGCGGCCGGCGTTCCCGCCGTACAGCATGCACCGGCTGAGGACTCCGTGCGGGCGGGATGTGAAGGTGGCGGTGCTGGGTCTGACGAATCCGGGGATCGCGATCTGGGACAAGGCGCACGTGCAGGGGAAGATGACGTTCCCGGGTCTGGAGGAGCAGGCGGCGAAGTATGTGCCGCGGCTGCGTTCGATGGGTGCGGACGTGGTGATCGTGTCGGCGCACTCGGGGTCGAGCGGTACGTCTTCGTACGGGGACCAGTTGCCGCATGTGGAGAACGCGGCGGGGCTGGTGGCGGAGCAGGTGGCGGGGATCGACGCGATCCTGGTGGGGCACGCGCACACGGAGATTGCCGAGTACCGGGTGAAGAACAGGGCGACGGGCAAGGACGTGGTGCTGTCGGAGCCGCTGAAGTGGGGGCAGCGGCTGACGCTGTTCGACTTCGAGCTGGCGTGGGAGAAGGGCCGCTGGTCGGTAGCGAAGGTTTCGGCGAGCGTGCTGAATTCGAATGCGGCGGCGGAGGATCCGAAGATCACGGGGCTGCTGTCGGACGAGCACCGCAAGGTGGTGGCGTACGTGAACCAGGTGATCGGTACGTCGACGCAGGCGATGTCGTCGGCGGAGGGTCCGGTGAAGGACGTGCCGGTGATCGATCTGATCAACCATGTGCAGGCGGAGACGGTGAGGGCGGCTCTGGCGGGTACGGAGTGGGCGGCGCTGCCGGTCGTGTCGCAGGCTTCGTGCTTCTCGCGGACGGCGGGGATACCGGCGGGGCAGGTGACGATCAGGGATGCGGCGGGCCTGTACCCGTTCGAGAACACCCTGGAGGCGCGGCTGCTGACGGGTGCGCAGCTGAAGGATTATCTGGAGTACTCGGCGCGGTATTTCGTCCGGACGGCTCCGGGTGATGTGGTGGATCCGGCGAAGCTGACGAACTCCGAGGGCATTCCGGACTACAACTACGACGCGGTGTACGGGTTCGCGTACGACATCGACATCGCGCAGCCGGTGGGTTCGCGGATCGTGGGGTTGTCGTTCCAGGGGCAGCCGGTGGATCCGGCGGCGCGGTTCGTGCTGGCGGTGAACAACTACCGGGCCTCGGGGGGCGGGAACTTCCCGCACGTCCCGCAGGCCAGGCAGTTGTGGGCGGATTCGGATGAGATCCGCAACACGATCGTGTCGTGGGTGAAGGCGAAGGGGACGGTGGATCCGGCGGGGTTCGCTTCGGTGGACTGGCGGCTGACGCGGGGTTCCGTGCCGGTGTTCTAGGGGTTCGCCCGGGCGTCTTCTAGGGGTGTTCGACCAGGGGGAGCAGTTCGCCCGCGGGCTGTGGGCGGGAGTGCTCCCTCTGTTCGAGGCCGAAGGTGGTGAAGGCGGTGCGGTGGGGCTGGGGGTAGGGCTCCTTGCCGGTGAGGGTGTTGAGGATGGCGGCGCTGCGCCAGGCGGCGAGGCCGAGGTCGGGGGCGCCGACGCCGTGGGTGTGGCGTTCGCCGTTCTGGACGAAGATGCTGCCGGTGACGGCGGGGTCGGTGATCATCCGGTAGCGGTCGTCGATGCGGGGGCGGCCGGAGGAGTCCTTGCGCAGGTAGGGGTCGAGTCCGGCGAGGAGGCTGCCGAGGGGGCGTTCGCGGTAGCCGGTGGCGAGGACGACGGCGTCGGTGGTGAGGCGGGAGCGGGTGCCTTGTTCCTGGTGTTCGAGGTGGAGTTCGACCTTGGTGGTGGCGACGCGGCCGGCGGTGCGGACGGTGACTCCGGGGGTGAGGACGGCGTCGGGCCAGCCTCCGTGGAGGGTGCGGCGGTAGAGCTCCTGGTGGATGGCGGCGATGGTGTCGGTGTCGATGCCTTTGTGGAGTTGCCATTGGGAGGGTACGAGGCGGTCGCGTACGGGTTCGGGGAGGGCGTGGAAGTAGCGGGTGTAGTCGGGGGTGAAGTGTTCGAGGCCGAGTTTGGAGTACTCCATGGGGGCGAAGGAGGGGGTCCGGGCGAGCCAGCTGAGGCGTTCGCGGCCGTGGGGGCGGGCGCGCAGGAGGTCGAGGAAGACTTCGGCACCGGATTGGCCTGAGCCGATGACGGTGACGTGTTCGGCGCCGAGGATGCGCGGGCGGTTGTCGAGGTAGTCGGCGGAGTGGATGACGGGGACGGTGGGGGCTTCGGCGAGGGGGCGCAGGGGTTCGGGGATGTAGGGGGTGGTGCCGATGCCGAGGGCGAGGTGGCGGGTGTAGGTGCGGCCGAGGGCTTCGGCTTCGCCGTCGGTGTCGAGTTGGGTGTAGTCGACTTCGAAGAGGTCGCGTTCGGGGTTCCAGCGAACGGCGTCGACCTGGTGGCCGAAGTGGAGTGCGGGGAGGCGGCCGGCGACCCAGCGGCAGTAGGCGTCGTATTCGGCGCGCTGGATGTGGAACTGCTCGGCGAAGTAGAAGGGGAAGAGCCGTTCCTTGTGCTTGAGGTAGTTGAGGAAGCTCCAGGGGCTGGTGGGGTCGGCGAGGGTGACGAGGTCGGCGAGGAAGGGGACTTGGAGGGTGGCTCCTTCGATGAGGAGTCCGGGGTGCCAGCGGAAGTCGCGGCGCTGGTCGTAGAAGGCGGTGGCGAGTTCGCCTGTTCCTTGGTGCGGGAGGCCGTGGGCGAGGGCCGCGAGGGACAGGTTGAAGGGGCCGATGCCGATTCCGACGAGGTCGTGGGGTGCATCGAGCTGGGCGGTCATCGGTGGGTGCTGCCTTCCAGGAGGGCGATGAGGGTGTCCAGGTCCCCCGCCGTGGTGTGGGGGTTGAGCAGGGTGGCTTTGAGCCAGAGGCGGCCGGCGGTGTGGGTGCGGCCGAGGACTGCGCGGCCCTCGTGGAGGAGGGTGCGGCGCAGGGCGGCGACCTGGGTGTCGTCGGCGTCGGTGGGCCGGAAGAGCACGGTGCTGATGGTGGGCGCCGAGTGGAGCTCGAAGCGGGGGTGGGCGTCGAGGAGTCGTGCGAGGTGGTCGGCGAGGTCGCAGGTGTGGTCGATGAGCTGGGCGAGGCCGTCGCGGCCGAGTGAGCGGAGGGTGGCGGCGATCTTGAAGGCGTCGGGGCGTCGGGTGGTGCGCAGGGAGCGGCCGAGGAGGTCGGGCAGGCCTGCGTCGGTGTCGTCGGTGGCGTTGAGGTAGTCGGCCTGGTGGGCGAGGGGGGCGAGCAGGGCGGTGTCGGGGACGGTGAGGAGTCCGGCGGCTACGGGCTGCCAGCCGAGTTTGTGCAGGTCGACGGTGATCGAGTGGGCGCGGTCGAGTCCGGCGAGTTTGTGGCGGTGGCGGGGGCTGAGGGTGAGGAGGCCTCCGTAGGCGGCGTCGATGTGGAGGTCGGCGCCGTAGTGGTCGCAGAGGTCGGCGATGGCGTGGAGGGGGTCGATGAGTCCGGCGTCGGTGGTGCCGGCGGTGGCGGTGACGAGGACGGGGCCGGGGGTGGTGGCCAGGGCCTGGGCGAGGTCGGTGGGGGCGAGGGTGCCGGTGGGGGTGGGCAGGGCGATGGCCGGGGGGAGGCCGAGGAGCCAGGCGGCGCGGGGGATGGAGTGGTGGGCGGCTGCGCCGTGGAGGACGGTGAGGTGGGGGCCGTGGCGTTCGCGGGCGAGGAGCAGGGCGAGTTGGTTGGCTTCGGTGCCGCCGGTGGTGACGAGGGCGTCGGGGTAGGGGGTGTCGTAGAACTCGGCGGCGAGTGCGCGGGTGAGGAGGTGTTCGAGGGCGGAGGCGGCGGGGGCCTGGTCCCAGGAGTCGAGGGAGGGGTTGAGGGTGCTGGCGGCGAGGTCGGCGGCGGTGGCGACGGCGAGGGGCGGGCAGTGGAGGTGGGCCGCGCAGAGGGGTTCGGCGGGGTCGGCTGCGCCGGCAGCCATGGTGTGGACGAGGGTCCGCAGTGCTTCGTGGTCGCCGGTTCCGTGGGCGGGCAGTACGTCGCCCAGTGCGGCCTGGACGCGGGCGGCCTGGGTGTCGGGGCCGCCGGCGGGGAAGGGGCCGCCGCGTTCCTTGGCTCCGGTGTGCAGGGCTTCGAGGACGGTGTCGAGGAGCGGCCGCAGGGCGTGGGGGCCGGTGGGGCCGCCGGCGAGCGGGGACGGTGTCATCGGAGTCCTCCGGGGGCGGGTTCGGCGCGTCGGCGCTGCCGGTATAACGATCCGACCCGAATGGGGTAACCGCCGGGGTTTGTCCGCCGTGTCCCTGCGGTCGGCTCGGCGGTGCGGTGCGGTTGGGCTGCGGTGCGGTTCGGCTGCGGTGCGGTTCGGCTGCGGTGCGGTTCGGCTGCGGTGCGGTTCGGCTGCGGCCGGGCTCCTGGGGCTCCGCCCCAGACCCCGCGCCTCAAACGCCGGCGGGGCTGGGTTTGGCTCCGCCGAAGCGGTGTGCCCTGCGGGCGGCCCGGCGGTGTCCGGTTCGGCCTTGGCGGGGCCTGGTCGACTGCGCCGGGCCTCCGCTGTGTGCGGTTGGTTCCGGTGGGGCCTGGTCGGTGGGGTCGGTCCGCGGTGCCCCTCCGGGCTGTCTCCTCGGCTCGCGCACTTAACCCGACCCGACGCCATCAGGCCAGGTTGCGCGCTCGTCCTGCGGGGACACCCCTGCACGGCACCACTCCCCTCCACCACGAGTTCCCGGACAACCGCCAGGCCCCGCTTCCGAAGCCGAGGCGTGGGACGGGGACGCGCAGGAGAGTCCCCGCAGGACGAGCGCGCAACCCAGGCCGGACACTCGCAGCCGGGGCTCAGTGCGCGAGCCGAGGAGACGCTCCGGAGCGGCCCCGGCCCACACCCAACGCCAAACCCAGCCCCGCCGGCGATTGAGGCGCGGGGCCCGGGGCAGAGCCCCAGCAACGCCGCCGCACCCCGCCAGGCCCCCCGCAGGGGAAGCCGCGGCCCCGGCCCACACCCAACGCCAAACCCAGCCCCGCCGGCGATTGAGGCGCGGAGCCTGGGACAGAGCCCCAGCAACGGCGCCACACCCCGCCAAGCCCCCGCAGGGGAAGCGGCGGCCCCGGCCCGCGCCCGACGCCAAACGCAGTCCCGCCGGCGATTGAGGCGCGGAGCCTGGGACAGAGCCCCAGCAACGGCGCCACACCCCGCCAGGCCCCCCGCAGGGGAAGCCGCGGCCCCGGCCCACACCCGACGCCAAACCCAGCCCCGCCGGCGATTGAGGCGCGGGGCCTGGGGCAGAGCCCCAGCA